>NZ_JBSGFR010000074.1:0-28550 GCF_053603475.1 Actinoplanes sp. NPDC004185 | reverse complement strand
CGCCGCGCTCGCCGGCCCGGCCCGAGGCGGTGGCCGCCGTCGGCAGCAGCGCCGCGGCCGCCACTCCCGCACCGCCCGCCAGCACCGACCGCCGGCTCACCTGTTGTCCGTCACAGCGCATCGTTGTCCCCGTTCCTCGTCGCTGTCCTCTGTCGACGAACAGACTGCGCGGGGTTTCCTGTGGGCCGGCTGAGCCGCTGAGACGCCGCTCAGGTGATCTTGGCGGGTGTGACGGTGCCGGTGGCGCCGTCCACGGTGATCAGCTGACCGGTGGTGATCCTCTCGGTGGCGCCGGGTACGGAGATCACCGCGGGGATGCCGTACTCGCGGGCCACCGTCGGGCCGTGCGCCATGATCGCGCCGGTCTCCGTCACCAGCGCGGCAGCGGTGAGGAACAGCGGGGTCCAGCCGGGGTCCGTGGTCGCCGCGACCAGGACGTCGCCGGGCTCGATGTGGGCGGTGGCCGGGTCACGGACCACCCGGGCCGGTCCGCTGACCCGGCCCGCCGAGGCGCCCACGCCCTGCAACGCGCCGTCGCGGGCGGGCGGCACGGGCAGCACCGCCTCGACGTCGGTGCCGTCGGACAGCAGCGCGACCGGGACCGTCCGGCGCCGCGACTCGCGCTGGTGCACCAGCTTGCGGGCGGCGGCGACCTCGCGCAGATCGGCGTCGGTGCCGGCCTCGTCGAGGGTCACGAACATGATGTCGTCCGGCCGGTCGAGGCGGCCGGCGGCGGTCAGGTCGGCGCCGAGCAGCAGCACCTGCCGGCGCATCTCCCGCAGTGGGTACAGGCCGGCGAACTTGCCCGTCTCGCGCAGGCCGGCCAGGGAACGGGCCCGGCCCAGCAGGAAACCGGCGAGGCGGCCCCGCACCGGCCGGCGCCGGCCGGCCCGCGCGACGAGGTCGGTCAGGGTGGCCTCGGCGGTGGCGGCGGCCCGGGCGAACCGGCGGTCGGGGGCCTGCTCGGGGTCGGTCACCCGCAGGTAGTTGGCGATCATGGCGAAGACCGGCGCGGGGTCCTCGGACCAGCGGGGGACGCCGAGATCGACCTCGGCGACGCCGCGGTGGCCGTACCGGTCGAGGAACGCCGCCAGGCCGACCTCCGGCAGGTCACCGGCCAGGTAGCGGGAGGCGAGCACGTCCGGGGGCGTGCCCAGCAGGAGCTCGCGGTGCGGCCGGGCGCCCTGGGCCAGCCGCCAGAGGGCGAGGTCCATCTCGATGGTGACGTTGTGCGGCATGCCGGCCAGCACGGCGTGGATCTCGTCCGCGGTCGCGACGCCCTTGAGCAGCTGGTGCGGCAGGGTGGCGGCCAGCATGCCGGCGACGATCGGCCAGGTGATGGCGTCGGCGCCGTCGCCCGACCCGTTGTCGCGGAGGTAGCGCAACCGGTCCGCAGCGGTGCGCAGCTCTCCCGCGGGAACAGCGGCGAGCCGTAACTGCTCGACGGCCCGGCCCATCCGGACGCGGGCGGCCTCGGGGCGGGCGAGGGCGCCGACGATGCCGGTGACCGCGCGCCGGGCTGTGCGCAGCGACGGCGTGGCGGCGCGGGGTGCGGCGCCCTTGCGCGGGGCGAACCGGGGGTCGTCGAGGACGTACGCCATGGCCGCCTGGGCGCGGGGACCGAAATCGACGGCCATGAGCTTGATCAGGCGCTTGCGGGCGGACGGGTGGCGTGCCTGGTCGGTGAGGTCGCCGTACAGCCGCCCGCCGATGTCGACGATCTCCGCCCGCACGCCGAGGGCCGCGAGCATGCCGGCGATCCGGGCCTTGAGGGTGGACAGGCCCATGGGCGTCACCGGCTGGAGCATGCCCTGCACGTGACCGAACTCGACGTACACCCGGGGCTCCGGGCCGGTCCGCGGGGGCAGCGGGAACAAGGTGGTGATCGGCCGCGACTGCAGCAGCCACAGCGTGCCGGAGCGGTCCACCGACCACTCCACGTCCTGCGGGCCGCCGGCCCGTTCCTGCAGCCGCTCCCCCACCGACCGCAACCGCCCGAGCAGCTCGGGCGGCACGCACCCCGTGGCCGGCGGCGGGGCCGGGCCGAGCAGGTAGTGGTCGACCGGGGCGCTGCCGTCGACCACAGTGGTGCCCGGACCGGGGGCGGCGTCGACCATCATCTCAGTGCGGTTGCCGGTCAGCGGGTTGGCCGTGAACAGCACGCCCGACACCGCGGCGTCGACCATCCGCTGCACGACCACCGCCATCCGGACCGTGTCCCCGGCGATGCCGTGGGCGTCGCGGTAGGCGACCGCCCGGGCGCTGTGCAGCGACGCCCAGCACGCCTCGATCGCGGCGAGCAGGTCGTCGGCGCCGACGACGTCCAGGACGGTGTCGTGCTGCCCGGCGAAGCTGGCGCCGGGCAGGTCCTCGGCGGTCGCGCTAGAGCGCACCGCCACCGGGCCTTCGCCGAGCTTCTCGTACGCGGCCAGGATCTCGGCGGCCGGGACGACGCCGCGCCGGTGGGCCTCGGTCGTGACGCAGAAGCCCGGCGGCACCCGTTCGCCGTGCCGGATCGACTCGGCCAGCCCGGCCGCCTTGCCGCCGACCAGCTCCTGCGTCCCGGCCCGCACCTCGGACAACGCGATTACCGACATCCGGCCCCCCGCCATCGCCATACGACTGCAACGTGACCACCCTAGCCATTTGGCGATACGACTGCAATGCAAAGAACGTGCCGCTTCGAAATCAGGGCTTCACACATTCGTCATCTGCGGGTTAAATCGAGGCACAGCGATATGGGAGCGCTCCCATACCCCGGACAGGAGCCCACCGTTGTCCCCCTCACGCCGCTATCTCCTCATGTCCTTCGTCGGCCTGCTGCTCGCCTCGCTCGGGATCGCGCTGGCCGCGCCCTCCGGCGCGGCCGCCGCCCCCACCTACAGCTACGGCGAGGCCCTGCAGAAGTCCCTGTTCTTCTACGAGGCCCAGGTCGCCGGGCGCAAACCCGCCTGGAACCGGGTCTCCTGGCGCGGCGACTCCGCCCTGCGCGACGGCTCGGACGTCGGCCTCGACCTGACCGGCGGCTGGTTCGACGCCGGAGACCACGTCAAGTTCGGCCTGCCCATGGCGTTCAGCACCACCATGCTGGCCTGGGGTGCGGTGGAGAACCGGGACGCCTACGCCGCCTCCGGCCAGCTCACCCACCTGCTGAACAACCTGCGGGTGCCCAACGACTACTTCATCAAGGCCCACCCGGCCCCGAACGTGCTCTACGGCCAGGTCGGCAACGGCGACGCCGACCACAAGTGGTGGGGACCGGCCGAGGTGCTGCCGATGGCGCGGCCCGCGTACAAGATCGACGCCAGCTGCGGCGGCACGGAGCTGGCCGCGGAGACGGCGGCCGCCATGGCGGCCAGCTCGATGGTCTTCCGCGCGACCGATCCCGGGTACGCCGACACCCTGCTCACCCACGCCAAGCAGCTCTACACCTTCGCCGACACGGTCCGGAAGAGCTACCACGAGTGCATCACCGACGCGACGTCGTACTACAAGTCCTGGAGCGGCTACGCCGACGAGCTGGTGTGGGGCGCGATCTGGCTGCACCGCGCCACCGGCGACGCCGCCTACCTGGCCAAGGCCGAGGCCGGGTACGACGCGCAGGGCAACGAGAACCAGACCAACACCAAGATGTACAAGTGGACGATCTCCTGGGACAACAAGCAGTACGGCAGCTACGTGCTGCTGGCCCAGCTGACCGGCAAGCAGAAGTACCTCGACGACGCCAACCGGTGGCTGGACTGGTTCACCGTCGGGGTCAACGGCGAGAAGGTCCGCACCTCCCCCGGCGGGATGGTCGTCGTGGACACCTGGGGCGCCCTGCGGTACGCGGCCAACACGGCCTTCGTCGCGCTCGTGCACAGCGACCACCTGGCCGACGCGGCCCGCAAGACGCGCTACCACGACTTCGCCGTCAAGCAGATCGACTACGCGCTGGGCGCCAACCCGCGCAAGTCCAGCTACGTCATCGGCTTCGGGGCCAACGCGCCGAAGAACCCGCACCACCGCACCGCGCACGGGTCCTGGTGGGACAGCCAGCAGGTGCCCGAACAGACCCGGCACGTGCTGTACGGCGCTCTCGTGGGCGGCCCTTCGGCGCCGGACGACGCGTACACCGACAGCCGCGGCGACTACGTGATGAACGAGGTCGCCACCGACTACAACGCCGGCTTCACCTCGGCGGTGGCCCGGCTCTACGGCGAGTACGGCGGGGCGCCCGCGGCCAACTTCCCGCAGGCCGAGAAGCCGGACCTGGCGGAACTGTCCGTGGAGACCACGGTGATGCAGAACGAGACCCGCTCGACCGGGGTCAAGGTGATCGTCTACAACAAGTCGGCCTTCCCGGCGCGCGCCCTGACCGCCGCGAAGTTCCGCTACTACTTCACCCGTGACGGGGACGCCGCGCTGACCGTCAGCACGCCGTACACGCAGGGGTGCCCGGGCCCGACCGCGGCCAAGCAGTACGCCGGCGACGTCTGGTACGTCGAGGTGGACTGCACCGGCTACACCATCGCCCCGGCCGGGCAGTCGGCGCACCGGATGGAGGTGCAGCTCAAGATCGGAGTGGTCGAGGGCGGCACGTGGGATCCGGCCGACGACCCGTCGTACCAGGCGGCCGCCGGAGCGAACACCGGTGTCCCGCTCTACGAGGGCACGACCCGGGTGTGGGGCAACGAGCCCGGCACCGGACCGGGACCGTCCCCTTCGGTCACCCCGTCCGTCACGCCTTCGGTCACGCCGTCCGCGACCCCGTCGGTCACGCCGTCGGCCACCCCGTCGGTCACGCCGAGCACCGGGCCGAGCGGACCGTGCCGGGTCGCCTACAGCACCACCGACTGGAGTGCCGGCTTCACCGCGAACGTCACCGTGACCAACACCGGCACGGCGCCGCTCAGCAGCTGGTCGCTGACCTACGCCAACACCGCCGGGCAGAAGATCACCCAGGCCTGGTCGGCCACCGCCACCCAGACCGGTACGCAGGTGACCGTCACCAACGCGAGCTGGAACGCAGCCGTGGCCCCGGGCGCCTCGGTGAGCTTCGGCATGAACGGCACCCACACCGGGACCAACCCCAGGCCCACCGCCTTCGCCGTCAACGGCGCGACCTGCACCATCGCCTGAGCCCCGTTCCCCCGCTTCCCACCAGCAGAGACAGGACCCCATGCGAACTGCCCTCCGCGCGGCCTTGTGTGCCGCGACCACCGTGACCGCCCTGGCGGCGTTCGGGCCACCGCCCGCGTCCGCCGCGGTCCTGCCCTACCAGGACCCGGCCCTGCCGGTCGCCACTCGGGTGACCGACCTGCTCGCCCGGATGACCCTGGACGACAAGATCGGCCAGATGACCCAGGCCGAACGGGCCGTCATCAGCCCGGCCCAGCTCACCCAGTACCGGGTCGGCTCGGTGCTCTCCGGCGGCGGCTCCGGCCCCGCGCAGAACACCCCGGCGGCCTGGGCCGACATGTACGACAACCTGCAGCGCGGGGCCCTGGCCACCCCGCTGCAGATCCCGATGATCTACGGCATCGACGCCGTGCACGGCAACAACAACGTGCTCGGGTCGACGATCTTCCCGCACAACATCGGTCTCGGCGCCACCCGCGACCCCGACCTGGCCGCCCGGATCGGCCGGGCCACCGCCGAGGAGGTCACCGGGGCCGGGCAGGACTGGACGTTCGCGCCGTGCGTGTGCGTGGCCCGCAACGACCGGTGGGGCCGCACGTACGAGTCGTTCGGTGAGAAGCCGGAGATCGCCACGGCGATGACCACCGTCATCGACGGGCTGCAGGGCACCGCGCTGAACGGCCCGGCGTCCGTGCTGGCCACGGCCAAGCACTACGTCGGGGACGGCGGCACCACCGGCGGCACGGACCAGGGCAACACCCAGCTCACCGAGGCCGAACTGCGGGCCGTGCACCTGCCGCCGTTCGCCGCCGCGGTGAACCGGGGCGTCGGCTCGGTGATGATCTCGTTCAGCAGCTGGAACGGGACCAAGCTGCACGGCTCCAAGTACCTGATCACCGACCTGCTCAAGGGTGAGCTCGGCTTCACCGGGTTCACCGTGTCGGACTGGGCGGCGATCGACCAGATCGACGGCCAGGTCGGCTTCACCCAGGCCGAGGTGGCCGCCTCGATCAACGCCGGCCTTGACATGATCATGGTGCCGAACGACTGGCAGCAGTTCCTCGGCTACCTGCGCGCGGCGGTGCAGGCCGGGCAGATCCCGATGGCCCGCATCGACGACGCCAACCGGCGCATCCTGACCAAGAAGTTCGAGCTGGGACTCTTCGAGAAGCCGTACGCCGACCGCACGTACGCGTCCACCATCGGCAGCGCCGCGCACCGAGCCCTGGCCCGCGAGGCCGTGCGCAAGTCGCAGGTGCTGCTGAAGAACGCGGGCGGGGTGCTGCCGCTGGCCAAGTCCGGCGGCAAGATCTTCGTGGCCGGCAAGAGCGCCGACGACCTGGGCAACCAGGCCGGCGGCTGGACCACCACCTGGCAGGGCGCGAGCGGGTCGACCTACCCCGGCACGTCGATCCTGCAGGGCATCCGCAGCGCGGTGGGCAGCAATGCCACGGTGACCTACCAGCGCGACGGCACCGGCATCGACAGCTCGTACCGGGCGGCGATCGCCGTCGTGGGCGAGACCCCGTACGCCGAGGGTGAGGGCGACCGGGTCGGCTCGATGAGCCTGGACGCCACCGACCTGGCCACGCTGTCGCGGCTGCGGGCCGCGGGCGTACCGGTGATCGTGGTGCTGGTCTCGGGCCGCCCGCTCGACATCGCCACCGAGCTGCCGAACTGGAACGCCCTGGTGGCCGCCTGGCTGCCCGGCAGCGAGGGCGCCGGCGTGGCGGACGTCCTGTTCGGCGACTACGCGCCGACCGGCAAGCTCCCGATGACCTGGATGCAGTCGGCGAGCCAGCAGCCGATCAACGACGGGGACGGCAAGACGCCGCTGTTCGCGTACGGCTACGGCCTGACCTACAGCAGCACCCCGGCCGACACCG
Organism: Actinoplanes sp. NPDC004185; assembly: GCF_053603475.1. Taxonomy (NCBI): domain Bacteria; kingdom Bacillati; phylum Actinomycetota; class Actinomycetes; order Micromonosporales; family Micromonosporaceae; genus Actinoplanes; species Actinoplanes sp. NPDC004185. The sequence goes on along the minus strand of NZ_JBSGFR010000074.1, from coordinate 21,543 downwards.
CCGCGCCCAGCGTGCCCGGCACCCCGGCCGCGACCGCGGTGACCGCCACCGGGCTGACGCTGACCTGGCCGGCCTCGACCGACACCGGCGGCAGCGGCCTGGCCGGCTACGACGTCTACCGCGACGGCACCCTGATCGGCTCGCCCACCACAACCTCGTACGCGGTCACCGGCCTGAGCGCCGCGACCCGCTACGAGTTCACGGTGGCGGCCCGGGACGCGGCCGGCAACCGCTCGGCCCGCTCGACGGCGCTGGCGGTGACCACCTCGGCCGGCGACACCCCCGCGGGCGGGACCTGCCGGGTGGCGTACTCCACGAGCGACTGGAGCGCCGGCTTCACCGGCTCGGTCTCGCTGACCAACACGGGTACGGCGGCGGTCAGCGCATGGAGCCTGCAATGGTCCTACACGGCGGGCCAGCAGGTCACCCAGGGCTGGTCGGCCCGGGTGACCCAGACCGGCACGGTGGTGACGGCGACCGGCGAGAGCTGGAGCCCGTCGCTGGCCCCGGGCGCGACGGTGACCTTCGGTTTCAACGCGAACCGCGGATCCACCAACCCGCGCCCGGCGTCGTTCACCCTCAACGGCACGACGTGCACGATCGCCTGAGGCGGTAGGCGCACTCCCTCACCGCGGGGGCCGGCCGGGTCTGGACCCGGCCGGCCCCTCACGCTCGGAGGCCTTGCGAACCGACCATCCGTGTTAAATTCCGGTCCATATACGTTGCTGATGATGCGGGAGCCTCTGACCGGGTCCGCCGATTTCTGCGCGAGAGATCGCATCGCCGCCCACACCTGAGCGAGGCAGCGATCCGATCGTGGCTCGTGACCCGGCCCGGACCCCATCCGGCGCCCACCGACGAACTCGCCCAGGCGATGGTCCGGTTCGAGGAACGCTACGGCGGCCTGACCTGTACGGTCGTCGGCCGGAACACCATGGAATACGGCCTGGACGGCGACACGTCACGGAAGGACACCCCGCTCGGGCCGGCGTTCAGCGGCATCCTGGACGGCGACTGGACCTGGGGTGTGGACGTGCTCCTCGACGGGCGCACCGCCATGGGGCCAGGGAGATGGCCGTACCGTGTCATCGACCGGTCCGTCACGCAGAGGCTCGAGCGGCACGCACTGCTGACCGAGGTGCGTGGCTGGTCTCATCGAACATTCGAGTGCCTTGTCCCGGCTCACACGTGGCCGATCACCGACGAACAGGGGCTGCCGCCTCCGGTGCCCGAAGCGACCGGCCCGGCCGAGCTGTGGTGGAGCGGACCGGATGTTGCGATCCAAGTCCAGCTCACCGGCTGGCCGCCGGAACGAGACCGTTGGATCATGCGTTACTACGCCCGCAAGCCGCAGTGGGCCACCGAAGCCAATGCGACGGTCTACACGGCCGTCAGCCATGAAACGATCCCGGCGACGTGGTGCACTCTGTGTTCCAGACCGGTAGAGCCAGGCATCACGTGCGTGCGCTGATCATCGTGCAGCCAATGCCGGAGACTGGGCAAGGCCGGCGACGAGCATGAGAGCCGACAGGATAGCTCCCTGTCCAGACCTATGCTGAATCTCTAAAATGATCCGAAATTCAGAGTCCCGTGCGGTTCGGCCAGAGTTCCCGGCCTGTTCCGGGCGGCAAGCAGAAAGCCTGTTCTTGCCTGAATCGGTTCGTGGCTGACGCACTCACATGCCGCCGTCCGGGCGCGCCGGCGGCCCACGAGCGGTCAGGCTGGGTGGCCGCCGTCGCCATAGCCCGGCATACTGAACTGCCGAAAATGGGCTTTCGTCAGCTGTGCGCCGCAGGGGCTTGAGGCGAGCTGAGTGCCGCGCTCGTCCGGGCGAACGGGGGACATCTGGCCGTTCCGGAGTGGGAGGCGAGGCCCGCCGCTAGCGTTTCGAGAGTGCCGCAGTCCACAGGCAGGCGGCGCCGAGGCAGCCGTGGGAGGAGAAGGTGGGTAACGCTACCGATGCAGACCTTCCCGAGGTCAACGAACTCGTGGACGTGATGCTCGACTCCCGCACCGAACCACTGGCTGCGTTGATCAGCGTAGTCGGCGCAGATACGGTGTTGCTCAGGGAACCCATCGATCGAAGTGGGCAGTTCGTGCTGCCTGCGACCGGCGACGGCGGTCTGCTTGTCTGGGGCGGGGCAGGTAACCTGCGGCAGGCACCTATCGCGGTGCTGGAGACCACCCGGCGTCCCGAGCCGACGTGGACGGTCCGCCTGACCGCGGCGGCGGGGCGCTGCCAGCGACGCTCCTTCGTCCGTGCCGACGTGAATTTGCCCGTTGTCCTACGTCACTCGGATGCTGATCTCGAGGTTACGGCCGTCGACCTGAGCGAAGGCGGGATGCGCTGCAGCGCACCTGCCGAGGTCGCCGTCAAACTGGGGGATTCGGTGGTTGTCGAGTTCAGCGCCGGACGGCAGCTGACCGTGCCGGCGACTCTCGCCCGCGTGCGTCGCGGCGACGCTGATCGGCCGGCCGACCTTGGGCTCTCGTTCGTGGGGGTGACGATGAACGATGCAGACACTATTCGCAGATACGTCTTCAGTCATCTACTCGAGCAGCGGCGGCGTGGAGCTACCTGACCGTGTGAGGAAGGGCTCGAGTCAGGCGGCAACCGACACTGGAGCGCCGCGACCGGTGAAACACGTCGTCGCTGATGTGCCACCCAGGGGAAAGCAACGTCGGCTGGCTCTTGTGCGTTCGCTCGTCGGAAGATCAAGGAAGGCATGGCCGGCGGAGCGTGCTGCGCGGTCTCGTCTTTGGTCGCCTCCCCCGGTCGGCGTTCAGGTTCCGCGTCCGGCCGAGTTGATCGTGGTCGCCTGACCTGACGTAAGCACTGACCGACGGCTCGGCCGGCGGATTGGCGGCAACTCGGGCGGCGGCGTGATGCTGCGCCATTGGTGAACGGAGAGTGCCTGGCCGCTTCCGCGGCATAGCGCCTTTTTCCGCAAAGGGGTTCTATCGCCCGATCTAGCTGGGTTGGAGGTAGAGCTGCTCAGCGACTGCAGGCGCACCCACCTCGCGACGCCTGCACCATGATCGTTACCGTGGGCCGAGTGATTCAGCCTGCGGACGGCCACGTACACAGCGAATTCTCCTGGGACGCTCCTGACGGCTCCATGGAGCGGACCTGCGCCCGCGCGGTGCAGCTCGGTCTTCCGGCCGTCGCGTTCACCGAGCACGTCGACTACTCCCGGTGGACGGTCGACGAGGTGGTTCTGGAGCGCTCACCGGTGCGCCGCGCGCTGACCGGCCCCGACGGCGTGCTGGTCCCGCCCGAGTTGGACCAGGAGCGCTATCTCGCCTCGGTCCAACGGTGCCGCGAGATGTTCCCGTCGCTGCGCGTCATCAGCGGCGTCGAGCTGGGCGAACCCCACTGGAACGCCGTGCCGGTCGCGAAACTGCTCGGCACCGGCCACTACGAACGGGTGCTCGGCTCGCTGCACGCCCTGCCCGTCGACGGCAACCTCGTCGAGGCGAACGCGCTCTACCGGCAGCGCCCCGCCGTCGAGGTGCTGCGGCTCTACCTGGCCGAGATCGCCGAGCTGATCACCCGTACGGATGCTTTCGAGGTCCTCGCCCACCTGGATTACGCCGTCCGCGGCTGGCCCGCCGAGGCCGGGCCGTTCGACCTGTACGCCTTCGAGGACGAGTTCCGGCACGCGCTGCGCACCCTTGCCGCCACGGACCGGACGCTGGAGGTCAACACCCGCATCCCGCTGGCCGCGGAGATCGTCCGCTGGTGGCGTGACGAGGGCGGCAAGGTGGTCACCTTCGGCAGCGACGCCCACGTCCCGGAAGCGGTCGGCACCGGCCTGTCCGCGGCGGTCGACATGGTCGAGGCCCACGGTTTCCGGCCGGGGCGTCATCCGTACGACCGGTGGACCCTGCCGGGGTGACCGTGGCGGTAGCTTCACGCGATGGAGCGGAAGACGCACGCGTGGAAGATCGAACAGCGCGAGTACGACCGGCAGGAGGCGCGCCGGGGGCGCCGGCACGCCTACACCAGTCTCGTGCCGGGGCGAACGGCGCTGGTGGTCGTCGACATGGTGCCGTTCTTCGTCCAGGAGAACGAGTACACCTTCGGCATCGTGCCCAACATCGCGCGGCTGGCTGATGCTCTGCGGGCCGCCGGCGGCGCCGTGGTCTGGGTGCTGCCCGGGAAGGTCGAACCAGCACCGGTCGTCGAAGAATTCCTGGGCCCGGAGATCGCCAGAATGTTCTCGCGCAGCGGTGGCGAGGGGCCGCTGAGGTCGCGGCTGTGGCACGAGTTCGAGGTCGACGACGCTGACCTGCTGATCGAGAAGACCGCGGCGAGCGCCTTCTTCCCCGGTTTCTCCCCGCTGGCGGCGCTGCTCGAGGAAAGCGGCATCAACACGGTCCTGATCACCGGAACCGTGACCAACGTGTGCTGCGAGTCGTCGGCCCGCGATGCCAGCACGCTCGGCTACCGGGTCATCATGGTCGCGGACGCGAACTCCGCCCCGCGCGACGAGTCCCACAACGCCACCCAGCACACGGTCTATCGCAGCTTCGGTGACGTCCGGACGACCGACGAGGTGCTCGCCCTCATCCGTGGTTGACGGCCGAGCGCCTGACCTGTGGAGTGGGGTGCGCTCCGTCAGAAGTCGTGAGGGATTCCCTCGTAGCTCACGACTGATGGAGTGAGGCGCCCGCCGCTGAGGCACAGCGATTCGCCGCGGGAGACCGAGACGAACCCGTCAGGAACTCGCCACCAGCTGTCCGCGAGGCCGGCCACCGCGGCGATCGGCGGTTGTGCGGCCAGACTCGCGAGCAGGTCGTCTGCTTCGGTGCCGGTGACCCGGCGTACCAGCCGGGCTTCTTCCCTGGCGGCGTAGGTGAGCGCCAGACTCTCCACCCAGCCGTCGATGGAGGCGTGCAAGGCCACCCAGGGGTAGCCGGAGCCGCAGATGCCGAACCTGCCGTCCCTGTCGACGGCAAACGCATAGGGCACTGAGCAGCGTGGCCGGCCGACAGTGAAGACCACCCCGTCGTCGTCGGCGTCCGGGTCATCGGCGCTCAGGTCGAAGGGGCCGCCTTCGTAGTCGGCCGCCGGAGGCAGGACCAATCCACCCCACCGTTGCTGATGTGCCACCAGCTGGTCGACGGCGCTCGCCGGTCGGCCCAGTGCCGTCCAGTGGCGCTGGTGTTGCTCCACCGTCCAGGCGGGCACCCGGACCCCGTGCACCTGCACGAATCGGCGGGCACCGGGGCTCAGTCCATCCGGAGCATCCAGGACATGATCTGCCAATGCCCGCTCCTTCGCCCGATCGTCCCGCGTTCAATAGCTTGTCATGCTCCGGGCGCTCGCCGGTCGCCCCGGCATGGGGCCGTCGATGCCCGTGTGGCTCAGGGCGCCGTCGGGACCAGCAGGATGCGGCCGGTGTGCGAGCGGGCCTCGATGAGCCTGTGGGCGGGGCGAAAAGCTTGACGACGGGGATCCGCTCCGGCTCTCCGGTCGTGGCGCCATAGACCACGGTACGGCCGAAGGGCGCGAGCAGGTCCAGGCTCGATTGCAGGACCGGTCCACCGACCGCGTCGAGGACGACGTCGGCACCGCCCGGAGCGGCGGCGCGGACGCGGTCGGGCCAGTCGGCCAGTGCGTAGTCGACGGCGACATCGGCGCCGACGCTCCGCACGAAGTCGAGTTTGCGTGACCCCCGGGCTGTGCCGATGACAGTGCCGGCGCCGAGGACCTTGGCGAGTTGGACGGCGAGGTGTCCGATGCCGCCGGCCGCGGCGTGGATCAGGACGGTGTCGCCGGGGCTCAGCCGCGCGGCGCGAAGAATCCGCAGGGCGACGGGAGCGCTCATGGCCAGCATGCTGGCGTCACCGGAATCGAGGTGGTCAGGGACCGCGGCAAGCCAGGACGCGTCAGCGACGACGTGGTCCGCGTACGCGTCCTCGGCCAGCGCGGCCACCCGCCGACCCCTGAGCCGCGGGTCGACGCCGGGGCCCACCCCGACGACCGTGCCGACGACGTCACCGGTCGGCCGGCCCGGCAGCGGACGCTGGAAGATGCTGCCGCTGCCGGGTCCCCGGCGGAACCGGGTGTCGACGAAGTTGACACCGATCGCCTCGGCTCGCAGCAGTACCTGTCCCGCCTGCGGGACCGGCTGGTCGGCGTCCTCGACGGTCAGCACCTCCGGCCCGCCGTACTCGTAGTACCGGACGCGTCGCATGGCCGCCCTCACCTAGACTGGACCGGTAGTCAACTTCAGTCAGGACGTTACTTGACCGACGGTCCACTTGTCGAGGTGTCATGCCGGAATCCGAACGACTCCGCGCCGACGCGGTCCGCAACCGCACGGCAATCCTGCGCGCCACCGAAGAGCTACTGACCCGCTGCCACCCGCAGCAGATCTCCATGGAGAAGGTGGCCGCCGCGGCCGGCGTCGGCAAGGGCACCGTGTTCCACCGCTTCGGCAGCCGGCACGGGCTCATGCGGGCGCTCATGCAGGAGCGCGCGCAAGACCTGGAGACCGCCATCAGCACCGGTCCGCCACCGCTGGGCCAGGGCGCCCCGCCGCGCGCCCGGCTCCTGGCCTTCCTCACCGCGATGGTCGAGCTGGTCGCCCGCAACAAGGGCCTGCTCGCCGCCCTGGGCCCGGCGGCGCCCGTCACCGCCGTGCCGGACCAGCAACCGCGCGAGGCACACCCGGTCTACCGGTCCTGGCACGACCACATCAGCCACCTGGTCCACCAGCAACGTCAGGACCTCGACGCCGACATGCTCGCCCACGTCCTCCTGGCCACCCTGCACAGCGAGCCCATCCTCGACGCCCTGGAGCGTGGCGACGGGAACCGCCTCACCCGCACCTTGCACGATCTCGTGACCAGCCTGATGCCCGCTCTCTAGTCCCGATCGAAGGTCCGAACCTGTGTCCGGTATCCGCGGCCGGCTCCGTCTTCGGGATCCACCAGGATGACGAAATCGGGCAGAGCGGTGGGCGCCGGCCGTCCGGCACCGTCCACCTGACCCGGTTCGGCCTTCCAGTCGATCAGGGCGATCGTCACGCTCCAGCGACCTGCTCGCAGCGGAACCCGCAAGCCGTCGTCCTCCTCCGCCCCGACATGCTCCAGGCCGCTGATCAGCGCATCGCCCGTCGTGGTCAACAGGTACGGCTCCGAGGTGACGACCACGTACTTACGTTCCCGCTCCGTCAGTTGCGCCGGAGCCGCCACTTCGCCGGCCCGCGCCAGGACCTGGAACGCGCCGTCACCGCCGATGTTCAACGGTATGAGGGCGCCCGTCGCGATGTGCCGGGCTATGTCCTCGTCCTCCAGCAGCTCCGACTCCCAGGTGTCGTAGTCGACGATGCCGCCGAAGGAGCCGGCCGCCCACAGCGCGCCCATCCCCGCGTCGGTGGCCATCACGCCGGTGATTTCCATGGGTCGCACTCCTTCGACTCGCATCGGGAAAGACAGCCGAATGCGGCCATGAGATCAGAACGCCGGGGCAAGGAACGCGACAGGCCCTCGCTATCCTGCGGCGATGGCAGGGTTCGACCGGGCTGAGGTGGTGGCGAACGATCCTTGGCCCCTGGCCCCGGGGCTCCTGGCGAACTGCGTGACTGGCGCCGAGGACGTCTTCGCCCTGCCTCCTCAACGGTGACATCGACGTACCGGGTGCGAACAGGGATCGCCCCGGGCACCATTTCGGCCCGAGGCGATCCGCTGCTGCCGGCCGCGGGTCAGCGGCTCCCGCCGGCGCGGGAGCGCAGCATCCGGCGGACCAGGTCGGACCGCTCCCGCAAGGTCTTCCCGACCACCGGGGCGACCCGCCCGGCCGCCTCCTCCGCCCGGTCGAGGAACGCCTCGTCGACGCCGAAGCGGGGGAACAGCCGGCCGGTGTAGGCCATCGCCAGGATCATGCCGCCCCGGTCCAGGCCGGGCAGCAGCTCCAGGTACTTCTCCGCGTACGGCGCCAGCAGCTCGTCCTGGCCGGGAACCCAGAACGCCGCGGCGACCGGGCCGAACGAGCCGACCGGCACCGACCGGTCGACGGCCAGCGTCTGCCACACCGCCGCCTTCTCGTCCGGGTCCGGGGCGGCGGCCCGAACGGCCAGGGCGCGCCGCTGGGCGTCCGGGTCCGGGTCACGCTTGAGCAGGTCGTCGACCTCGCCGGCGGTCGGCGCGCCCAGCTCGGCCTTGCGCACCAGCGCGTGCCACCGCAGGTCCACGTCGTCACCGGCCTGCTCCTGCAGCCACGCCACGTCGTCCAGGTCGCCGGCCGAGCGGGCGAACGCCCGCAGCGCCACCTGGCGGCGGCCGTCCTGTCCGGCCAGTTCGCGGCAGACGGCGGCGACCGCGGCGGTGAGCGCGGCCCGTTCGGCCTCCGGCGCCCACATCTCCGCGATGGTGCCGGCCATCGTCAGGTAGGGCTCGATCACCGCGTCCGAGGTCTCCACGCGCAGCACGTCCAGCACGCAGGTGGCCGCTGCGCGCGCGCCGAGCTCGCCCGTGATCAGCATGTCGTAGACCGTGGCCACGGCCACGCCGCGCGAGACGGCGGTCGGCAGGGCGGGCGCCGCGGCCAGCAGCCCGGCGATGTCACCGGCGGCCGGCCGGGTCGTCGCGAACGTCAGGTCGTCGTCGTTGGCCAGCAGGAAGTCGGCCCCGGCGGGCACTGTCACCGGCGTACGGGGACCCTGCACCTCGACCCGGACCAGTGCGGTCCGCTCCAGCCGGTCACCGTCGCGGCGGTACGCACCCACGCCGACCACCTGCGGTCGCGGGTCGCCCGCAGGCCCGCGGCCCACCAGCACGACGTCGTCGCCGTCCGTCTCCAGGGTGAGCCGGTCGGTCCCGGCCGTCTCCAGCCAGCCGCGGCGCCAGGCGTTCAGGTCGCGCCCACCGGCCGCGCCCAGCGCGTCGATCAGGTCCTGCAGGGTGGTGTTGCCCCAGGCGTGCTGCGCGAAGTAGGCGGTCATGCCGGCGGCGAAGTTGTCCTCGCCGACGTAGGTCATGAGCTGCTGCAGGACCGAGGCACCCTTCGGGTACGTGATCGCGTCGAAGATCGACGCCGCCTGCGCGACGTCGCGGATCGGCAGGCTGATCGGGTGCGAGGTCGGGCCCTGGTCCGCGACGTACGCGGTGAGCTTCTCCGCCGCGAGATGCCCCGCCCAGGCGTCCGTGTACGCCGTCGCGCTCACCGCGGCCCAGTGGCAGGCGAACTCGGCGAACGCCTCGTTGAGCCAGAGGTCGTCCCACCAGCGCATGGTGACGATGTTGCCGAACCACATGTGCGCCATCTCGTGCAGCAGCACCCGGGCCAGCAGGCCCCGCTCGGCCGGTGTCGGCGTGCTGCGCCGCAGGAAGACGTCCGACCAGGTGACGCAGCCGTAGTTCTCCATCGCCCCGCCGAACTCGGGCATGAACACCTGGTCGTAGGTGCGCTGCGGGAACGGCATCCCGAAGACCTCGCCGTAGAACGCCAGGCCCTGGCTGGTCAGGGTGAACATCTCGGCGGCGTCGCGGTCCAGCACCGCGGCGAGCGACCGCCGGGTGAACAGGCCCAGGTCACGGCCGTCGACCTCACGCCGGATCTCGTACAGCGGGCCGGCGTTGATGACGGTGTTGTAGGGCGAGAGCGCCGGGGTGTCGGGGAACGTCCAGGTGCGGGCGTCGCCCCGCTCCTGCACCCGGGCGTTGCCGGAGCCGGAGTTGCTGGTCACGGTCCAGCCGGCCGGGGCGGTGACAGTGAACGCGTGCGGCGCCTTGAGATCGGGCTGGTCGAAGCACGTCCACACGTACCGGGCCTCGTCCGGCTCGAACGACATCCAGACGTACACCTCGCCGTCGGCCGGGTCGACGGCCTTGTGCACGCCCTCACCCTCGGTGGTGTCGGACTGCACGCTCTCCACCCGCAGGACGTTGCGGGCGGCGAGACCGTCCAGCTCGATCCGGCCGTCGGCGGCGGGACCGAGCGGCCGGTCGTTGAGCGTGGCGCTCACCACCTCGGCGGCGCAGTCGACGAAGGTCCGGGCGCCGGGCTCCCGGCAGGTGAAGGTCACCGTGGACACGGACCGCACGTGCGGTCCGGTCGGCAGGTCGGTCAGGTCGACGGCGATGTCGTACCGGTCGACCGAGATCAGCGAGGCGCGTGTCTCGGCCTCGGTCTGGGTCAGGCTGCGGGTCGGCAATGGTCCTCCTCCAGGATCCCCCCGATGGTAGGAGCACCCCGCCGGTCACGGGGGTACGGCAGGATCGGTCCGATGGAGATACCGGAGCTGCGGCCGGGCAGCGAGTTCATCGGCACCGCCCGCGAGATCCTCGCGCACGAGCGGTCCCGCCTGGCCGATCGGCTGGGCGAGCACGAGCTGGTCCTGGTCGGCGGCAGTTCCGTGCCCGCCGCCCTGACCAAGGGCGACGTCGACCTGCACCTGCGGGTGCCCCCGGCGGGGTTCGGCCCGGCCGTCGCCGGCCTGCGGGAGATCTATGCGGTGGTGCATCCGGAGATCTGGCAGGAGTCGCTGGCGACGTTCGAGGTCCCGGGCGCGCCGTTGCCGACCGGCGTCGCGGTGACGCCGGTCGGCTCGGAGCACGACACCAGGTTTCGCCGGGGGTGGCAGCTGCTCGCCGCCGATCCCGCCCTGGTCGAGGCCTACAACGCCATGAAGCTGCGGCACCGGGACCGTCCCGGGGAGTACGAGCAGCGCAAGTCCGCCTTCTTCGACATGCTCATGGGCTTTCGGTGACACGCTCGTTGAGCCGGGAGTGCCGGCGGCTGTAGCCGAAGTAGACGATCAGGCCGATGACGAACCACACGAGGAAGCGCAGCCAGGTGGTCGGGGTGAGGAAGGTGATCAGCCAGATGGAGAAGACCACGCCGAGCGCGGGGATCACCGGCATGCCGGGCAGCCGGAACGAGCGGGGCAGGTCCGGGCGCCGGTAGCGCAGCACGATCACCGCCACGCAGACCACGACGAAGGCCAGCAGGATGCCGATGTTGGTCAGCTCCGCCGCCTCCCGGATGGGCAGCAGCCCGGCGATGACGGCCGAGGCCACGCCGGCGATCCAGGTGACCCGGCTGGGCACCCGGCGCACCGGGTGCACCTTGGCGAACCAGGCCGGCAGCAGGCCGTCGCGGCTCATGGCGTACCAGACGCGGGTCACGCCGAGCATGAAGGTGAACATGACGGTGAGGATGCCGATGATCGCGCCGACCGCGATGACGTCGGCCAGCCCGGACAGCCCGACCGAGGCGAACGCGGTGGAGAAGCCGCTCTCCGGGTCGATCTCACGGTAGTTCTGCATGCCGGTGAGCACCAGGGTGGCCAGCACGTACAGGACCATCGAGACGGCCAGTGAGTAGATGATCGCCTTGGGCAGGTGCTTCTTGGCGTCGCGGGACTCCTCGGCGGCCGTGCTCATCGCGTCGTAGCCGAAGACGGCGAAGAACACGGTGGCGGCGCCGGTGATCGCGCCGCTGACACCGAACGGGAAGAACGGCCGGTAGTTCTCCGACTTGACGTAGAAGAAGCCGACCACGATGACCAGCAGCACCACGACGACCTTGAGCGCGACCACCCCGGTCTCGAACCGGGCCGCCGCCTTGATCCCCCGGTTGAGCAGGAAGGCGATCAGCAGGCACAGCACCACGGCGAACAGGTCCACCACGTGCCCGTCGCCGCTGCCGGGCGCCCCCAGCATCCAGGCGGGCAGGTTCACGCCGAGCTCACCCATCAGGAAGGCGAAGTAGCCGGAGATGCCGATCGCCACCACCGCCACGATGGCGATGTACTCCAGCAGCAGGTCCCAGCCGATGAACCAGCCGACGATCTCGCCGAGCACGACGTAGCCGTACGTGTAGGCCGACCCGGCCTTGGGGATCATGCCGGCGAACTCCGCGTACGACAGCGCGGCGGCGGCGCTGGCGATGCCCGCTATCAGGAACGAGATCAGCACGGCGGGCCCGGCGGTCTCGTTGGCCACCGCGCCGGCCAGCGCGAAGATGCCGGCGCCGATGATGCCGCCGACCCCGATGGCGGTCAGCTGCCACAGTCCGAGCGTGCGGGTCAGGCCGGTCTCCTGCTCGTCCGCGATCTCCTCGACCGGTTTGCGGCGGAAGATTCCCGATCCGCGGCCGAACTCCGGTGTCGCTGTCATGGCCCCCTCCTCGTGGAGTACGCCACGGCGTCCCACCGATGGGCCGCCCCTCCCACCGGAGTACCACGTCGCCGATCAAAAAGCATCCACACGGGTAGATGTCATCGCCTCGAACCGGTCGCGGGAGCGTGCAACCCCGCCGGGCGCGCATCCGTCTGGGGGGTGCGACTCGATCGCCCGTACGGACCGGCCCGGTCCGCACGGTCGTTTCCTCCAGGAGTGACCTCACCATGGATCTGCACCCTCAGTCCGACCCCGCCGGTACGGCCCCGCGCCACCGCCGCACCGCGCTGGCCGTCGGCGGTTCCGCCTTCGCCGTCGCCGCGATCGTGGCCGCGTTCTCCTTCGCCGGCGGCGGTACGGGCTCCGCCGGGCAGGCGCAGCCGCCGGCCGACCGGCCCGCCGTCGCCGCCGCGGCCACCCAGCTCGTGTCCTACACCGGTAAGCAGCCCCAGGGTTTCAGCCTGGACAAGGTGCCGGACGGCTGGTTCGTGCAGGCCGACGACGCCTCCAGCATCGTGCTCGCGCCCCGGAGCGCGGCCGGCGGGCCGAAGGTCGACCCGTCCACCAACCCGCTGAAGGACCCGCGCAGCTTCGTCGGCAAGATCGCCGTGATGCTGCAGTCCAAGGACCAGAAGGGGGCGCCCGCGGGCACGGCCGTCGACGTCGGGGGCCGCAAGGGCGTGCTGGTCAAGGGCACGGACAACACCGACGGCCGGACGCTGTGGGTGGAGCAGCCCTCGGGCACCTACCTGCTGATCCAGTTCTGGGACGGCATCGGGCTGAGCCAGGACGCCATGGTGGACTTCGGCGCCGGTGTCCACGTGGAGAAGGGTGCCCAGCAGGGCGTCGGCTGACCCTGACGCCGGCCGCCGCCCCGCCGGCGGCCGGCTCCTCCCCGGCGTTCGCGGCGCTGGGCGGGACTGCGGATGCCACGATGGTCGCCATGACACTGGTACACACGGTCCGCTTGCGCTTCGGCGACCTCTCGCGGGCCGCCGCCACCCACACGAACCTGTCCGCGGTGCGGGTCGACGGCCGGGTGCTCTGGATCGCGGGTGACGAGACTGCGACGGTCGAGCGCCTGGTGGCCGACGACCCGGCCCAGCCGGCCGAGTACGCCGACGAGCGGACCTTCCGGCTCGCCGACTTCATCGACCTGCCCGGCGCGGACGCCGACGAGGAGGCCGACATCGAGGGCCTGGCCCGCACCGGGCACTTCCTGTGGGCGGTCGGGTCGCACAGCCTGCGCCGCAAGCAGATCAAGGCCAAGCACGACCGCGACAAGGCGCTGCGGCGGCTGACCCGGGTCGAGGGCCAGGACAACCGTCAGGTGCTGCTCCGGTTGCCGATCGCCGAGGTCGACGGCCTGCCCACGCCCGTACGCGAGCTCGTCGTGGACGGCGAGCACCACCGGGCCGCCCAGCTCGACAAACGGGACGGGCTGCGGACGCTGCTGCGCCACGACCCCCACCTGGCGCCCTTCCTGGCCATTCCCGGCAAGGACAACGGGCTGGACATCGAGGGCATCGCGGTCAGCGGCGACCGGGTGTACCTCGGGCTGCGCGGTCCGGTGCTGCGCGGCTGGGCGTTCGTGCTGGAGCTGCGGCCGTACGTGGACCCCGCCGAGCCCGGCCGGCTGCGGCTGCGCCCCTTCGACGACGGCCTGGAGTACCGCAAGCACGTCCTGGACCTGGACGGGCTGGGTGTGCGTGACCTGTGCCCGGACGGCGACGACCTGCTGGTGCTGGCCGGCCCGACGATGAGCCTGGACGGCCCGGTGCGGATCTACCGCTGGCACGGCGCCTACCGGGTGGCGATGCCCGCGGTCGTGCGCGGCGAGGTGCTGACCCGCGAGCTGGAGATCACCTACGGCGAGGGCGACGACCACGCCGAGGGCATGGGCCTGATCGGGCGCCCGGGCGACAAGCTCGCCATGATCGTCTTCGACAGCCCGGCCGCGGTCCGGCTGACCGACGACGGCGCGGTGATCGCCGACGTGGTCCGGCTGCCCTGATCCACCGGCCGCCCGGGCAGGCGGCCCTGACATGATGCCGCGATGACACTCGACGCGGCGGTGGTGGTGGCCGGGCTCGGGCCGGTCGGTGGGGTGCTGGCCGCGCTGCTCGGGGCCCAGGGCGTCCGGACCGTGGTGGTCGAGCCGAACGTCCGGCCGTACCCGAAGCCCCGGGCCGCCGTGCTGGAGATCGAGTCCATCCGGTTGCTGTCGCTGATCCCCGGGCTGGCGCCGCGCGACGCCTGGTCGGTGCCGCTGATCCGCAACGGCGCCGTCGGCGCCGACCGGCGGCCGCTGTTCCTGCTGACGCAGCGGGCCCAGGCGTTCGGGCACCCGCAGGTCGTGCGCATCGACCAGCCGGCGCTGGAGACCGCGCTGCGGGCCGCCCTCGCCGGGCTGCCCTCGGTCGAGGTGCTCGCCGGACGCGCCGTCCAGGCAGTCGAGCAGTCCGCCGACCGCGTCGTCGCGGTCCTCGACGACGGGCGACGGATCACCGCGCAATGGCTCGTGGGCTGCGACGGCACGTCCGGCACCGTGCGCACCGAGGCCGGCATCGCCTTCACCGGCGACACGTTCGCGCAGCCCTGGCTGGTCGTGGACGCGGCGAGCACCGCCACGGACGACACCGGGGTGGACGGCACCGCCGACGGCAACCCGACGGTGGCGTTCGTGCTGGACCCCGCACGGCCGGCGGTGGCCATGTCCAGCCCGGGCCGCCGGCGCTGGGAATGGATGCTGCTGCCCGGGGAGCAGCCCGAGGCCATGCTCCGGCCGGAGACGGTCCGCGCGCTGGTCGAGCCGTGGACCGATCCAGACCGGCTCGAGGTCCAGCGGGCGGCCGTGTTCACGTTCCACGCGCGGATGGCGCAGCGGTGGCGGGCCGGGCGGGTGCTGCTGGCCGGGGACGCGGCGCACGCGATGCCGCCGTTCGCCGGCGCCGGGCTGGGCATGGGGATCAGGGACGCCGGCGCGCTGGCCTGGCGGCTGCGCGAGGGCGGCGATCCGGATCAGCTCGACGCGTACGAGCGGGAGCGCCGACCGGACGTGGCCGCGACCACCGCGCTGGCGTTGCGGATCGGCCGGGTGCTGCAGACCCGTAACCGGGCCGCCGCGCTGGTGTTCCGCGGCCTGGCCCGCAGCCTCAACGCCGTGCCCGGCCTCCAGCGCCGGCTGGGCGACCGCCCGCTCCCGCCGCGCCGCCTGCCCCGCGCCGTGGCCGGGCCGCTGCCGCGGGCGGGCCACGTGCTGCCGAACCCGTGGGTCCGGGTGGATGGCGGCCCGCCCGTCCGGCTCGACGACGTGATCGGCTACCGGTGGGCCTTCCTCGGTCACGGCTGCGATCCCCGCCGGGTGCCCGGGGCCGAGCGGCCCGGCGCGGTCCACCTGGCGCTGGACCTGGCCGCCCCGGCGCCCGGGTGCCTGGCCGTGGAGGACCTCGACGGCCTGCTCCGGGGTACGGCCGGCACGGTCACCGCCGTGCGTCCCGACCGTTTCCTGCTCGGCGTCCTGCGTCCCGGCTGAGCGGGTCCGCCGCCGCCGTCCCCGGCGCTGACGGATGATGGACGGGTCGACGGAGAGGATGCACATGCCGACGAGCACCGTGACGGCGTCCGCGAGCTGCCGCGCGAGCACCGCCGAGGAGGCCCTCCTGGCGCAGCTGCGGCGCACCGAGCCGGCGTCGTTCGGCGCCATGTTCCTCGACCGGGTGGCCCGGACGCCCGCGGCGGAGGCCTACCGGCGCCCGGACAGCCAGGGCGCCTGGCGGTCGCAGAGCTGGGCCGAGACCGGTACGGCGGTCACCGAGATCGCCGCCGGACTGCTCGGCCTCGGGTTGCGGGCGCAGGAACGGGTCGCGATCCTGGCCGGCACCCGTACGGAGTGGATCGAGGCCGACTTCGGCGTCATGTGCGCGGGCGGCGCCACGACCACGGTCTATCCCAGCAGCTCGGCCGCCGAGGTCACGCACATCCTCACCGACTCGGCGAGCCGCTTCGCCGTCGTGGAGCACGCCGGGCACCTGGCCAAGGTCTTCGCCGCGGGCTCCCCGGTCGAGCATGCCGTGCTCATCGACGGCACGCCCGACGACGGTGACAGCCGGGTGCTAACCCTGGCCGGCCTGCGCGCCCGCGGCCGGGAGCTGCTCGCCGCCGAGCCCGCCGCGGTACGCGAGGCCTGCGCCGCCATCCGGGCCGGCGACCTGGCGACGCTGATCTACACCTCCGGCACCACCGGGCTGCCCAAGGGCGTCCGGGTCACCCACCACAGCTGGATCTACCAGGGCCTGGCCATCCAGGCCATGGGCTTCCTGGGCCCGGACGACCTGGGCTATCTCTGGCTCCCGCTGGCCCACGCCTTCGGCAAGGCCCTGCTCTCCTGTCAGCTCTCGGTAGGTTTCGCGTTCGCCGTGGACGGTGACGTGGGCCGGCTCGTCGAGCGGCTGCCGGTGGTCCGGCCGACGATCATCCCGGCGGTGCCGCGGATCTTCGAGAAGGTGTACGCCGGGGTCCTGGCCACCGTGCAGTCCGGCCCGGTGACCGCACGCCTGTTCGGCTGGGGCATCGGCGTCGGGTCCCGGGTGTCCCGGCTGCGCCGGCGGGGCGAGCGGCCGGGCCGGTTCCTCGCCGTCCAGCACCGCATCGCCGACCGGCTGGTGCTCGCGCGCGTCCGGGGCCGGTTCGGCGGCCGGCTGCGCTTCTTCATCTCCGGGGCGGCCGCGCTGTCCACGGAGATCGGCGAGTGGTTCGACGCCGCCGGGCTGCCCGTGCTGGAGGGCTACGGCCTCACCGAGACGTGCGCCACCACGTTCTTCAACCGGCCCGGCAGCCCGGAGTACGGCACCGTGGGACTGCCGTTGCCCGGCACCGGCGTCGCCCTGGCCGAGGACGGGGAGATCCTGGTCCGCGGCCCCGGCGTGATGGAGGGCTACCACGACGCCCCCGCGGCCACCGCCGACGCGCTGGCCGGGGGCTGGCTGCACACCGGTGACATCGGCGAGATCACCGCGGCCGGCTCGTTGCGGATCACCGACCGCAAGAAGGACCTGATCAAGACCTCGAACGGCAAGTACGTGGCGCCGCAGACGATCGAGGCGCGGTTCAAGGGGATCTGCCCGCTGGCGAGCCAGATCGTGGTGCACGGCGAGGGGCGCAAGTACATCACCGCCCTGATCGACCTCGACCCGGACGCCGTACGCGCCTGGGCGCCCCGGCACGGGCTCGGCGACACCGACTACGCCGGGATCACTCGCTCGGCGCAGCTGACCGAAGCCGTGGGCGGTTACGTCGAGCAGCTCAACGCGACGCTGGCGCCGTGGGAGACCATCAAGAAGTTCCTGGTCCTCGACCACCACCTGGCCGTCGAGGGCGGCGACCTCACCCCGTCGCTGAAGGTGCGGCGCCGCGCGGTCGAGACCCGGTACGCCGATCTGCTCGACTCGCTCTACCCCGCGGGCCCGCCCGGTCAGTGATGCCCGTCGATGCATTGACTTCGCGGCGGGAAGGGGAAATCCTCAGGGAGCGCTCTCCAGCGCACAACGGTCCGGGATGTCCCCCGGCGCCTCCGGCGCATCCCCACCGGACGCCACCCCCGTGCGGCCCCCACCGCAGCGGCGTCGCAGCGGAGGCAGAAGCGGGAAACGACCATGCCGAAGTCACGTCTCGCCACCGCCGCCCTGGCGCTGGCCCTGACCGCCATCTTCGCCCTCTCCCCCGCCGGCCCCGCCGGCGCGGCGCAGAGCATCCGGGCCGCCGATCCCAGCGTCATCCGGGTCGGCGGCACCTACATCTCGGCCCAGTCGCTCAACGGCGGCATCGCCGTCCGGCAGGCATCGTCCCCTGATGGACTCGCGGCCGCACCGGCCCGTCAGGTGTGGTCCGACAGCCGCGGCCGGGGCGAGGTGTGGGCCCCGGAGATCGTCGTCGACGGCGGTCGCTACTACATCTACTTCTCGGCCGGCACCGGCGCCGCCCACCGCATGTACGCGATCAGCTCGGCCGCCCCGGACACCGGCTACACCGCGGAGACCCAGCTCGCGCTGCCGGACGACAAGTGGGCCGTCGACGGCGCGCTGTTCACCTTCAACGGCCAGCGCTGGTTCGTGTGGTCCGGCTGGGCCGGTGACACCAACGTCGAGCAGAACCTCTACCTGGTCCGGATGAGCAACCCGACCACTCCCACCGGCGGCCGGTACGTCATCTCGCAGCCCCGCGAGCCCTGGGAGCGCGTGGTCGGCAACCCCTTCATCAACGAGGGTCCCGAGCCGATCCGCGACCCCAACGGTCAGCTGCACATCGTCTACTCCGCCAACGGCAGCTGGAGCGAGCAGTACTGCCTCGCCGACCTGCGGCTGCGCGCCGGCGGTGACCCGGGCTACGTCTGGGACTGGTACAAGTCCAACGGCTGCCTCTTCGGCTCCCAGCGCGCCACGATGATGGCCGGCTGGGATCCGACGCTGTCGGTCAACGGCCCCGGGCACCACAGCTTCGTGCTGCTCAACGGCGACATCGCGACCAGCCCGCCGGCCGGCCCGCGGTTCCCGCTGATGTTCCACGCCGTGCCGAAGGGCACGCCGTACACATGGGGCAACCGGTTCTGGTACACCGGCACCTTCGCGTGGTGGGGCAACACCGTCTACAGCAGAGCGAACGTGCCGGGCGCGACCTCCGACACCGGCTGGGGACTCAAGTTCTTCGAATAGGACTCACCGGACGCGCAGCAGCTCGGTGCCGAGGGTGCGCCCGGCCTCGGTCCACGGGGCCGGGCGCATGGTGACCGGATCCAGGCGCACGTTGACCCGGCGGCCCTCGGCGAAGACCGTGGCGCCGTCGGCGGAGGTCACCCGGAACCGGTAGTCCGCACTGGTCCGGCCCATGCTCTCCAGCCAGAAGTGCACGCTGATCTCGCCGGTGCCGCGGACCGGGCGGTGGAAGGTGACGGAGTATTCGCGGACCACGTTGAAGGCGTCCGGCGTGGTGGGCCGGCCGCCGGAGAACGAGACCCCCCGTGCGGCCCACCAGAGCACGATCGCCCGTTCCACGAGCACCGCGTAGCGGGAGTTGTGCAGCACGCCCATGGCGTCCAGATCGTCGAAGTGCACGGGCATGGGGACGACGCCGCCGTGCGGCAGCGTCTCGGTCGCGGTGGTCATGTCAGCTCCGGGAGGATCGTCGGGTCGGTGGCCAGCGCACGCAGATGCTCGAGCTGCGCTCGGCGGGCACGCCGGAAGGTCACGTCTCGTCCCAGCACCGGCGCCTGCATCACGGCGCAGACACCCAGGGACTCGGTCTGGTAAGCGATGCCCTCGGGCACCGCGCCGGGCCGCAGCTCGCCGAGCGCGACGGCGTCGGCGGCCAGGCCGGTCAGGAAGGTCATCCAGTCGGCCAGCTCGGCGGCCAGCCGGTCCCGGATGACGCCCGGGCGGGCGTTGTACTCGAAATGGGCGTTGGCGAAGAAGCAGCCACCCGGCAGGACCTCGGCCTCGTAGAAGGACAGCCGGATGTCGTGCACCGCCCACAGCCGGCGGACCCCGCGCGGCGCGGCCAGCGCGGGCCGGATGATCCGCTCGGTCCACTGGGCCCGGGCGTGCTCGATCACCGCGAGCTGCAACGCCTCCTTGGACCGCCAGTGCGCGAACAGGCCCGACTTGCTGACGCCGAGCGCGTCGGCGACCTGGCTCAATGACAGGCCACCGAGGCCGGCCACGGTGGCCAGCACCACGGCTTGATCGAGCACCGCGGTGCGGGTGCGTTCCCCGCGGATCAGCCGGCCGTCCTGGGTCATGCGGTCACCGTACAATAAGACCGACCGTTCGTAAATATAGTGGCGGCCACCCACTGGGTGGGTGCGACGCACCCTCCTCGCGCATCCGCCGGGCTCCTAGCGTGGGGCCATGACAAAGACCTCCCACCCGTACGCCGGCATGTGGGTCACCGCCGACGGCACCATCCGCCACGAACTCCTGCCCGAAGGCCGCTACGTCGAGGCCCGTGGCAGCCGCGAGCGGGCGTACACCGGCCGGTACGAGATCAGCGGCGACCACATCGACTACGTCGACGACATCGGCTTCACCGCCGACGGCGACTTCATCGACGGTGTCCTGCACCACGCCGGGATGGTGCTGCGCCGCCGCTCCCCGGGAGACAATCGGTCATGACCAGGGACGGGATGCTGGGCGACTTCCTGCGGGCCCGGCGGGCCGAGGTGACACCGCAGCAGGTGGGCCTGCCCGCCGCGGCCGGGCGGCGGGTCACCGGGCTGCGCCGCGAGGAGGTGGCCGCCCTGGCCGGCATGAGCGTGGACTACTACGTCCGCCTCGAGCAGGACCGGGAACGGCATCCTTCGCCGCAGATCCTCGACGCGCTGGCCCGGGTGCTGCGGTGGAGCCACGACCAGCGGATGCACGCGTACCGGCTGGCCGGGCTGCTGCCCGTGGCCCCGCTGGCGGCTTCGGCCGAGCTCGCCGATCCGGCCCTGGCCGATCTGCTCGGCGCGTGGCGGGACAACCCGGCGATCGTGTTCGGCCGCGCGTACGACATCCTCGCCCGCAACCCGCTCGCCGAGGCGCTGTTCGCCGACGTCGGGGAGCACGGCAACCCGATCCACGCCGTTTTCCTCGACCCGTCGGCGCGCGCGTTCTACGCCGACTGGGCGGCCGTGGCCCGCAGCAGCGTGGGCGCCCTGCGGCTGGCCGCCGGGGCGGCACCGGCGGACGACCGGGTCGCCACGGTGGTGCGCACCCTGTCCGAGCACAGCGAGGAGTTCCGCCGCCTGTGGTCCCGCCACGACGTGACCGGCAAGACGCTGGAGACCAAGCGGGTCGTGCACCGCGAGGTCGGCGAGCTGACCCTGGCCATGCACACGTTCGACGTCCGGTCCGCGCCCGGCCAGCAGCTCGTCGTCTACCACGCGCCGCCCGGCAGCCCCTCGGCCGACGCGCTGGCCCTGCTCGGCTCGCTCGCCGCCGCCCGGGGGCCCGGCTCAGAACGCGGCGTCGTACAGGGCTGACAGTTCCGGCGTCGCCCGGCCGCTGTAGCCGCACACCAGGGCCTGTCCGTCGGAAGCGGCGACGAGGTACTGCCCGCCGGGCTCGAAGACCGTCGCCCCGATCAGTGCCTCGCTGTTGCCGTCGCTCTGCGCGACCTCGACGACGTCCGTGGGCGGGCCGGCGTACAGGCGGGTGACGCGCAGGAACGCGGTGCCGTCGGCCACCCGTTCGACGGTGCCGGCGAAGGCCAGCGGGACCTCGGCGAGCCTCGCGGGCTCGGGCGGCATGCACTTCGCCGCGGTGTCCCCGGCGACGACGATGCGCGTCACCACGGCGATGGCCGGGCTCACCGGCGCCGGCCCCGGTCCGGGGCCGGGGCCGTCGGACGAGCTGCCGTGATGGGTTCCCGGTC
>NZ_JBSGFR010000073.1:0-29067 GCF_053603475.1 Actinoplanes sp. NPDC004185 | reverse complement strand
GCCTTCCGTGCGCTCGCCCCGTGGCCGCCCCCGGGCGCCCCCGCGGGGTGGTGGGGGCGCGCTCTTCCCCCCCCCCCCGTCGCTGTTCTTCCCCCGCCCGCGGGGGGGCGCCCCGGCCCCGGGCCCGCCGGACCGCTCAGCGTTTGAGCGTGAAGGTGAAGTCGCCGGAGAGCTTGCCGGTCAGCCGGACCGCCGAGACGAGACTTCCCTCGGCGACCAGCTTGGTGACCTCGGCCCGGGAGAAGCCGAAGCCGTCGGCGATCAGGCGCACCGGCCGGATGGGGATCGGCGCCGCGAAGCGCACCGACACCTCGATCGTGTCCCCGTCCGGCTGATCCGGTGCGCCGGTGTCGAGACGCCACGCGCCGTCCCAGTCGAGGGCGATGCGGTTGCGGCGCCACACCAGCGGATCCTGGAGCAGCTCGGCGGTCAGGCCGAGGTCGTTGTCGTGCAGCCGGTCCAGGATCTCCGGCCGGACGGAACGCACCGTCACGCGTTCGAAGAGGGTCAGTCTGGTGGTGTCCCCGCAGCCGGTGCACAGCGCGAGGAGCCAGGCGTCGATGAGCTTGTGGTTGGCGTTGACCCGGAATCTGCCGCTGGCCCGGAAGCGCTGCGAGGCGCACCCGTGGCAGCGGCGGATGACGAGGGGCAGGCGGGTGGGCATGACCACCCAGATTCTGGACATGGAGATACACCGGTCCCAGTGAGAAGTCCGCAGCGAAAAGGCGCACGTCGCACAGTGGCGACGCGCGGTGAATCAGCGCTCAGGAGGTCTCACAGGACGTACAACGGCGTGTCCTCACCGGGGAGACAGGGGCGTGAGCACGGTAGCGGCGCCGATCGGCGCGAGGCCACCGGTTTTCGGGGACAGTCTCAGTACGCCGCCGGCAGGGTGACCGTCACGACCAGGCCGCCCTCGTCGCGGGGCACGGCGTGCACGTCACCGTCGTGGGCCCGGGCCACCGCGCGCACGATGGACAGGCCCAGCCCGACGCCCGGCCCGGCCAGCCGGTCGTTGCCGAGGCGGCGGAACGGCTCGAACAGGCCCTCCACCTCGTAGCGTGGCACCACCGGGCCGGTGTTGCTGACCTCCAGGGTCGCCAGCCCGTCCCCGGCGTACGTGGCCACCCGCACCCACCCGCCGGGCACGTTGTGCCGTACCCCGTTCTCGACCAGGTTCTGCACCAGTCGTTCCAGCAGCACCGGGTCGCCGACCGTGGTGGCCTCGGCCAGCTCGGTCTTGATGTCGGGCCCGCTGACGTGCGAGGCGATGTCGGCCAGGTCCACGTACGCGCGCTCGGTCAGCTCCCGTTCCGAGCGGGCCAGCAGGAGCAGCCCGTCGATGAGCCGGCCGTGCCGGTCGTTGATGGCCAGCAGGGTGGTGCCGAGCTGCTGGACCTCCGGCGACGCCGGTTCCTGGTGCAGAGCCACTTCGAGCAGCGTCCGGTTGAGGGTCAGCGGGGTGCGCAGCTCGTGCGACGCGTTGGCGATGAACCGGCGCTGGCCGTCGAACGAGCGGTCCAGCCGGGTCAGCATCAGATCGAACGTGTCGGCCAGCTGCTTGATCTCGTCGTCCGGGCCGGCCAGCGCGATGCGCTCGTGCAGGCCGCGGTCGGCCGCCGGGGACTCGGCGATGCGCCGCGCGGCGTCGGTGATCCGGTGCAGCGGTTGCAGCATCCGCCCGGCGATCAGCCAGCCCAGCGCGATCGCGGCGGCCCCGACCACCAGCAGCGCGATGCCGCCCTGGGTGACGAGCGCGGACAGGGCGTCGTCGCGGGTGTCCTGGACGACGCGCTGGAAGATGACGTCCGGGGCGACCACGCCGGGTGGTGGCTCGCCGGCCACGCTGCCGCCGGTGATGAGAGCCTTGGCCGGCAGCTGCTGCTTCACCAGGACGTAGGTGAAGCCCAGCAGGACGATGCCGGCGGCGAGGAACAGTCCGCCGTACACCAGGGTCAGCCGGCCCCGCACGGTGAGCTTCATCCGATCCGGTACCCCACTCCTGGCTCGGTGAGCAGCACCGGCGGGTTGCCGAGCTTGCGGCGCAACTTCAGGATCGTCATCCGTACGGCGTGGGTGAACGGATCCGCGTTCTCGTCCCAGGCCTTCTCCAGCAGCTGCTCGGCCGAGACCGCCGTACCGTCGGCGCGCAGCAGCTCGGCCAGCACGGCGAACTCCTTGCGGGACAATGGCACGTACCGTCCGTCGCGGAAGACCTCCCGCCGGTGCGGATCCAGGCTGATCCCGGCCCGGCGCAGCACCGGCGGCGCGGCCGGCCGCGACCGGCGGCCCAGCGCCGCGACCCGGGCGGCCAGCTCCCGGAAGGCGAACGGCTTGGGCAGATAGTCGTCGGCGCCCAGGGCCAGCCCTTCGACCCGGTCGTCGATGTCCGCCGCCGCCGTCAGCATGATGATCCGGGCGGTGGTGTCGCGGCCGGCCAGTTGCCGGCACACCTCGTCGCCGTGCACGCCGGGCAGGTCCCGGTCCAGGATCACCACGTCGTAGTCGTTGACCCCGGCCCGTTCCAGCGCGGCGGCGCCGTCGTAGACCACGTCCACCGCGTGCGTGTCGTGGCGCAGACCCGCCGCGACGGTGTCGGCCAGCAGCGGCTCGTCCTCGACCACCAGGATGCGCATGCCTCCATGGTGACCCAAGGTCACGTCACCTGGGCGTCACGGTTTCGCGTGACGGCCGGGAAACCCGCCGGGGACTTCACTGCTTCCCGTGGCGGCCGCCCGGCCGCCGACGAGGAGACGACGATGCGGACCACCAGGATCTTGGCGCTCGGCCTGCTGCTGACCATGGCGGCGGCCGGGTGCGGGAAGGCGGCGCAGGGCGACCGGGTCGCCTCGGCGGGCGGTGCGCCCACGGCGAGCACCAGCGCCGCGGCCACCCGGGACGAAGACGCGCCCCTGAGGTTCTCCCAGTGCATGCGCGAACAGGGCATGAGCTGGTTCCCCGACCCCCAGCCGGGCGGCGGGCTGCAGATCAAGGTTCCCCAGGGTACGGACAAGGCGAAGTTCGACGCGGCGATGGCGGCCTGCAAACAGTGGGCGCCGAACGGCGGTGACCGGGGCCAGGCCGACCCGGAGCAGCTCGAACAGGCCCGGAAGATGGCCCAGTGCATGCGCGACCACGGGCTGCCGAACTTCCCCGACCCGCAGGCCGACGGCAGCATCCGGCTCGACGGGGACAAGATCGGCTCAGGTCCGGGCGACCCCGCCTTCGACAAGGCCGAGCAGGCCTGCTCGACGTTCCGCCCGGGCGGCCCCGGCGCCCCCAAGGTCCAGGAAAAGAGGGAGGGATGAGCCGCCGGACGGTCTACGCCGCGGCGGCGGTGGCGCTGACGGCCGGTGCCGCGGCCGCCGTCGTGGTCGCCCTGCCGGACGCGCAGGAGCAGGCACAGGCGTCCGCCCCGACGGCCACGGCGGTGGTGAAGAAGGACACGCTGGTCGACACCGAGACCACCGACGGCGAGCTGGGGTACGGCGACACGACCGCGCACTCCGGCCGGCTCTCGGGCACCGTCACCGCATTCGCCGCCGAGGGCTCCACAGTGACCCGGGGCCAGGCGCTGTACCGGATCGACGACGACCCGGTCGTGCTGCTGTACGGCTCCCTGCCCGCGTATCGGACGTTGTCATCGGGGGACACGGGCCGGGACGTCAAGCAGTTCGAGCGGAACCTGTGGGCGCTGGGCTACCGCGGTTTCACCGTGGACCGGACGTACTCGTCGGCGACCGCCTCGGCCGTCCGGGACTGGCAGGACGATCTCGGGCTGGCCGAGACCGGGACTGTCGACCCGGCCCGCATCGTCTACGCGAGCGGCGCGGTCCGGGTCGACAGCCGTACGGCCGAGCCGGGTGACGTCGTGCGGCCCGGCACCGATCTGCTGGAGACGACCGGCACCGGCCGGGTCGCCACCGTGGAGCTCGACATCTCGGATCAGCGGCTCGCCCGCAAGGGCGCGGCCGTGCGGGTGACCCTGCCCGACGGCAAGAAGGTCGCCGGGACGATCACGGGTGTCGAGACCGTGGTCACGCCGGCGGAGGGCCAGCAGGACGCGACGACGAGCCTGTCGGTGACCATCGGCTTCGCCAAGGCGCCGGCCGGCCTGGACCAGGCCTCGGTCAGCGTCGAGTTCACCGCGGCGAAGCGGCCCGGCGTCCTGACGGTGCCGGTCGCGGCGCTGCTGGCGCTGGCCGAGGGCGGGTACGGCCTGGAGGTCGTCGACGGCGGCCGCAGCAGCATCACCGCCGTGCAGACCGGCCTGTTCGCCGACGGCCGGGTCGAGGTCTCCGGCGGCGGCATCGCGGCCGGCACGACCGTGGGCATGCCGTCATGACGGTGATCGAACTGGCCGGCGCGACGAAGTCCTACCCCGGCGGCGTGACCGCGCTGGACGGGGTGGACCTGAGCGTCGGGTACGGCGAACTGGCCGCGGTCGTCGGCCCGTCCGGCTCCGGCAAGTCGACGATGCTGCACCTCATCGGCACCCTCGACCGGCCGTCGGCGGGCACGGTACGGATCGACGGTCACGACGTGTCCCGGCTGTCCGACCGGCAACTGTCGGCGTTGCGGGCGCGCCGGATCGGCTTCGTGTTCCAGCAGTTCCACCTGGCTCCCGGCCGTACCGCGGTGGCGAACGTGGCGGACGGCCTGCTGTATGCCGGCGTACCCCGCAAGGAGCGGGAGCGGCGCGCCGAGGCCGCGCTGCACCGGGTCGGTCTCGGGGCCCGGCTCGGGCACCGCCCGCACCAGCTCTCCGGCGGGGAACGGCAGCGGGTCGCGATCGCCCGGGCCGTCGCCGGGGATCCGGCCCTGCTGCTGGCCGACGAGCCGACCGGCAACCTGGACTCGGTCGCCGGGGCCGGGGTGGTCGCGCTGCTGCGCGAGCTGCACGCGGCCGGCACCACCGTCGTGGTGATCACCCACGACCGGGAATTGGCCGCCGGCCTGCCGCGGCAGATCTCCATGCGCGACGGGCGGGTGAGCTGACGTGACTGTCCTGACACCCGCCCGGTTGCGGGTCGCCGACCTGATGCGGGTCGGCCTCTCGGGGCTGCGCGCCCGGCCGCTGCGCGCGGTGCTGTCGTCGCTGGGCATCGCGATCGGTATCGCGGCGATGACCGCGGTGGTCGGCATCTCGTCGTCCAGCCGGGCCGACCTGGACCGGGCCCTGGCGGCGCTGGGCACGAACCTGCTCACGGTGGGCCCGGGCAACACCATGTTCGGCGACGACGCGACGCTGCCGGACGAGTCCGTGTCGATGATCGAGCGGATCGGGCCGGTGCGCGCGGTCGCCGCGACGGGCACGGTCCCGGACACGGCGGTGTACCGGACCGACCGGATCCCGCGGGCGCAGACGGGCGGCATCTCGGTGGCCGCGGCCCAGCTGGATCTGCCGTCCACGGTGGGCGCCACGGTCGCGTCCGGGTCGTGGCTCAACGCGGCGACCGCGCGGTATCCGGCGGTCGTGCTGGGCGCCACGGCGGCGCGGCGGCTGGGATCCGTGCCCGCCGTCTACCTGGGCGGGCGGTGGTTCACCGTCACCGGGGTGCTGGCGCCGGTGCCGCTGGCGCCGGAGCTCGACTCGGCGGTCCTGGTCGGCTGGCCCGCGGCGGCGTCGTACCTGGGCTTCGACGGGCACCCCACCACGGTCTACACCCGGTCCGACGACGCCCAGGTCACGGCGGTGCGCGCCGTGCTCGCGGCGACGGCGAACCCGGAGAACCCGGACGAGGTCGAGGTGTCCCGGCCCTCCGACGCGCTGCAGGCCCGGCAGGCCACCAACCGCACCTTCACCCAGCTGCTGCTGGGGCTGGGGGCGGTGGCGCTGCTGGTCGGCGGGATCGGGGTGGCCAACACGATGGTGATCTCGGTGCTGGAACGCCGGGCCGAGATCGGTCTGCGTCGCTCGCTCGGGGCCACCCGGGGACAGATCCGGGTGCAGTTCGTGGCCGAGTCGCTGCTGCTGTCGCTGGCCGGCGGGGCTGGGGGAGTGCTCCTGGGATTCGCGGTGACCGCTCTCTATGCGACGACGCAGGCGTGGCCGACGGTGGTCCCGGTGTGGGTGCTGCTGGGCGGCGTGGCCGCGACCCTGGTGATCGGGGCGGTGGCGGGACTGTATCCCGCGATCCGGGCCGCCCGGCTGGCGCCGACGGAAGCCCTGGCCGCCGCCTGAGCTCAGCTGCCCGCCGGCCGCGGACGCCGTGAGCGTTCGTCGTGCCGGTGGGCGGCTTCGAGCCGAGGCCACCCGGCCGGGTGACACCAGGCGACCGGACCCGTGGTGGTCGGCGCGCTTCTGGGGGATAGTCACCGGCATGGACGCAGACTCCGGGCAGGAGGCGGCCCGCGCCGCGCGCCTCGACGACCGCGAGCGCCGGCTGAACCGCCTCGAGGAGCAACGCAACGCCGGCCACGGGGCGCGGGACCGCGCTGCTGACGAACGGGACCGCACCGCCGACGAGCGGGAACGGCAGGCCGACCGGCGGGAGGTGTCGGCCATGGAGGATCTGCTGCGGTCCGGGGCCGGGGAGGCGCCGCCTCGCACCGACCCCGGCGACTGACCTCCGGCTCAGTCCACCTGGTCGAGGAAGGCCAGGGTGACTGCGGCGAACAGCGGCGACAGGAACAGGTTGTAGTGGGTGAGACCGGGCAGGACGGCCAGCGCGTGCCCGCCCTTGGGCCGCGACTCGCCCGTCCAGCCGCCGTCGCGCAGACCGCCGTCGAGCAGGCCGAAGACCTCGACGTAGTGGCTCGGCGGGGCCATGTCGGCATCGGCGGCCACCACCAGCGTCGGCACCCGCAGGCCGCGGACCTCCTCGGTGAAGTCGAAGTCCTGGGCCATCGCCACGCCGATCTTGTCGAGCAGCCGCGGGAAGTCCTCCGGGCGCGGGGCCACCCGCTGGTAGAGCTCGTACATCGGGGTCTCCTTCATGAACTCCGCCGCGGCGGCGCTCATCTGCCCCTGCTGCTGCAGGATCTCCGGGTAGGTCGCGTCACGGCGGATGCTCGCCGACGCCGCGACCAGGCGGCCGACCTTCTCCGGGAACTGGAACGCGACCTGGAGGGCGACCCCGCCGCCGAGCGAGTAGCCGACCACGTCGGGCCGGTCCAGACCGAGGTGGTCGATGAGGGCGGCGACGTCGCCGGCCATCAGGCGTACGTCCAGTGGCCGGTCGATGTCGGCGGTGCGGCCGTGGCCCTGCAGGTCGACGGTGATGACCCGGTGGTGGTCGGCGAGCACGGGCAGGATCGGCCCGAACATCTCACCCGAGCCGAGGCCGCCGTGCAGCAGGATCAGCGGCGCGCCGGTCCCGTACGACTCGTAGTAGAGGTTGATGCCGTTGACGTCGGCGTACTGGCCGGTGCCGGTCATGATGACTCCCTGGTGTCCGGGGTTGAGGTGACGGGGGGTAGACCGGGCGGGCGGCGGAAACTAATCGCTCGCGTCACGGCTGAGCCGGGCCGCTAGGTTGAGCCGGTGGAGGATGGGGCGATCGAGCAGCTGCTGGAGGCCTACCGGCCCGAACTGACCGGCTACTGCTACCGGATGCTGGGGTCCGCGTTCGAGGCCGAGGACGCCGTGCAGGACACGCTGGTCCGGGCCTGGCGCGGCTTCGACCGTTTCGAGGGCCGGGCGGCGCTGCGCTCCTGGCTGTACCGGATCGCGACGAACGTCTGTCTGACGATGCTGGACAGCGCCCAGCGCCGGGTGCGCCCGATGGATCTCGGTCCGGCCGGGTCGGGCCGCGCCACCGATCCCGGCGAACCCCGCCCGGAGGAGATCTGGGTCGGGCCGGTCCCCGACAGCCGGTTGCTGCCCGAGGGGGCCGACCCGGCCGCCGTGGTCGCTGAGCGGGAATCGATCCGGCTGGCCTTCATCGCCGCGCTGCAGCACCTCCCGCCGCGGCAGCGGGCCGTGCTGATCCTGCGCGAGGTGCTGGCCTGGTCGGCGCAGGAGGTGGCCGAGCTGCTCGACACGTCGGTGGCCAGTGTCACCAGTGCGCTGCAACGGGCCCGGACCACCATCGCGGCCGCGGACCGCACCGCCGACCCGCGCCCCGCGCTCGACGACGAGCAGAAAGCGCTGCTCACCCGGTACGTGAGCGCGTTCGAGGCGTACGACGTCACGGCGCTGACGGCTCTGCTGCACGACGACGCGACCTTGTCCATGCCGCCGCTGCCATTGTGGTTCCGCGGCACCGGCGACATCGCCACCTGGATGGCCGGCGCGGGCAGCGGCTGCCGTGGCTCCCGGCTGGTGCCGGTGACGGCCAACGGCCTGCCCGCCTTCGGTCAGTACCGCCGCAGTGCCGGCGGCACCGGTCACGACCCCTGGGCGCTGATCGTGCTGGAGATCTCAGGAGGGCGGATCACGGCCGTCACCAACTTCCTCGACACCGCCCGCGTGTTCCCGCTGTTCGGCCTCCCGCCCCACCTGCGGCAGGACGCCGACCAGCCGCCGCAGCCGGGACAGCTCCGCGCCCCGCGCACAGGACCGGCACGTCCGCGCGGGTGACCGTCATGCCGACGGAGAAATGGGCGGCCATGCTGACAGGACCGGCGCCGGCCGGGGAACTCATCGCTGCCGGGGTCCCGGACCGCCCGTCGTGCCGCACCATGGGTGGGTGAGATTCGCCTGGCCGGCCCTGCGCCGTGAGATCACCGTCGAGGGCCCGCGCGCCACCGACGACGTCTGGGACCGCTACGTGCGCCCGCAACGGTGGCCGGAGTGGTCACCCCAGATCCGTTCGGTCGACTACCGGGGGGAGCTGCTCGCGCCCGGCACCACCGGCGTCGTGCGCGGGCCCGCCGGTCTGCCGGTGCCCTTCCAGGTCATCGGCGTCGATGCGGCGGGACCGGTGCGGACCTGGTCGTGGACGGCGTCGGCGGCCGGGGTGAAACTCACCCTGCTGCACACCGTCGAGGCCACCGCCACGGGTACGAGGACCGGCCTCACCGTGGTCGGCTTCGCGCCCGCGGTCGCGGGTTATCTGCCGATGGCGTGGTGGGCGCTGCGCCGTCTGGTGCACTGACTGCTGGGCGCGGTCCGGCGCGTCTATGCTCCGTCCCGTGACCACCAGGGAGACGAGCGGTATGGATCTCAACGATGTGCTGCTCGCCGTCGAGAAGGCGGCTCCGGTCGACGCCGTCCGGGCGGTGACCCGCACGATCGGGACGCGCCTCGACGCGGTGTGGGTCTCGTTCCTCGTGGCCGACATGAGCGGCCGGGCCCTGGTGCGCCTGGTCCATCTGCCGGTCGGTGCCGTCTCGGGCGAGCGCCGCCAGGACGAGGACGTCGCGCTGGTTTTGCCGTTCGACGGTGGGCCGCAGGAGCAGGCGCTGCGGGCTCAGCGGGCGCTCGTCGACAGATCCGGCGATGAGTTCGTGGTGCGGGCACCGGTCACCCAGCGCGGGGAGGCGATCGGCCTGCTGGAGATCGCCCTGTCCACCGCGCCGTCCGAGGAGATCGTGCAGCGGGTGTCGCGGGCCGCGCACACCCTGGCCTTCGTGGTGATCGCCAACCGCCGGCACACCGACCTGTTCGAATGGGGCCAGCGGACGACACCGTTCACCTTGGCCGCGGAGATCCAGCGGCGCCTGCTGCCCTCGTCGTTCACGTGTGAGACCGACTCGTTCACCCTGGCGGCCTGGCTGGAGCCGGCCGCGAGCATCGGCGGGGACACATTCGACTACAGCCTGGCCCGCGACCTGCTGCATCTGAGCATCACCGACGCCGTGGGACACGGCGTGCACAGCGCGCTGACGGCCACCCTCTGTGTGGGCGGGCTGCGCAACGCCCGCCGCCGCGGGTCGACGCTCCTCGAACAGGCCGAGGCCGCGAACCAGGCCCTCGTCGAGGAGGCCGCGGACCCGGCGGCCTTCGTCACCGGCATCCTCGGCCGGCTCGACCTGCGGACCGGATGTCTCGCTGTGGTGAACGCCGGGCACCCGGCCCCGTTCCTGGTCCGCGACGGTGTCGCGCGGGCTGTCCCGTTGCCGGTCAACCGGCCGTTCGGCGTGCGGAGCCCGCGGCCCTTCGCGGGCACCGAGCTCCACCTGCGGCCCGGGGACCGCCTGGTCCTGCTCACCGACGGGATGCTGGAACGCGGCGCCGCGGCGCTGGACCTGCCCGGGCAGTTGCGCGACCTCGGCGAGCTGCACCCCAGAGAGCTCGTCCGGGTGCTGGGCGACCTGGTCCTCGCGGTCGCCGGCCCCACCGGCACCCTGCCCGACGACGCCTGCATGCTGGTCCTCGACTGGCACGGCGGTCACGGCGACACCCGCAGCGCCGATGCCGGCGCCGACCCCCGCCGCGCCAGCAGCCCGGCGGCTCAGGAGTCACCCTTCGGGTGATGCGTCAGAAAATCTATGCGCGACCACCTAGACTTTCTCGGCCTGGTCGATTAGCGTTTCTCTGGTCAACAGCGAAGGACCAAGACGCAGACGACAAAGACGCGAATGCCCCGGCTCGGCGTCACCGCCGGCAGCTGGTGTTCTGATCCGTAGCCCTCGGGCCCGGTGCGCTAGCGCCGGGGCCCCCGTCATGGCCGTGACAAAGACCGGATCAGGACGGCAGGGCCACCGCGAAGCGGACCACAGTCGTGGCGTCCCGCCGGACGACCGTGAGCGCGTCGCACAGTTGCTGAGCGATCCACAGTCCCCGGCCACCGGCCAGGTCCTGCGCGGGCGGGCGGTAGCCGATGAGCAAATCGGCGACGCCGGCCCCTTCGTCGGTGACCTCGCAGGTGACGGTGCGGCCCTGGGCCCACACCCGTAGCTCCCGCCGGCCCCGGCCGTGGCGGATGCTGTTGGTGACGATCTCGCACAGCGCCAGGATCAGATCGTCGGCGCGGTCCAGGCCGGCCCAGCCGGCCGCCGCGAGCAGGGCGGACACGGCGTGACGGGCGGTCGCCACGCCGTCGGTCAGGTCCAGGCGCAGTGCCGGGGGCCCGGTGATCGGCGGCATCGGCTCCGCGACGCTGCGCAGGAATTGCTCGGGCTCCAGGTAGTGCTCGCTGGGGCGGCGCCGCGGGTGGAAGGTCGCCGGGTGGGTCCGGCGGGCATCGTGCAGCAGCGCCGGCGGGAGCGCTCGGGTGTCGTACGGGCAGACGATCCACGCCGGCGCCTGGGCGAACACGTCGTTGAGAGCCGCCTCGTACCGCGTCCAGGTGGGGTGCCCGCCGCGGGGGCCGAAGCCGACCTCGCCGACCAGGCGCATGCTCCGGTGCCCGCGGGCGAGAGCGTCGGTGAGCA
Source organism: Actinoplanes sp. NPDC004185 (assembly GCF_053603475.1). NCBI lineage: Bacteria > Bacillati > Actinomycetota > Actinomycetes > Micromonosporales > Micromonosporaceae > Actinoplanes > Actinoplanes sp. NPDC004185. The sequence goes on along the minus strand of NZ_JBSGFR010000073.1, from coordinate 17,805 downwards.
GCCGCTGCCAGCCGGCCACCGTGGTCGCGGGCCGCTTGTACCACTCGTTGCGATCGATGAACGTCACCGCGGCGGCGTCCGGGCCGAGCGCGTCCCGCAGCAGGGCGATGTTGGCCGGTGTCACCGCGGCGACCAGGGCCTCGTCGCGCTCCAGCCCTTCGCGGGCGAACGGGACGAGCGCCGAGACGAACTCTTCGTCGCTGCCGTACAGCATGGCGTCATGGGTCAGCGTGGCGGAGAGGGTCATCGGTTCACCAAGATCAAAAGCAGGCCGGCATCGGGTGGTACCAGCTCGCCACGGTACACCCGCATGTGAAGACTTCTCCGACTGTGCGACACCGCAGTGCCCCGTACGGTGCTGGTAACAGTCTGGACAACACCTGGGAGATTCCTGATTGGGCGCACGGGCGCCGGGTACCCCGACCCGGCCGCCACCTGGCGGCCCGACATATGACCCCCTGGAGTGATATTCATGGCTACCACGACCCACGCGCACGACGGTCTCGACGTCAAGCACACCCGCATCCGCGGCGAGGAGACCAAGCCGTCCTACAAGACCACCGAGCTGTTCGTCTACCTCGCCGCCGTCGCCGGCGTCCTGATCGCCTCGTACACCGTGGGCGACGGAGCGGCCAACGACGGCAGCGACTACTTCGCCGCCGACAAGGCGTGGTGGTACATCACCCTGCTCACCATCGGCTACCTCGTGAGCCGGGGTCTGGCCAAGGCCGGCAGCCGCAGCAACGACACTGACCCGCGCACCCACTGATCCGAAGGACATCAGCGGGCGGTGGGCGTGATCGTGGCGTCCACCGCCGCGGTGTTCCTCCGGCTGGCGCGGGGGAGCGTTGACAGCGGTGCGGCGTCGCTCCTACGGTCGATATCCATCGACAAAGGGGAATGAATGAAGCGCCGCGCGTTCGTCACCCTGCCGACGCTGGCCCTGGCCTCGGGCCAGGTGCCGGTCCCGGATCTCGCGGCAGCGCCCGGACCGGCCGGCCTCGCCGCCCCGGAGTTCGAGGGCCCCGCGGTGGTCGACGGGGGCCTGCCCGTCTTCGCCGAGCAGCTCAAGGCCGAGCTCGACTTCCCGCTGGCCTGGCCCCGCAATCGCCGGCTCGGTTTCCGGACCTGGCAGCGCCGGGCCCGCGCCAAGGTCGAGGAACTGCTGTGGCAGCCCGAGGACAACTCACCCTTCGCCGTCGAGATCGTCGACGAGCAGGCGCGCGACGGCTACCGGCAGCGGCTGGTGCTCTTCAACGTCACCCGGCACAGTCGCGTCCGGGCGTCGATGCTGATCCCGGACGGACCGGGGCCGTTCCCGGCGGCCCTGCTGCTGCACGACCACGGCGCGAAGTTCGACATCGGCAAGGAAAAGCTGATCGAGCCCTGGTACGACGACACCCGCCGGGCGTCGGCGCAGGCCTGGGCGCAGCGGTACTTCTCCGGCCGGTTCGTCGGCGACGAACTGGCCCGCCGGGGGTACGCGGTCCTGGCCGTCGACGCCCTCGGCTGGGGCGACCGGGACGGGCTGACCTACGAGGGACAGCAGGCCCTGGCGAGCAACCTCTTCAACCTGGGGTCGTCGCTGTCCGGGCTGATGGCGCGGGAGGACGTCCGCGCCGCCGCCATGCTGGCCACGCTGCCCGAGGTCGACCGGCGCCGGATCGCCGCCGTCGGCTTCTCCCTCGGCGGCTACCGGGCGTGGCAGGTCGCGGCCCTGTCGGACCACATCGCGGCCACCGTCTCGGCCTGCTGGATGACCGGGCTCAAGGAGATGATGGTCCCGGGCAACAACACCCTGCGCGGGCAGTCGGCGTTCTTCATGCTGCACCCCGGCCTGCCCCGCTACCTCGACATCCCGGACGTGGCCAGCATCGCCGCGCCCCGGCCGATGATGCTGCTGGACGGGGAGACCGATCCGCTCTTCACCGCGGCGGGCGTCGAGGTCGCGTACGCGAAGATGCGGGCGGTGTGGGCCTCCCAGCGGGCCCGGCACCGCCTGAGCACCAAGGTGTGGCCTGGTCTGGGCCATGTCTTCGTCCGCGAGATGCAGGACGAGGCCTTCGCCTGGCTGGACCACTGGCTCAAGCGCGGCTGACGCCGCCGGCGTCAGGCCCGGCCGAGGGGGCGTTCGGCCTCGCGCGCCATCGAGCGCAGCACCCGGGCGAAGCCGACCTTGCCGACCACGGACAGCAGGGGAGCGGTGACCCGGGTCAGCCGGTGCGGGCTGACGGTGATGTCCTCGCTCCACACCACCCGGCTCCGGCCGTCCGGCAGCGGGGTGACCACGAACCAGGCCCGGCCGTGCACGACCCGGCCGTGCTTCTCCACGTCACAACGGCCGGGTGCGTCCTCCGGGGCGTCGCCGGCGGGCGGCTCCCAGCGCACCACTGTCATCGGGTCGTCGAAGGCGAGCGGGCCGAGCCCGGTGCGGGCGACGAAGACGGCGCCCACCCCGTCGGGGCGGGCACTGGTGATGCGGACGCTCGTCAGCGGCGCCCAGTCGGCGTGCTTGCGCCAGTCCACCAGCTCGGCCCAGACGCGGGAAGCCGGAGCGCGCACGTCGAGGGACACGTCGAAACGGGCCATCAGGGGAGACCTCTCTGCGTCGCCGGCCGGGCCGTCGCACGCTCTTTCACGGTACGCCGGGCGGCGGGCGCACCTCACGGATTCATGAGGCATGATGTACGGACTAGTTCGTATACAAGGAGCGTGATGAGCCGGGGAGCGGCACCACCACCCGAGGCCGACCGCCGGCGCGACGCGGGGCGTACTCGTACGGACATCCTCGACGTCGCCACCCGCGAGTTCGCCGACCAGGGCTACAGCGGGGCCCGGGTGGACGAGATCGCGGCGCGGACGCGCACCACCAAACGGATGATCTACTACTACTTCGGCGGCAAGGAGCAGCTCTACCTGGCGGTGCTGGAGCGCGCGTACGCGGAGATCCGGGCGGCCGAACGCACGGTCGACGTCGAGCACCTGGCCCCGCCGGCCGCCATCCGCCGCATCGCGGAGGTCACCTTCGACCACCACGAGGCCCACCCCACCTTCATCAAGCTGGTCGGGGTGGAGAATGCCCAGCAGGCCGAGAACATGTCCAAGGTCGCGCGCCTGGTCGACCTCAACAGCTCGGCGATCGGCGTCCTGCAGGACGCGCTCTCCCGGGGCCAGCGCGACGGCACCTTCCGCGCCGACGTGGACGCGCTGGACGTGCACATGATGATCAGCGCGTTCTGCTTCTTCCGGGTGGCCAACCGGCACACCTTCGGCGCCCTGTTCGGCCGCGACCTGCTCGACCCGGCCGCCCGCGACCGTTACCGGACCATGCTGGCCGACATGGTCGTCGGCTACCTCGGCCGGTCCGGGGGCTGAGCCATGACCGCGAGCCGCCTGCGCCGGTCGATCGCGACGGTGTGTGTCTCCGGGACGCTGGACGACAAGATCGCCGCGGCCGCCGCGGCCGGCTTCGACGGCATCGAGCTGTTCGAGAACGACCTGGTGGTGGCCCCCTGGTCGCCGGCCGAGGTGCGGGCCCGGTGCGCCGACCTCGGGCTGGGCATCGAGCTGTACCAGCCGCTGCGCGACTTCGAGGCGGTCCCGGCGCCGCTGCTGGCGGTCAACCTGGCCCGCGCGGAGCACAAGTTCGACGTCATGGCCGAGCTGGGCGCCGACACCGTCCTGGTCTGCTCGTCGGTCTCCCCGGCCGCGATGGACGACGACGCTCTCGCCGCCGAGCAGCTCGCCGGGCTGGCCGACCGGGCCCAGGCCCGGGGGATGCGCATCGCCTACGAGGCGCTGGCCTGGGGCCGGCACGTGTCCACCTGGGACCACTCGTGGCGGATCGTGCGGCAGGCCGACCACCCCGCGCTCGGCCTGTGCCTGGATTCCTTCCACGTGCTGTCGCGGGAGGCCGGCACCGACGACATCGCGCGGATCACACCGGGCAAGATCTTCTTCCTCCAGCTGGCCGACGCGCCGCACCTGCGCATGGACGTCCTGCAGTGGAGCCGGCACCACCGGCTCTTCCCCGGCCAGGGCACGTTCGACCTGACCGGTTTCGTCCAGCGCGTGCTCGCCGCCGGTTACACCGGGCCGCTGTCACTGGAGGTGTTCAACGACGTCTTCCGGCAGGCCGACCCCCGGCGTACGGCCGTCGACGCGATGCGCTCGCTGATCAGCCTGGAGGACAGCCTCCCGGCCCAGCCTCCGGCGATCGAGGTACGCCGGTTGCCGGCCGCGCCGCCGCTGTCCGGGCACGCGTTCAGCGAGTTCACGGTGGACGGCCGGTCCGGGCCGGTGCTGCAGGAGGCGTTGCGGGGGCTCGGCTTCGCCCACACCGGCCAGCACCGCTCCAAGCCGGTCGAGCTGTGGGAGCAGGGCGCGTGCCGGGTCATCCTCAACAGCGCGGTCACCCGCCCGCAGAGCCCGGGCACCGCAGCCCTCAGCGCTTTCGCGCTCACCAGCACCGACCCGCAACGGTCCCGGGCACGCGCCGAGGCCCTCCTCGCCCCGGCGCTGCCCCGGGCCCGGGGAGTGCGGGAGGCCGACCTGGCCGCGGTGGCCGCCCCGGACGGGACCTCGGTGTTCTTCAGCGCCGACGACAACGACTGGCGGGCCGACTTCCTGGCCACCGGGGAGCAGCCCGCCGTGGACGCCGGGTTGCGCGGCGTCGATCATCTCGGGCTGGCCCAGCCCTTCGACCACTTCGACGAGGCCGGGCTGTTCTACCACTCGGTGCTCGGGCTGACCCAGCTGACCACCGAGGAGTACGCGGCCCCGTTCGGGCTCATGCGCTCGCGGGCGTTCAGCACCGCGCACCGGACGATCCGGCTGGCCCTGACCGTGGCCCTGCTGCGCCGCGGCGAGTGGGTGCCGGCCGTGGTGGATCCGCAGCACGTCGCCTTCACCACCGCCGACATCTTCGCCACCGCCGCGGCCGTAGATCGGTTGGGTGGCCCGGCGATGCCGGTGCCGGACAACTACTACGCCGACCTGGTCGCCCGCTTCGCCCTGCCCGCGGACCTCGTCGAGCGGCTGCGCCGCCACGGCATCCTCTACGACCGGGACTCCCGCGGCGGTGAGCTGTTCCACCTGTACACCCCGGTCTACGGCGGGCGGGTCTTCTTCGAGATCCTCCAGCGCCGGGGCGGTCACGACGGCTTCGGCGAAGCCAACGCACCCGTACGGATGGCCGCCCACCGCCACCTGCGGCTGTCGGCGAGCTGATCGGGGTCCTCAGAGTTTCTGCAGCTGGGTCACCACCATGGCCACGGCGAAGAAGCCGTAGAAGCCGATCGCCACCAGCAGCCCGCCCAGCCGCCAGCCCCCGATCCGGACGGCCGCCGGCAGGTCTTTCCGGTTGAGCCGCACGAGCAGCACCGAGTACAGCAGGGTCACCACCGAGGCGGCGCAGGTCGACACGATCAGCAGGCCGAGCGGCTGGGTGAAGCCGGCCAGCAGGATCAGGGAACCCAGGACGATCTCGCCCCAGACGACGGCCAGGTAGAGCCGGGCCTCGGTCCAGCGGGCCGAGCCGGCCAGGTAGTTGCGGCGGACGAAGTCGCTGGCCACCCGGCCGATGACGTCGAGCAGTCCCATCGCGGCGGCCCACAGCGAGACGGCGGCGATCGCGAAGAACAGCAGCTTGAGCCAGCCGCCGACCTCCGTGGCCAGCACGTCACCCTCGATCCGCAGGAACGACGGATCGGACTTGAGGTCGTCGCGGCCGAACAGGGTCTCGTAGGCCAGCAGACTCATGATCGTGATGGTCAGGAAGCAGACCAGCAGGAACGCGAAGAAGTGCTCGATGTTGGCGCGCTTCCACCAGACCCGCCAGCGGGCGAGGTTCTCCTCGTCCTGGGGGAACGTGTACCGGTCGCTGCCGGCGGCCTCCTCCTGGCCGGTGATGGGGGAGATCAGCCGGGGGACGTGCGCGCCCATGCCGTACCGCTTGTCGCGGATCCAGTTGCTGAGCACCAGGTTGTGCACGCCGCCCGCGCCCGCGGCGCCGATGGCGCTGAGCAGCAGGGTGAAGGTGATGCCCTCGGGGATCTGCCCGAAGCCGGTGACGCTCTCCCGCGCGCCCTCGCCCCAGGTGGGCAGGGAGATGACGAAGACCACGACGACGGCGAGGAAGAACAGCGTCAGGCCGACCTTGACGATCTCGACCCGCTCGACGGTCTTGTAGATGACCTTCGACAGCGACAGCAGGACGCCGATGGCGGCCAGCACGCCCACGGTGATCCAGACCGGATCGCCCCCGCCGACCAGATAGGTGAAGACCGTGGACCCGCTGGTGGCCCAGCCCGGCCACACGTACTGGAAGGCGCCGGCCAGGCAGATGATGATGCCCCAGCCCTTCCACCAGCGGGAGAAGCCGGCGACGGCGGTCTGCCCGGTGGCCAGGGTGTAGCGCTCGATCTCCATGTTGATGACGAACTGCACGGCCAGGGTGGCGAAGGCCAGCCAGAGCAGGCCCAGCCCGCCGATCGCGGTGAGGTACGGCCACAGGATGATCTCCCCGGCCGCCATGCCGATGCCGACCGCCACGACGCCCGGGCCGACCATGCGGCGCAACGACATCGGCTCGGGAAGGTTCCGGGTGGTGAGGTGCCCGTCGGGAGGCACGGTTCGGTCTGCTCGTTGCGTCGGTCGGCTCATCGGTCACTCCAACGGTGTGGGGGCGGGCGGGGACGGGTCAGGCGTGGATGTGGCGCCCGCTGCCTTGCAGCAGCCGGTTGAGGTGGGCGAGCATCCGTCCGGTGTCGGGGGTGCACCCGGTGAAGAGCTCGAACGCGGCGGCGGCCTGGAACACGCACATGGCGGCGCCCCCGATGGCGCGCAGGCCCTGGGCCCGGGCGGCGCGCAGCAGTCGCGTCTCCACCGGCAGATAGATGATGTCGGCCACCCACAGGCCCGGGCGCAGGAGCGCCACCGGCAGCGGCAGCCCAGGGCTGGCCTCCATGCCCACCGGGCTCGCGTTGACCAGGCCGTCGGCCGTGGCCAGCACGGCGGGCAGTTCGTCGGGCGCCGCCACCGCGATCCGCTCGACCTCGAAACGCATGCTCAGCGCCTCGGCCAGCAGCCCCCGCTGGTCGGCGTCCGGATCGACCACGGTCAGCTGCTCGACGCCGCCACTGAGCTGGGCGAACGCGCAGGCCGCGCCGGCGCCGCCGGCACCGAGCTGCACCACCCGGCCGACCGCCGCGCCGGGCAGCCCCCGGCGGAAGGACTCGGCGAAGCCGTACGCGTCGGTGTTGTGGCCCAGCCGCCGGCCGCGCCGGAAGACCACCGTGTTGACCGCGCTGATGTCGCGCGCCTGCGGGGAGAGCTCGTCGAGCAGTCCGACGACCCGCTGCTTGAACGGATGGGTGATGTTGACCCCGGCGAACCCGTCGGCCTGGGCCCGGGTGAGGAGGTGGCCGAGGTCGTCCGGCGTACCGGGCTCGGCGATGTCGATCAGCTCGTACGACAGGTCGAGCCCGTGGTGCCGACCCTCGGTCTCGTGCAGCGACGGTGACAGCGAGGCGCCGATGCCCGCACCGATGAGGCCGTACCGGCAAGGTTTCATGGGCGTGAAGCTCCCGTCGTGGCTGGGACGCCGATCAACGGCAATCGATGTACGAACTGGTACGTTAGTAAGCGACGAGGTTGCGGGCCTGTCAAGGGAGCTGCGATGGAACGTGCCGCTGAGCGGAACATCCCGGACGTGGCCGTGGCCCGGGTCTCGGCGGTGCTCGGCGCGTTCGGCCCGGAGCACCGCGAACTGCGGCTCAGCGAGATCAGCCGGCGGTCCGGCCTGCCCAAGTCGACGACCTCCCGGCTGGTGACCGAGTTGGTGACGTACGGCTTCCTGGAACGCAGCGGCGCCCACCTGCACCTGGGCCTGCGACTGGCCGAGCTCGGCCGGCTCACCGTGCGCCGGCGGGACCTGCGCGCGGTCGCGTTGCCGTACCTGGTGGACCTGCGGGAGGCGACGCGGCAGTCGGTGCAGCTGGCGGTGCTGGACGGGGCTGACGTCGTACACCTCGAGATCTTGCGGGGCCGGGACGGCCCGGTGCCGCCGCCGTCCGGTGGCCGGTTGCCGGCGCACGCATGTGCGCCCGGCAAGGCGCTGCTGGCGTGCGCCGACGAGGCGGCCGTCGACCTGGTCTGTGCCCGCCCGCTGGCGGCGCTCGGGCCGCGCACGGTGCTGACCCCGGCGACCCTGCGCCGGCAGCTGAGCCTGGTACGCGAGTCGGGCCTGGCCTACGAGAGCGAGGAGTCCGGCCCGGGAGTCGGCGGCGTCGCCTGCGCGATCCTGCACGCCGACGGGCGCCCGGTGGCGGCGGTCGCGGTGTCGGGCTGGTCGGGCCGGCTCAACCCGCGCGCGATCGGCCCGGCCGTCCGTACGGTGGCCCTGGCCGTCGGCCGCGAATTCTGCCCGTCGACGAGCGTCCACTGCCGCCAGTGCCGCTGATCGGTGCGGTACGGTGCCGCCATGGCCCTGACCGCCGACGACCGGTTCGCCATCACCGACCTGATCAACCTGCACGGTCACCTGGTCGACCGCGGCGACTTCGCCGGCCTGGCCGCCGTGTTCACCGACGACGCCGCCTACGACGTGACCGCCCTGGGCGGCGGCGTGCTGGTCGGCTGGGCGGCAACCCGCGAGGCCGCCCTGGCCCTGGGCGACGGCAACCCGGTCGCGCACCACGTGACCAACATCGTGCTGCACGAGGCGAGCGACGGGACCGTCCACGCCATGTCCAAAGGACTCGGCATCATGGCGGACGGATCAGCGGGCAGCGTCACCTACGACGACACCGTCGAACGCACGGCCGCCGGCTGGCGCATCACCCACCGGGTGGTCCGGCCCCGCCACAAGCCCCTGCAGCCCTGACGTCGACAGATCCGCTACCGGCCCAGCAGTCGCAGCAGACGGCATGCCTGGCGGTCGGCCACATCTGCCGGGCGACGCCGGTCGGATTCGCTTCCGGGCAGCAGTCGCCGAAGCCAGAACATCGCCCACAGCCGCCGAGCCGCCAGAAACCGCCGCTCGTCGACGGGGATCCTCGCCAGTAACGGTCCACAATCGGTGTCACGCCAGGACAGGTGCTCCACCAGGATCGCCAGCTCCGTCGCGGGATCGGAGAGGCCGGCATCCTCGAAGTCCACGACGCGGATCCGGCTTCCGTCCCAGAGATAGTTGTCCCGGTTGGGGTCGCGGTGACCGAGCACCATCGTCCGGGGTGGCCGCGACAGCAACTCCGGGTCCGGGCCATGCCACCACGCCGTCGCCGCGTCGTACGCGGTCGCCGTGAGGCCGGCGGCGGGGCGGGGCCCAGCTGTCAGCCGCCGCCCGAAGTCAAGGTCAGACGACCAGGGCGTGACGCCCACGATGCCGGCACCAGGCACTCTCCAGAGCGCTGTGATCGCCGCGGCGAGTGCGGCGCCCTGGCTCCGGGTGAGGTCCCCCGTCGGAGGACCTCCCGGAATGACGGCCATGGTGATCGACGGCGGCACGGTTTCCAGGTCGGCGGCTATCGGCCGCGGTACCAGGCGCGGGAGGTGGTGATGCACCCGCCGCAACACCGACCACTCGCGCACATGCTCGCCGCGCTCCCACGAGGTGTAGCGCTTCACGAGCCGGCGGCCGGTGTACACCAGCTCATGGGTGTGAGCCATCGCCGGCAGCATACGGCCGGCGCACGGTTAATCGCTTGGCGTCTGTGACCGGGGCCGTTAGCTTGCCGCCATGTCCCTTCGCAGTGAGCAGGCGCGTGACCATGCCGCCGTGTCCGTCGTCCATCGCCGGGGGTTCGGCGGTGAGCACGGGGACACGGTCGCCCGGCTGGTCGACGCCCTCCGGCGTGACGACCCCTCCGCACTCTCCCTGGTGGCCGAAGAGGCCGGCGAGGTCGTCGGGCACGTCATGGTCAGCCGGGCCTGGGTCGACGCCCCGCGCCGGCTGGTCGATGTGCGGACGTTGAGCCCGCTCGCGGTCATGCCGGAGTGGCAGCGCCGCGGGATCGGCTCGGCCCTTGTCCGCGCTGCGCTGCGGGATCTCGACGAGCGTGGCGTTCCCCTGGTCTTCCTGGAGGGCGACCCGCGGTACTACTCCCGTCTCGGGTTCGTCCCCGCTGGGGAGCTCGGCTTCGTCAAGCCCTCGCCGCGCGTCCCTGACGCCGGTTTCCAGGTCGCGCGGTTGTCCGCCCACGAACCCTGGATGACCGGCACGTTCGTCTACCCGTCCACTTTCTGGGAGTACGACTGCGTCGGCCTGCGCGACGGGCAGCCGGCCACGTCAGAGCTTCGGTAGCCGCTCACGCGCTTCGGTCAGCCGGGCGACGAGATCCGGGACGGCCCGCGCCCGCTCACGGAAGTCCGGGGTCGCCAGGCGTTCGTCGATCGCCGCCATGGCCGCGCGCGGCACCGGGAAACGGGCGCGTCCCAGCGCGATCAGCAGGCGCAGGCAGTCCTCCGGTGACATCTGGCCGACCAGCGCCATCGCGCCGGTCACGACGTCGAGGATCGGGTCCTGGCGCTCGCCGGTGAGCGGCTCGGGATCCGCCGGCAGGCACTCCAGCAGCACCAGCAGATGCGCGGTGTGGTCGTACCACCGGCTCGACCGGATCTGCCGGGCCAGGCGCACCACGTCGGCGTACGGCAGCCGGTCTGCGTCGGCGGCGAGGCAGCGCAGCACCATGCGCACGGCGAGACCCGGCGCGTCGGCCGGGGCGTCGGCCGGCCCCCAGGCCGCTCCCGCCAGCGCGAAGACAACCCGGTCGTAGGCGGTCAGCAGGCGGTCAGGTTCGTCGCCCAGGGCCGAGGCCACCCAGAGCCGGACGAGCATGCGGGCGAAGGACTCCGCGTCGTCGCGCCCGTGCAGCGAAAAGGTCGTCACCGCCTCCGGCAGCCGGTCGATCAGCGGCTCGAGGGCGTGGCGCAGGGTGTCATCGCTGAGCGCGCTGCTCAGCTGCATCGACGTCAATGCCGGTCCCAGCGGGAAGTAGTCACTGAAGCCGCTGCCGGGGTCCGAGTCGCGGAAGTCCCAGTCCGGGCCGAAACCGTGGGACCAGAACGGGTCGACGGGATCGACACCGGCCCCGGGCGCGTGCTCGAGGATCAGGTCGCGGCGCCCGTCGGCGGCCCAGCCCCGGGTGACCGCCAGCGGCTCCCGCGCGTCGAGGAACATGCTCCCGGGCACGGCCGCCCGCCACTGCAGAGCCGTGTCGCGCAACCAGCCGGCCGGATCCTTGGCCGCCCGGAACAACTCCGACGCGCGCAGAGATCCACCGCAGGCCAGGGTGAGCAGCATCAGGTTGAACGAGTACGTCGCCATCCAGTGGTCGATGCGCTTGTCGACCGGCTGATACGCCCGCGCGACGTACTGCGGCCGGGTGACCGCCGTGCGGAGCCGCTCCACCAGCCACTCCCGGATCTCCGCCGTGTCGGGGCCACGCAGCAGAGCGGTGACGAACGGCAGCACCGTGGTACGGGCACACAGCGGGGTGAAGCCCAGCAGCGACTGCAGCAGGTCGTCCTCCTCGCCCCGGCCGAGCAGCAGGGTACGGGCCCGGGCCCGCGCGACGGCATCCCGCAACGCCTGCACGACCAGCCGGGCCACGAGGTATTCGCCGAACGTGGCATGCAGGAACTCGTACGTCTGCCGGGTCCGGTCGTCCTGGTGGGCCTGGGCCCGCTGGATGAAGAAGAACCGCCCGACCATCTCCTGCCCGGCCGTGATCGGCGCCCGGAACCCGTCGCTGCCCGCCGTCCGCGACGCCCGCAGGCCCAGCCCGGCCAGGTCCGCGTCGAGCTCCTCGGTGGTGGCCCAGAGCCGCAGCCGGTGGAACATCGCGAAGGCGACGACGGACAGTCGCAGCAGCTCGGCCTCGATCAGCTCGGGCATGGCCGGCTCCGGGCGGCCGGCGTGCACCCGGCGTACCTCCCGGTCGGCGAACTCGCTGAGCAGCCGCTCGTAGAGCTGGCCGATGTCGAAGGTCTCGTCGTCGCTCTGCAGGGCGTTGCCCGTGGCGTCGTAGAGCGCCAGCATCAACAGCAGCAACGGTTGCTCGGCCAGGTCGGGGAAGCGCCGCAGCACCGCCACCGACAGCGGGCGCCGGCCGGCCGCGGCCAGCCGTCCGGCGTTCGTGCCGTTCCAGACCTCCAGCCACCGTTCGAGCTGCTCGTCGGCGAACGGCTCCAGCCGGACGACCAGGCCCCCGGCCGGCAACCGGGCCCGGTCGGCGACCGCCTCGCGGGTGGTCACCAGCACCGCCACCGGCCGGCCGAGCACCGCCTCGCGCTGCTGGAACGCCGCCACCCGCTGCAGGTAGTCGGACTGGTGGATGCCGGTGGCCTGGAGCAGCTCGTCGAAGCCGTCGAGCAGGATGACCGGCATCGCCCCGCCGGCCGCCCGGGCCAGGTCCGCCCAGGCCACGGTCTCGCCGACGGTGTCGCGCAGCGCCTGCTCCACCTGGTCCTGGATCTCCGCCTCGGCGCGTACGTCGCGCAGGGCGACCCGGACGACCAGGAAGTCCGCGGCCGGCAGCCGGGCGGCCAGGATCCGGGTCAGCGAGGACTTGCCGGCGCCGGGCTGGCCCAGCAGCAGCATCGGGACGTCGGCCGCCTGCGGGGTGGTCACATAGGTGGCCAGGAAACCGGCCAGGTCGCCGCGCGGCGCCGCCTGCCACCAGTCCTGCTCGGCCGGCCGGGACCCGACGCCGGCCACCTGGACCCGGAAGCGCGGATCGACGTAGGCCGCGCCGAGGACGGGCATGATCAGGTCGCCGGCGTCGCCGCCGAGGATGGGACGGTTCAGCTCCGCCCGGTACGCGGCGGCCAGGGCGGCCCGTACCTGTACCGGGTCGCGGCCGGACGTGGCCCGCAGCAGCGCCTCCTCCAGCGCCTGCAGGCCGCGCGCCGACGCCCGGTCCTCCAGCCGGCGCATCCAGATCGCGAACTCGGGCAGCTCGGCGGACAGCCGCCGGGCCGCCTGCTCGTAGTGCTCGACGGCCCGGTCCGGCAGCACGGTGTGCAGCAGAGAGTCGACCAGACGCTGGGTGCGCACGTCGGAGCTGTCCCAGACGTCGAGGCCGCTCAGGTGGGCGACGGTCCGCACCGCCAGCGCGCCGAACCATTGCCGCAGGTCGCCCAGCAGCTCGTCGTAGCCTCGGTCCGGTGACGGCACCGGAATGGGCGCGGCGAGCAGCCGGCCGGGCCAGTCACCGGCCACCTCGGTCGCGGCGGCCAGCGTCAGCTGCTCGTCGCGGGTGAAGCCGGGCGAGGCCATGCCGGCCGTGCCGAGGCAGTCGTCCAGGGCTTCGAAGTACGCGGTCACCACCAGGACCCCGTGCGCTGCCTGCAGCCGCATGCTGCGGTCGTAGCGGCTCAGTCCGCGTACCGTATCGGTCAGCTTGCCGGCCACCAGGTGGCCGAGCCGGATCGCCTCGGCCTTGGCGTCGAACAGGCTGAGCGCGACCTCGCTGCCGCCGGCCGTGGCCAGGCTGAGCGCCCCGCCGAGCAGGTTGTCCGCGACCGTGACCAGCGGGCTCGACCCGCCCAGCAGTTTGACCGCGCCGGCGTACGTCAGACCCTGCGGCATCCGAACACTATGGACCATCGCGCAGGGCGGCAGCCAGTTCCCGTCGTGAGCCGAGGCCGAGCTTGCCGAAGACCTTGCGCAGGTGCCACTCGACGGTACGCGGGCTCAGGAACAGGACGGTGCCGATCTCCGGGTTGGTGCGTCCGGCCGCGGCCAGGCGGGCGATCTGAGCCTCCTGCGCGGTCAGCTCGGCGCGGGCGCCGGGGGCACGTTTGCGGACGGTCTCGCCGGTGGCGACCAGTTCGCGCCCGGCCCGGTCGGTGAAGCCGTCCGCGCCCATCGCGGTGAACGCCTCGTGGGCCAGGCGCAACTCGGCGCGGGCGTCGGTGCGCCTGTTCTCCCGGCGCAGCCATTCGCCGTAGAGCAGGCGGGCCCGGGCCACCTGCACGTCCTGCCGGGTGGTGGCGGTCAGGCGGGCGATCGCCTCGCGGTAGCAGTCCTCGGCCCTGGTCGCCGGTCCGGTCAGCGCGTCGGCGACGGCCTGGGCACCGAGTGCCCAGTCCGTACCGGCGGCGCTGGTCCGTTCCGCGAGACGCTCGCGTGCTTCCGCGGCGACCGCGGGCTCCCCGGCGCGGGTCGCGGACTCGACCAGCTCGGCCAGGGCCCAGGCGTACACGCCGGGATCCTCGTACGCGACCACCTGGCGGGCGGCCCGCGTCGCGTCCTGATACCGGCCCAGCCCGTTGCCCAGCACCGCTTCGGCCAGACCGGCCAGGCCGTGCAGGGCCCCCTCACCGCGCGCGTCGGCGTCCCGGGCAGTGGCGTTGATCAGTTCCCGAGCGGGGTCCTCGTGGCCGCGGTAGGCCGCCAGGGTGAGCGCGGCCGACGGCGGCGTGGGCAGCCCGGTGGCCTGACCGATGGCGGCGGCCTCGTCGAGCGCGTCCGACGCGTCGGTGAACCGGCCCGCCGGCAGCAGCGCGCCGGCCCGGAAGACCAGTGCGGTGGGCAGCAGCGACATGGCGCCGGTGGCGTGGGCGACGCGGACCGCCTGCTCGGTGAGCCGGTGCCAGGCCGCGTCGTCCCAGAGCAGCTGCGCGACCGGTACGGCCAGCCACAGCAGACTGAGGTCCTCGTCAGCGGTCAGCGTCCCCAGGGCCCGGCGCAATTCCGGTACGGCAGCCGCGTACCCGTCCAAGGCCCACGTCGTGAGCCCGGTCAGGAGCAGCCCGGCGGCGTCCGTACCGGCCGGCACCGCACGGGCGGCCTCGGCCGCGTGGCGCAGATCGTCGCCGCCGAGTCGTCCCGCGTGCACGGCCGCGCCCAGCGCCGACAGGTACGTCTCCCGAGCCGCGGCCAGGTCGAGCTCCTCGAGGCGGCGGGCGGCGGCCAGCAGCGGTGGCCCGGCCGCCCGTCCGTGGTTGAGGGCGAACGCGACCTGGGCCCGCAACCGCTCCACCCGGGCCCGCTGCAGCGGGCCGAGCGGACCCAGCTCGGCGGCGGCCAGCAGGCCGGGCACCCGGGCCGGAGCCCCGGCTTCGAACCGGGCCTGGGCGGCGGCGAGCGCCCGGGCGGCGCGGGGCTTCGGGTCGGGGCTCAGCTCCGCCGCGCGTTCGAGGAACGTCGCCGCCGCGGACCGGCCGCCGCGGGACAGGGCCCGGTCGGCGGACCGTTCCAGCTCGCCGGCGACCTGCTCGTCCGGTCCCACGGCGGCATGGGCCCGGTGCCAGGCCCGGCGGTCGGGCTCCTGCGCCGGGTCGGTCACCTCGGCCAGGGCCCGGTGCACGTCCCGCAGTTCGGCGGCGTCGGCGGACCGCCAGCAGGCCGCGCGCACCAGCGGATGCCGGAAACGCGTACGGGCGGTGAACTCGACCAGTCCGGCGGCCTCGGCCGGGGCCGCGGCCTCCGGTCCGACGCCCAGCCGCTTGAGGGCACGCCACAGCAGCGTCACGTCGCCGACCGGCTCGACAGCGGCGGTGAGCAGCAGCCGGCGGGTGTCCGGCGGCAACGCCGCGATGCGCCGCTGGAAGCCTTCCTCCACCCGGTTCGGCAACGGCATCGCCGTCTGCGCGCCGAACCCGAACGCCAGCTCGGCCGGGGTGAGATCGCGGGGCAGTTCGAGCAGGGCGAGCGGGTTGCCCCGTGTCTCAGCGACGATCCGCTCCCGGACCCGGGCGTCGACCGGGCCGGGCAGCACCGAGTCCAGCAGGTCGTGGGCGTCCGCGTCGGGCAGCCCGGTGACCCTGAGCTCGGGCAGGCCGGGAAGCAGCTGCTCGTCGCCGGGACTGCGGGCGGAGAAGACCAGGGCGACGGACTCGGCCTCCAGCCGGCGGGCGACGAACGTGAGCACCACCTCGGACATCCGGTCCAGCCACTGCACGTCGTCCACCACGCAGACCAGCGGCTGCTCGGCGGCGGCCTCGGCGAACAGTCCCAGCACGGCCAGCCCGACGAGCAGGGCCTGCGGCGGGCTGCCGGAGCTGAGCCCGAAGGCGGTGGCCAGCGCGGCCCGCTGCGGCTCGGCGAGCCGGTCGAGATGCTCCAGCAGGGGTGCGCACAGCTGCTGGAGCGCCGAGTAGGCGATCTCCGACTCGGGTTCGACCCCGGCGGCGCGGACGACCCGGCCACCGGGGGAGTGTCCGCACAGGTAGTCCAGCAGTGCGGTCTTCCCGGCCCCGGCCTCCCCGCGCAGCACCAGCACCCGGCTGTGCCCGGCCCGGACGTCGCGCAGCAGTCCGTCGAGCAGGGTCAGCTCGTGTCGGCGCCCCCGGAGCGCGGGGCTCTCAGCGTTCCTCGGCACGTTGTCCTCCCGGCCGGAGGCTACACCGGGCCGGATCACCAGCCGGCCCGCGACGTGCGGCGCCACCCGGACGGACAAGAAGAATGGATTCTTTCCCAGCGGCTGTCGCCCGCCGGCTCTCCGTCCGGCGTCTATGGGGACAGCGGTGCGACCAGGAATGGATACGCCGCGGGACAGCGGTCGCGGACTACGCGCGACCGCTGATCGTCATGCCCAATCACGGGGATCGAGTGCTTACGTGGAAACCGTTGTTGCCGATCGGGCCGGGTCGCGCCCGTCGAGGTCCCGCACCCGGCGGGGCCTGGTCGAGGGGGCCTGGGTGCTGCTCGTCGTCGTGCTCGCCGGTCTGCTCTTCCTCGCGCGCTACGAGGATCCGAGGCGCGTCGCCTCCGGGGACAGCTACTGGTACATGCGCCAGGCGTTGATCTTCACCGGGACGGACCCCGAGGTCGCCGGCCTCGAGGCGGGCCGGCAGGTGTGCCGGGATCTCAACCGCGCGTCGCGGGCGCGCGGCGAGAAGCCCACCTGCGAGCTCTACGTGACCACCCGCATCTCACCCCGGTACGCCGCGATCTTCGACAGCCGGCCCGGTTATCCGCTGTTCGCCGCGCCATTCGTCGCGACGCTGGGACTGTGGACCGGCATGATGACGGCGACGCTGGTGTTGGCGCTGCTCGCGGCCGTGCTGGCGTATCTGGCCGTCTGGCTGGCCAGCGGTCTACGGCCGGCTGGGGTGCTGGCCGCGACCGTTCTTTTCGCCCTGCCGACGGGTTTCGCCATGACCCGCATGCTGACCGAGAGCGGCGTGGTCGCCGGATATCTCGCGGCGCTGCTCGGAGCCACCTTGGTGGTGCGGGGACGCCGGGCCGGACTGGTCCTCGTGGTCGCGGCGCTGGCCTGGCTGCTCGCGGTCCGCTCGGCCAGCGGAATGGCGATGGCCCTGGCCCTGCTCGCCGCCGGTGCCCTCACGGCCCTCGGCCGGCGGCAGCGGCGGGCCGGGGCGCTGCTCGGCGCGACCGGGCTGCTGACCGCGCTGGCCTGGCAGCTGCTCAGCCGGACGCTGCACCTGCCCGGCCTGAACGACACGATCCAGGACTTCGCGACCCGCCATTTCCGGGCCGGCCCCGACGTGGCCGACCCGATCGGCTGGCTGATCAGGCGCAACCTCTTCTTCTGGCCGGACCGGCTGGTCCTGGAGCTGGCCGTGCCGGGCACCCTGGTCGCCGTCCTGTTCGCGGTCGTCGTGCTGGTGCTGCGGATGCGGGCGGTCGCCGCACTGTGGATCTTCACCGGGCTGACCGGGGTGATGATGGTCCTGGCCCACCCGGTCAACTCCGAGTACCCGCGGCTGATGGCACCGATCTGGCTGCCGGTCGCCTGCGCCTTCGGCTATGCGGCGGCCCTCGCGGTCGGGCCCCGCCGCGAGCTGTTGGCCGCGCCGGAGCCCGCCGGGGTGCCGTCGGCCGCGCCGCAGCCC
>NZ_JBSGFR010000072.1:0-30105 GCF_053603475.1 Actinoplanes sp. NPDC004185 | reverse complement strand
GGCCCGGCGGGGGTGGCCGCCGGGCCCGGCCGGTGGTCACGGCGTCACGGGCCGGCCGCCGAGGGTCACCGCGAGGTGGCCGTCGGAGGCGAAGGACCAGGCCAGCGCGCCGCTCAGCGCGGCGCACCGGGATCCGTTGGTGCCCGACCAGAACTGGTTGGAGCTGTCGGCGTCGCCGATGACCCGGTCGTTGGTGCCGCTGCCGCTGCGGCAGGAGACGTTGTTACGGAACACCGAGGTGCCCGCGTCGAAGTTGAAGTTGCGTTCGGTGTTGTCGATGCTGATGTTGTTGGAGATCGTCATCGCACCCGGGTTGCTGTTGTACGTGAACCCGTGCTTGCCGTTGTGGAATGCGATGCTGCGCCGCACGATGTGGTTGACCTTGATGTCCTCGCCACCGAGCTTGTAGCCGTTGCGGTCGCCGTTGCCGGCCTGGCCGCCGTTGCTCAGCGTGCCGTTGTTGTAGGCCAGGGAGTCCTCGATGGTGACCACGCCGATGGGCCCGGTGTCGGTCTTGGTGTAGAGGTCCCAGCCGTCGTCGATGTTGTTGTGCGACACGGCGTAGCGGAAGATGTTGCCGGAGCCGACGGTGAGCTTCGCGGCGAACCCGTCGGCGTCCTCACCGTCGGAGTCCGCGTTGTCGTGCGACTCCGCGCTCAGGATCAGGTTGTTGGCCGGCCACTGGCTGTTCGGGGTGTCCGAGGCGATCCGGGACAGCTGCAGCCCGGTGTCGCGGTTGAACCGGGTGATCGTGCGTTCGAGGATGTTGTTGCTGCCCCCGACGAAGATGCCGTTGTCGCCGGCGCGTTCCACGATGATGCCCGACACGTGCCAGAACGAGCCGTTGACGGCCAGCCCGCGGTTGGCCGGGTCCTCGGCCATGGCCGAGAAGTTCAGCACCGGCGTCTCACCCGGGTACGCCGACAGCTTCTTGCGGGCACTCGCGGTGCCGTTGTTGCCCGGCGCGATGGTGACCGTCTGCGAGAAGGCGTACGTGCCGCCGCGCAGGTAGATCGTCCCGCCGGCCGCGACCCGGGTGATCGCCGAGACCAGGGTGGTCGGGCTCGCCTGGGTGCCGGCCGCGCTCGCGCTGCCGTTGGGCGCCACGTAGAGCACGTCGCTGGTGGCCGGCGGCGGGGTGGTCGGCGGGGGAGTGGTGGGCGGCGGGGTGGTGGGCGTGGGGCTCGACGGGGGCGGGGTGGTCGGGCCGGTCGGCGACGGCGTGCCGCCGCCTCCGGTGGTGACCGTGACGTCGTCGAAGCCCGCGGAGGCGAAACCGGTCTGCAGGCCGATGCGGCCGGAGCCCGAGACGGAGCTGGTGCCGGTCCCGACCGTCGCGCCGTCGACGCTGCCGGTGACGGTCGACCCGGAGACGCTCAGGCTCAGGGAATACCAGGTGCCGGTGCTCACCGTCCGGGCCGCGGTGCCGAGCACCGTGATGCTGCCGCTGTTGACCGCCTGCAGCTGCGCCTGGCCGGGCAGCAACGCCAGCCGGTAGAACGTGGTCGAGCTCTTGGCCCGGGCCAGCAGGCCGACGAACCCGCCCGAGCCGAACGACAGCGGCTTGACCTTCGCGGACACCGCGTAGTCGGTCCACCCGGCGTCGCCGGCGAGCTCGCGGGCGTTCTCACTGCCGGCGTTGCTCTGCCGCAGCGTCTGCGTGCCGTCCGCGACGACCGACCAGGTGCCGCCGGACTTGGACCAGCCGCTGGTGCTGCCCGACTCGAAGTCGGCGGTGAAGACGGTGGCCGCCTGGGCGCTGGTCACGGTGAGGGCGAGTCCCGCCGTCACCAGGGCGACGAGAGTGCCGCCGCCGGCCAGCCGGCGCAGCCGGCGGGCCCGGGGTGAGGGTGCCATTCAGTGTTTCTCCTTGTCGCAATTGGACACCGCCGGTAGGCGCGCAGGGTGCGGCGACAAAGGGTCGTCGAGGTGCACTGAAAAGGGCCTCAATATGGCCGTCACCGCAGCGTGCGGCCCATCCTCGGGAGTGGCTCCGGCGGTCTCCGGGGACGGTTGTTCCGTGAGGAAATCCTCACCCGCCGATATATGAGAGTCAATAAATATGATGTGCAGGTTTGTTGCAATGGCGGTGTGGCCGAATTGTTTTCAGTCCGCGATCAGCACATCGTCGAGCGGGCGGCGGCGGCTCGGGCTGCCCGGCCGGCCGTAACCGATCCGCAGCGCCATCTGCGGCATCCCGGAGCGGCCGAGCGACCGGCGCAGCTGATCACGCGCGGCCGGCACCTCGATGGGCTGCGAGATCATCGAGCAGGCCAGGCCCGCGTCCGTGACGGTCAGCAGCACCCGCTGCAGCGCCTGGCCCGCCAGGAGCTGATCGTGCGGGCGGTCGCCGGCCGTGCCCAGGATGGCCACCAGCGGTTCCGGCTCGAAGTCGCGTCCCGCGGCCCGCCGGCGGTCGGAGAAGGCGCGCTGGGGCAGCAGATCCTGCGGTTCCGGCACCGGGGCCCCGGCCGGCACGGCGACACCGTCGGGCGCCTCGTCGGCATGCGTCCAGGTCGACATCTCGGCCTGGTAGCTCAGGTCGCGCCGCAGCACCCGGTCGGCGCTGTGGGCGATCTCGGCGAAGCCGCTCAGCGCGGTCATCCCGACCAGCAGGTCCAGCCAGCCGGCCTCCTCGCGGGCCGCGTCCACCAGCCGCTGGCGCACGTCCGGCGGCACGGGGTCGGGCCAGAACGGCCGGCGGTTGCTGTACCGGCGGGGGATCGCCGCGGCGAGGTCGGTCTCGGTGTACGTGGCCGGCCGGCGGGGACCGGGCGTCAGCCGGGCGAGCAGGTCCGGCTCGGTGCGGTCGGGGCGGAGCACGACCTCGGCCGGGATGCCCGCGACGGCCAGCGCCAGCCGGGCGTTGGCGATGGCGGCACCGCAGGCGATCCGTACGGCCCAGCCGGTGCTGTCCGCCACCGCGAGCTGCCGTTGCTGGTCCGCCAGCACCTCGATGGCGCCGGCCCGGAGCCGCAAGCGCCACGGCTGGCTGTTGTGCAGCGAGGGCGCCCGGACCGCCGCGGCGGCCGCGTGCCGGAGGTCGGCGTGGTCGTAGGTCATGACGGCAGGTCCCCTTCCCTCACTGCTCGACGCGGATGGTTTCCGCCGGGGCGCGGCGGGCCTGCGGCGGCAGCGGTGCGCGGTCGATCGGGTAGCCGAGCCGGACGGCGATGTAGGGCTCGCCGACGGCAGACAGCAGGCTGGTGAGCAGGTGCCGCGTCCAGGCGACCTCGACCGCCTCGCTCAGCGGCGCGGTGGCCAGCCCGTCCGCCGTGGCCAGCAGCAGGAGCGCGGACAGGGCCTCACCGCCGCGCAGCAGGTCAGCGGGCCGGTCCGTCATCCCGAAGACGATCACGTACGCGGCACCCTTGTCGACGCCCGCGCCGGCGCTCAGGCCGGGGATGCCCTCGGGGGCGAAATCGCGCACCGGCACCCGCCGCAGGGCCGGCTTCACCGCCGTCCCGGGCGACACGCCGTCGCCGCGCCACTGCGGCCGGTTCGTCCAGCGGTCCAGCTCCTCGCGGTAGGCCGGATCGTCCTGCTGGGCCCCGGCGGCCCGCTCGGTCGAGATGGCCAGCGCCGGCACCTGATCGGCCGGCACGACGTGCAGGTAGGCACCCTCGGCCTCGACGAACCGGCGCAGCTTGGTCAGCGTCTGCTCGGAGACCGGGTGGTCACCGAAGGCGCGCCGGTCGGTGCGGCGGCGTCCGACGGCCGCCGCCATCCGCTGGGCCTCCGGGTCGGCCGGGACGGCATGCCCCAGCCGTACGCGGGCCAGCAACGTCGGCTGCGCCGGATCGGGCAGCCGGTCCACCGTGCTGGTCCAGCCGGCCGCCGCCAGGGCCGTACGGGCGTGGTGCAACGCGGTGCCGCAGCTGAGCAGCAGCAGCCGTCCGTCGGGGTCGGTGGCGGCGAGCTGCCGGTCCGGGTCCGCGAAGAGCTCCATGGTGTCGCCGGTGATCCGCCACTGCCACGGCTGGGTGTTGAACACCGAGGGAGCGTGCAGCGACGCCTCGGCGGCCGAAGTGAGCTGCCGGGTGGCCTGGGGCGAATTCGCGGTCATGGTGGACCTCCTGGTGAGTTCCCCTCCACCATCGCGCCGCCGGCCCGCCCCGATCAGGGCCGAAAGACCCGAACCTCCCGGACTTCCGATCCCCGGGGCGAGGTCAGCCGCCGAGCGGCACCCGCCAGGTCACCACCGTGCCACCCTCGTCGGCCGGGCTCACCGTGCAGCTGCCACCCAGGTCGCCGGCCCGTTCACCCATGTTCACCAGGCCGCCGCGGGCCAGGGCCGGGTCGGTGCCGACGCCGTTGTCCTCGATCTGGATGATCACCTCGCCGCCGGCCGCGCGGACCGAGACCCGGGCCGTGCCGGCCTGGGCGTGCCGGGCCACGTTCGACAGGGCCTCGCGCAGCACGGCCAGCACCTCCGGCACCACGTCGTCGGGCACCGCGCTGTCCACCGGCCCCGACACGTCCAGCGTCGGCCGGAAGCCCAGGGCCGCGGTGGCCGCCTCGACCGCGTCGCGCAGCTCCGTGCGCAGGGAGTGGCCCACCGGGGCCCGCAGTTCGAAGATCGACCGGCGGATGTCACGGATCGTGGCGTCCAGGTCGTCGACCGCCGCGTTGATCCGCTTGACCGCCTCCGGGCGCAGCGCGTGCGGGGCGGCACCCTGCAGCTGCATGCCGGTGGCGAACAGCCGCTGGATCACGACGTCGTGCAGGTCGCGGGCGATGCGCTCGCGGTCCTCCAGCACGACCAGCTGCTCGCGTTCCTCCTGGGCCCGGGCCCGTTCCAGGGCCAGGGCGGCCTGGCCCGCGAAGCTGGCCAGCAGCGTGGCGTCGTCCTCGCCGCCGCCGGCGGCACCGGCGACGATCAGCACACCCTGGGGCAGGTCGGCGCCGGCCAGCGGCGCGGCCAGCACCGGGCCCGGCGGTACGGTGCCCGGCCAGTCCGCGACGCCGCCCAGCTCGGCACCGTCGGCGTACAACGCTTCCACGTCCACCGAGAGCACCTTGCCGACCATGTCGTCCGCGCCGTCGGCGACCTCGATGGTGTAGCGGGACCCGTCCTCGCCGGCCAGCAGCACCAGCACCAGCCCGGCCTCGGTGATCTCGCGGGCGCGGCGGGCGATGAGCCGCAGCGCCTCGGTGCGCCGGACCGTGCCGAGCAGCACCCCGGTGATCTCGGCGGCGGCCGACAGCCAGCGCTCACGCCGCTGGGCCAGCGTGAACAGCCGCGCGTTGTCGATGGCCACCCCGGCCGCGGCGGCGAGGGCGACCATGATCTCCTCGTCGTCCTCGGTGAACTCGTCGGCGCCCTGCTTCTCGGCCAGGTACAGGTTGCCGAAGATCTGGTCCCGGGTGCGGACCGGGACGCCGAGGAAGCTGTGCATCGGCGGGTGGTTGGGCGGGAAGCCGTACGAGCGGGGGTGCTTGGTGATGTCGGGCAGGCGGACCGGGTGCGGGTCGGTGATCAGCAGACCGAGGACGCCGCGGCCGTGCGGGAGGTCACCGATCTTGGCGTGCGCGGCCGGGTCGATGCCGTGGGTGATGAAGTCGGAGAGCTGCCGGTCGGTGCCGATCACGCCCAGCGCGCCGTAGCGGGCGCCGGCCAGCGCGCAGGCCGACTCGACGATGCGCTGCAGGGTGCTGCGCAGGTCCAGGTCGGTGCCGATGCCGACGACGGCGTCCAGCAGCGCGCGCAGCCGTTCCCGGCTGGTGACCACCTCGCCGACCCGGACCAGCATCTCCTGCAGCAGCTCGTCGAGCCTGACCCGGGACAGCGGGGTCAGTCCCAGCGACGGCTGCTCGTTACCCTTGGGCGCGACCATTCGCTGATGCTATCGAGGCGACCGGAGCCGGGGGTGTGACCAGCACCGGGCAACCGGCGTGGTGCAGCAGGTGCAGACCGGTCGATCCGATCAGCGTGTTGACCACCGCGCTGTGGGCCGGGCGCCCGAGGACCACCAGGCGGGCGTTGTGCGACACCGCGACCAGCACGGCGCCGGCGTCGTCCGGCGACACCACCGCCTCGGCGTCCACCTCCGGATATTCGGCGCGCCAGGGGGCCAGCCGGTGCTCGAGGCGCTCGCGGGCGGCCGCGTTCAGGGCGGCGACGCCGTCCTCGGAGGCCGGGATGTCACCCACCCACAGCGGGGCCGGCGGGGCGTAGGTGCGCAGCACGGCGAGTGGCGCGCCGTGCCGGGCCGCCGTCGCGAAGGCCTGATCCAGGACCGCGTCGTCGGTCGCCGAGCCGCAGACCCCGGCCACGACCGGCCCGCGGGCCGCGTCGGCCCGGCCCCGGACGACCACCACGGGCACCCGCGCGTGCGTGGCGACCTGCTGACCGACGGAACCGAGCAGCAGGCTGGTGAAGCCGCCCCGGCCCCGGTGCCCGAGCACGACGAGGCCCACGTCCTCGAGACTCAGCAGCGCCGGCACCGGTTCGCCGCGTACCGCCTCGGCGCCGATGACGACACCGGCCGCGGCGGACTGGGCGTGGCGGACAGCGGCGTCGAGCACCGCGCCCGCCAGCAGCCGCTCGGCGGTGTCCTCGGTCGGGCCGTACGCGTACACGATGCGCAGGGGCACGCCCCGGCTCGCGGCCTCCACGGCGGCCCACCGTACGGCTGCCTCGCTCGTCGAGGTGCCGTCGGCGCCGACGGCGATCGTCGATGTCGTCATGGCGGGTCTCCCTTCACCCGCACTGATCGTGCGCGCGGCGGGCCCCGGGCCGGCAGGGCGTGAGGTCCCGTGCTGGCTGGGACCTTCGACCCCGGTGCAGCAGGAACTGATGCGGCTGTGACGCCCGCCGTGTCGCCGGATGCGGATCGTTCGTGCGGCTAGACTTCCGGGCAGGTGCGCCGGGAAGTCTGGTCGGCAACGTCCGACCCATGCCCGGAAACAGGAGCGCCCATGACGCAGGAACCGCGCCGCGGCCCGCACCTTCTCGGCCGGGGGTCCTGGCCCGAGGCCCGCCGTATCGCCGACATCCTGCGCAAGGAGACCATCGGCGGCATGCTGCTGCTGGCCGGGGCCGTGGCCGCGCTGATCTGGGCGAACTCCCCGTGGGGCGACAGCTATGAGGCCCTGCGCGCCTTCACGGTGGGCCCCGAGGTGCTGCACCTCGACCTGACGATCGCGACGTGGGCCGCCGACGGCCTGCTGGCGATCTTCTTCTTCGTCGCGGGCCTGGAGCTCAAGCGCGAGTTCGTCGCGGGCGACCTGCGCGACCCCCGGCGCGCGGCGGTGCCGATCGCCGCCGCCGTCGGTGGGGTGGTCGTGCCCGCGGTCATCTATGCCCTGGTCAACCTCTCGTCGGGTCAGGGGGAGGGCTGGGCGATCCCGACCGCGACCGACATCGCCTTCGCGCTGGCGGTGCTGGCGGTGATCGGCCGCTGCCTGCCGCAGGCGATGCGGACGTTCCTGCTGACCCTGGCGGTGGTCGACGACCTGCTCGCCATCGTCATCATCGCCGTCTTCTACACCTCGGACCTGTCCGTGCTGCCGCTGCTCGCCATGCTGGTGCCGCTGGCCGCGTTCACCGTGCTGGTGCAGCGGCGGATGCGCTCGTGGTGGCTGCTGCTGCCGCTGGCCTTCGCCACGTGGACGCTGATGCACGCCTCCGGGGTGCACGCCACGGTCGCGGGGGTGCTGCTCGGCTTCGCCGTTCCGGTGCTGCGCAGCCGCCGGGCCGGCGGTCCCGGGGCCGGGCCGGGCCTGGCCGAGCACTTCGAGCACCGGTTCCGGCCGCTGTCCGCGGGCATCGCCGTGCCGATCTTCGCGCTCATGTCGGCCGGCGTCGCGGTCGGCGGGCTCAGCGGCCTGGGTGCCGCCCTCAGCGATCCCGTCGCGGTGGGCATCGTGGCCGGGCTGGTCCTGGGCAAGCCGCTGGGCATCACCGGCGCGACCTGGCTGGTCACCCGGTTCACCCGGGCCCGGCTGGACGCCAGTTTCGCCTGGGTGGACGTGGCCGGGCTGGCCGTGCTCGGCGGCATCGGCTTCACCGTGTCGCTGCTGGTCGGGGAGCTGGCGTTCGGCATCGGCAGCGACCTCGACGACCACGTCAAGGTGGCCGTGCTGACCGGCTCGCTGGCCGCCGCCCTGTCGGCCACGGTCATCCTGCGGATCCGCAACCGCACCTACCGGCGCATCTACGAGGAGGAGAACGTCGACGCCGACCGGGACGACGTCCCCGACGTGTACCAGCGCGACGAGGACGCGACACCGGCGTGACACACTGCTGCAGTTGTGGATCTGATCGAGCGGTGGTCTCCGGGCGGCCCGGGTGCGTGAGGTCGTCACCGGCTTCGCCGTCGTCTGGGCGCTCGTCCTCGTCGGCTACCTGATCGGCCGGTTCGGGCTGCTCGGGGCGGCCGGGCTGGAGACGCTGACCCGGCTCGCGTTCTTCGTCACCGCGCCGGCGCTGCTGTTCGTCACCCTCGCCACGTCCACGATCGGCCGGATCTTCACCGGGGCGCTCGCCGCGTTCGTGCTCAGCACCCTGATCGTCGCCGCGCTGTACGTCACGCTCGCCCGGCTGCTGTGGCGGCGCAGCGTCGCCGAGCTGACTGTCGGCGCGCTCGCCGCCAGCTATGTCAACGCGGGCAACCTGGGGATCCCGATCGCCGCCTACGTGCTCGGTGACGTGGCGTTCATCGCGCCGGTGCTGATGTTCCAGGTGCTGCTGGCCGGCCCGACGGCGCTGGCCGTGCTGGAGGTGGCGACCGGGGAGGAACGGCCGTCGCTGGGCCGGCTGGCGGCGATGCCGGCCCGCAACCCGCTGATGATCGCGTCCGCGGCCGGCATCGCGGTGGCCGTGTCGGGCTGGGACATGCCGCGACCGCTGCTGCAGCCGTTCGTGCTGCTGGGCGGGGCTGCGGTGCCGATGACGCTGCTGGCGCTGGGCATGTCGCTGCGCGGGAGCCGGCCGCTGCGCCCGGGACCGGACGCGCCGGACCGGCTGGCCGCGGTCGTGCTCAAGGCGCTGGTCCATCCGCTGCTGGCGTACCTGATCGGGCGCCATGCCCTCGGGCTGACCGGCCCGGCGCTGCTCGCCGCCGTGGTGACCTCGGCCCTGCCGACCGCGCAGAACATCTTCGTCTTCGCCAGCCGCTACGGCCGCGGTGAGGGTTTCGCCCGGGACACCATCGTGCTGTCGACCGCGGCCGCGGCCGTGACGCTCATCGCGGTGGTCGCCTGGCTGGGCTGAGACCCGGTCAGCCGCGGGACGGACGGACCACGAAGGAGCTGTCGGCGCGGAAGCCCGCGCTGCCGTCGAGCTGGTCGACCCACAGCTCGTCGCCCACGTGGCGCAGGAACCAGCCGGGGTAGTTGGCCGACTCCAGCGTCACCGAACCGGCGGCCAGGCCGGCCCGCGGGCAGAAGGTGGCGTCGCCGTGGAACAGCGCGGTGCCGTCGTCGAAGCCGGCCACCAGCCGCCAGGACGCATGGCGCAGGTGCATCCCATCGGCCGTGCGCAGCGAGAAACAGCCCCGGCCGGCGAGGCCCGGGACGACCTCCAGGGTGGCCCCGGCCGGCGTGAGCACGCCCCGGCCGCCCGACAGCGAGACGAACTGCCCCTTGGCGTTGGCCGCTTCCAGTGCCACCTTCCCGGTCTTCAGCAGCGGGGCCGGGGACGGCGACCCGGCGAGCACCGCGCGGGCCACCGGCGGCAGGCTCGACCAGCCGGCCATGGTGAGCACCAGACCGGCGGCCAGCGCACCGGCGGTCAGTGCGGCGCCGACCGGATGAGCCCGCAGCGCCGCACCCCAGCGACCGATCAGGGAGGTCCGGGTGAACGCCTCGACCGGCACGTGCTCGCTGGTGAGCGTGGCGGGAACGGGCAGCAGGGCGAGCCCGGCGAGCAGTCGCTCGGTCGGCACCAGGCCGTCGCGGACGGGCGCGCAGGTGGGACACGAACGCAGGTGCCGCTCGATGCGCTTGCGCCAGAACGGGCTCGGCACCCCGTCCCAGCCGGCCACGACGGCATTGAGCCGGCCGCAGCCGGGCACGGCGTCGAGTGCGGCGACGATCGAGCGGGCCGTCTCGAGGTGGTCGCGCATGCGCTGCAGCCGTACGCCGGCATGCGCGATCTTGACCCCCAGCGCCACCGCCACGTCGGCCCGGGTGAGCTCACCCACCGTTTCCAGCCACCACAGCGAGAGCACCGTCCGCTCCTCGGCGGACAGCCACCGCCCGGCGTGCATCACCTGCCGCCGCTGCACCGACAGCTCCACCCGCAGCAGGGTGGCGCCCTCGGGCTCCGCGCCGGCGTCCGGCAGCCCGGCCAGCTCGTCGAGGTCCGCGGTGCGGGCCGCGGCGACGCGGCCGCGGGCCAGCTGGGTGCCGATCTGGTGCACCGTGATGGCCGTCAGCCAGGGCCGGAAACTCCGGGCCGAGCGCAGCCCCGGCAGCTGGCGCACCATGCGCAGCATGACCTCCTGCACGACGTCGTCGACGTCGGGATGCCCGCCCAGCGCCTGCCGGGTCAGGTTGTACACCAGCGGCAGGTGGGTGCGGACGAGCTCGTCCAGGGCACCACGGTCACCCGCGCGCGCCGCGAGGACCAGCGCCGGGTCGTTCGTGCGGGACAGCCGGGTCTGCATCGGTCCCAGCATCTGGCCGTGATCGCGGCAAGTCAATGTCCGCTGCGGCCGGTGACGGCTCAGGCACGCAGAAAGGTCAGCACGGCCAGGACGCGCCGGTGCTCGCGATCGTCGGGGATCAGCCCCAGTTTGGTGAAGATGGCGGTGACGTGGGCCTCGACCGTCTTGACCGCCAGGTGCAGGTCAGCCGCCACGGCGGCGTTCGACAGCCCCTGGGCCATCAGCGCCAGCACGGCGCGCTCGCGGTCGGTCAGGGCCCGCAGCGGATCGCGTTCGCGGCGGCGGGCGACCAGGCGGGTCACCAGCTCCGGGTCGATGACGGTCTCGCCCCGGGCCACCTTGCGCACGTCGGTGCCGAACGCGCCGAGGTCGGACACCCGGTCCTTGAGCAGGTAGCCGACACCGCCGTCGAAGTCGGTCATCAGCCGGAGCGCGTGGTGCACCTCGACGTACTGTGAGAGCAGCATCAGGCCGACACCGGGCGCCGCGGCCCGGACGGCGGCGGCGGTGTCGATGCCCTCGGCGGCGTACCCCGGCGGCATCCGCAGGTCGATCACCGCGACGTCCGGCGGGTCGGCCCGGACCCGGGCGAGCAGCCCCGCGCCGTCGCCGGCCTGACCGGTGACGGTGAAACCGACGTCGGTCAGAATCCGGGCCAGGCCCTCGCGGAACAGCACCGCGTCGTCGGCCAGCATCACCCGCACGGGATCACCGTCGCCAGCCGCGTGCCCACCGGTCCGCTGTCCACCGTCAGCCGCGCGCCGAGGGTGGCGAGCCGGTCCGCGAGCCCCTCCAGGCCGCTGCCCGGCACCATCGTGGCGCCACCGACGCCGTCGTCGACCACCTCGACGATGAGCCCGGCCCCGGCCAGTTCGGCCCGCACCGAGGCGAGGGCCGCGCCGGCATGCTTGGCGGTGTTGGTCAGGCCCTCGCTGACCATGAAGTACGCGGTCGCCTCCACCTCCGGGCGCAGCCGGCGGTCGACCGTCACGCCCAGCCGGACCGGCACGGCGGACCGGTCGGCCAGGAACCCCAGCGCTGCCTCCAGCCCGTCCTGGGTGAGCACGGCCGGATGCAGGCCGCGGGCCAGATCGCGCAGCTCCGCGGTGGTCTCGAGCAGTTGGGCGCGGACCGCGGCGGCCCGCCCGGCGACGTCGGCGGCCCCGGCGTCGGAGGCCAGCCGCACGACGGTGCCCAGCTCCATCGCCACGGTGACCAGCCGCTGCTGCACCCCGTCGTGCAGGTCCCGTTCGAGCCGGCGGCGGGCGGCGTCCCCGGCGGTGACCAGGCGCTGCGCCGTCGCCCGCAGCTCCAGCACCAGCCCGGCCTGCGCGGCCAGGTCACCGACCAGCTGCTTCTCCGCAGGCGACAGGGGGTCACCCTTGTGCACCGTGACCGCGCCGCGGAAGCGCCCGTCGTGCATGACCGGCACCGCCACCTTCGCGCCGGGAAGACCGGTCAAGGCCCTTACGCCGGGTGGCAGCGGCACTGTGTCCGGCCAGACGGACACCGCCCGCAGCTCGTCGGGCTGGCCGGTGTAGAGCATGACCTGCCGCGCCCCGACACCGTCGGCGACGGTCCGGCAGATGCCGTCGAGCAACCCGCCGGCCGGTGCGGCCAGCTGGGCGGAGAGCCGGGCGAGCGACTCGTACGGGCCGAGCCGGTGCCCGTGCACGAGCCGGTCGGCGAGCCGCTGGACCCGCCGGCGCAACGGCTCGAAGGCGACGGCCACGACCGCCGTCGCCACCAGGGACAGGACCGTACGGTTGCCGTCGACGAGCCGCCCGACGCCCGTCACCACGGCCACGTAGCCCAGGGTCACGAGCGTCGCCATCGCACCGAACACCAGTGACTTGTTGATCACCGGGTCGATGTCGTAGAGCCGGTACTTGAGGATCGCCGCTCCGGCCGCGACCGCGACCACCGGCATCGTCAGCGTGCCGGGCACGGGGGAGTGCCACACCACCAGGCCCAGCACCATGACCGCGGCGGAGACCGTGACGGCGTACGCGAACCAGCGCAGTTGCCGGGCCTCGTCGCCGCGCGCCCGCCGGAGCCGGACCACCACGCAGAGCACCCAGGTCAGCTGGAACAGCAGGTAACCGGCGGGCCGGGCGACCCGGTAGAACGCGTCGGCGGCGGCGAGACCGGGCAGGCTCAGCGGATGCCCGGCGACCAGGGCGGTACGGGCGTACTCGACCGGCCACAACGCCGACACCGCGGCGAGGACGACACCGACGGCGGCCAGTACGGCGGTGACGGTCCGCCACCCGCGCGACGGCAGCCGTCCGGTGGGAAAGGACATGATGGTCAGGCCGGCGACGACCAGCACGATCGGCAGTGGCCAGACACCGAGCCAGCCGGCCCAGGACGCCTCGGGCAGCGGCCCGGGTGCAGCCCGTACTGGCGTCCGGCGAACATCACCGCGTGGGCGGCGCCGGTCGCGACGAACAACCGGCCCTCTCGGTTGCCGGGGCGCCGGAGCACCACGAACAGCCCGACGGCGGTGAACGACGCCGCGATGAGCCCGTTGTGCAGATTGCCGGCGTGGACGCCGAGGGCGAAACCACCGGCGACCAGCACGGCCACGACGGCACCGGCCGCCGAGCTGAGCGTCGCGGTACGGGTCACCGCCTCATCGTGCCAGCGCGGACCCCCGCCGTGATCAGGGCTGACCCTATGACTTCGCCGGGCCCACCCGGATGTCCCGGCCCGGCGCGCGGACGACGGTGAGGGGTGTCCCGCCGCGCCCAGCTCGAAGGAGCCGCCATGAGGTCCGTGCCCGGATCACCGATCGACCGCCTGCTCACCGCTCTGCTGCTCGTCGCCCCGGTGCTCTATCTGCTCGCCGACGCGCTGTACGCGACCCGCGGCTGGGACGACCCGGCCGCCGGCGTCGTGCACGTCCTGGGGGCCACCGGGTACGCGTTCGTGCTGCTGCGCCTGGTGACCTGGAGCGACGGGGTGACGGCGGCGGTCCTGCTGGTCGTGGGGATGCTCGGGGCGGCGGGGAACGTCGTCTACGGTTTCAACACCATCCACGTGTCGCTGGGCGACACGGACCTGGTCGACGCGACGGGCGCGGCGGCGGGGCTGATCAAGCCGCTCGGGTTGTGTTTCCCGCTGACGCTGCTGGTGGCGGCGTTCGCCCTGCGCCAGGGGCCGCCGCGATGGGTCGTGGCGGGGCTGGCCGTGGCGGGCGTCGTCTGGCCGGTCGCCCACATCGCGAACGTCGGCTGGCTGGCGGTGCTGGTCAACGTCCTGCTGGTGGCGACCTTCGGTGCCATGGCCCGGCCCGCCGGCCGGCGGGCCCCGGTCACCGACCACCCGGTCACCCGGCCCGCCTGACTCCCCGCGCGCCGGCCCGGGCTTGGTGAAATCCCGGGAGAGCGGGCTCAGCCGTCTCCCGCGACGGCCCGGACGATCAGGTCGGCCCGCTGGTCCGGCGGCCCGGCCGGCACGTCCACCAGGGCGAAGCCGTGCTCACGGTAGACCTGCTCGTGGAAACGCTCGAACCGGACCGCATCCGCATAGCTGATCCGGCGGGCCGCCGTCGGGGTGATGAATCCGAGCAGCTGGACGAAGAAGACCCGCGGCCGGTGGACGCCCTCGGCGACGACGCGGGCGACCTCGCTCGCCAACGACGGCGGCACCGGCCGATCGCTGTAGCGGGCGAGCGCGAGCGTGCACAGCGGTGACCGGTCGAAGAACTGGACCGTGGTGCCGGCCGGCGGCGGGAGTTCCTGGCGTTCGTGCTGGAGCTGGGCCACCGCGGCGATGAAGTTCTCCTCGCGCCACGGCTCGGCGCTGCCGTGGGCCTGCTCGCGGGCGATGACGTCGGTGGCCGCCTCGTCGACCACGGCGTAACCGCGCTCGCGCAATATCTGAAGGAGGGTCGACTTGCCGGCCCCGGGCGCCCCGGTGATCACGTACCGTCGCGGGCTGGCGGACGACGGCATGGACCGGACGCTACAACATCGCTAGTAACGGAAGCGCGACACCAGATCCTGCAGTTGCCGGGACATCACGGCCAGCTCGGCGGCGGCCTGGCTGGTCTCGCCGATGGTGTCGGTGGTACGCCGGGTGGCGTCCGAGACCCCGGCGATGGTCGCCGCGATGTTCCCGGCGCCGTCGGCGGCCTCCGAGAGGGTGCGGTTCATCTCCTGGGTGGTGGCCGTCTGTTCCTCCACCGCGGACGCGATCGTCACCTGGATGCCGTTGATCTGCTCGATGATCGCGCTGATCTCGCCGATCGCCGCCACCGCGCCGGAGGTGTCCGACTGGATCGTCTCCACCCGGCGCACGATGTCCTCGGTGGCCTTCGCGGTCTCCTGGGCCAGGTCCTTGACCTCGCTCGCGACCACCGCGAAGCCCTTGCCGGCGTCGCCCGCGCGGGCGGCCTCGATCGTCGCGTTCAGCGCCAGCAGGTTGGTCTGCTCGGCGATCGCGGTGATGACCTTGACCACGGTGGCGATCTCGGTGGACGACTCGCCCAGGCGTGCGACGGTGGCGTTGGTGGCGGCGGCCACCTCGACGGCCTTGGCCGCCACGCCGGTCGCCTCCGAGGTCGACGCGCTGATCTCCCGGATCGAGGCGCCCACGTCCTGCGAGCCGGTGGAGACGATCTGCAGGTTGTTCGAGACCACGTCGGCCGCCGAGGCGACCGACCCGGCCTGCACGGACGCCTCGGCGGCGGCCGAGCCCACCGCTCCGGAGACCGCGGTCAGCTGTACGGCCGAGTTCTGCAGGGTGGTCGCGTTCCCGGCCAGCTGGACGATGTCCTGCCGCAGCCGGCCGATGCCGCGGTCCAGCAGGGCGGCCATCCGGCCCACCTCGTCGCGCTCCCGCACGTCACAGGTACGGGTCAGGTCACCGTCGGCCAGCCCGGCCGCGGCGTGCGAGACGCCGGCCACCGCGCGGCGGACCCGGTTGGCCACCCGCATCCCCAGGTACAGGCTGATGACCACGCCCACCACGAGCAGGATCACGACCGTGCGTACCGCGTCGCTCTTGCGCTGTTCGGCGGCCGCGATCTGGGTGGACACCCGGTCGGAGACGTACTTCTCCACCTGGGCCTGGTCGGCCAGCAGGGCGTCGTGCAGCTCGGTGAACTTGGCCAGCCCGGCGGCCTGCTCGGCCGGCGTGGAGACGCTGGAGACGCCGGTGATGAAGGTCTTGAACGTGTCCCAGTCGGTCTGCATGCGGGTGACCACGGCCTGGCCGGGGGCGTCACTGAGGTTGGCCGCCAGCACCTGCAACCCGGTGTCGATGGCCTGCTGCTGCTCGGCCATCCCCTTGCCGATCTCGGCCGCGATCGCCGGGTACGCCTTCATCGCGCTGGTCGACCCGACGAAGCTCTCCAAATTCTGCCCCACGGCCGAGGACGCCTTCAGCACGGTGAGGTTCTCGCGCTGCGCGGCGATCGAGGTGTCGCTCATCTGGTAGAGGGTCTGCAGCGAGATCGCCGCGATCATCACGCCCATGGCCGTCGCGACCAGCACGGCCGCCCCGATCTTGGTCCGCAGCGAACGATTGTCGAACGCCGAGCCCCACCCGCTGCCACGCGCCACGTTCTCTCCTCGGTCGGTTGCCGCACTGTCCGGTCGCCTTCAGCTTCGGCCAACCTCTCGGGGGCCGTGGGGTTATCGCCGATTCGGCCGGGTGCCGGGCCGTGGGGAGCAATCTCGTCGAGTCCCGGACCCGTATGCGGGCTGGCGGTAATGTCGCTTTCGTCGTTCGGCGGTTCCGGTGCCGCCGTCGTGGGCCGGGAAGTCGCGGGCCGGGAAGTCGAGGCAGCGGTGCCCCGGAAGCTGACGAAGAGCCCGATGCCGCTGCGGTCGTACCTCGGCGCGCTGCTGGCGCTGTTCGTGCTGGCGGCCACCGTCGCGCTGGGCTTCGGCTGGGAGAGCGCCGAGCACGACGGCCTCTCCGCCGCCCGGGCCGACGCCGAGTTCGGTGCGGGCAAGGCCGCCGAGCAGCTCGGGCGCAACCTGGCCGGCGTCCGCTCGAGCGTCGACGCGGTCGCCACCAGCCCGGGCGCCGCCTCCGTGTTCGACGAGCCCGAGGCCTGCCGGCTGTCGTTCTCGCTGGGCGGGCCGCAGGACGGCCACCTCGACGTGCTGCGCGGCGACGGCTCGGTGGTGTGCTCCTCGCAACCGCCGGGGGAGGTCGAGGCGGTCGCGTACCAGGGTGCGTCGTGGGTGGCCGCTGCGGCCCGTACGCCCGGCACGGTCGGACCGGTGACCGACGACCGCACCGGCCGCCCGGCCGTGCTCCTGTCCGCGCCCATGGCCGGACGCGGCATGGTGGTCGCCTTCGTCGACCTGATCGGGCTGGCCGCCGCGGCCGGCGGCACCTTCGGCGGGGCCCGCGGCCTGGAGTTCCTGCTCACTACGGGCGACGGCGCCACCGTCATCACCCGGTGGCCCGACGCCGGCCGCTGGGCCGGCACCGCCGTCCGGGCCAGCGGCTTCACCGGCGGATCCGGCGCCGGCACCGACGTGGCCGGGCTGCGCCGGGTGTACGGGTCCAGCACCGTCCCCGGCCCGGGCTGGCGGGTGTACGCGGGCGCCGACCGGTCCGCCGCCCTGGCCGCAGCGCACCGGCTCGCCCGCCGCCAGGCCGGGATCACCGCCGTGGGACTGCTCGCCGGCCTGCTGGCGACGCTGCTGGTGTACCGCCGGATCACCAGGCCCATCGGCCGGCTGCGCACCGCCGTCCGGGCCGCCGCGACCAGCGGTCACCTCGAGCCCGCGGTCACTGTCACGGGCCCGCGGGAGGTCAGTGATCTCGGCACCGAGTTCGCCGGCCTGCTCGCCGCCGTCGACCGGGAACTGAGGGAGCGGCGCCGGGCCGAGGAGCTGGCCCGCGAGCACGAACGCAACTACCGGCAGCTGTTCGACGCCAACCCGTATCCGATCTACCTGGTCGACGTCGAGACGCTGGCCGTGGTGGCGGTCAACGACGCCGCCGTGCACTACTTCGGCCTGGACCGGGAAGCCCTGCTCAGCGCCGTGGTCACCGACCTCTGCCCGGCTGATGACGCTGCCGCCGTACGGGAAGAGCTGGCCGCGGCCGCGCCGGTCGAACGCTGCCGGGCCCGCCGGCACCGCAAGCACGACGGCAGAGTGACCGAGGTCGAGGTGACCTCCCACCTGACCACCTTCGCCGGGCGCACCGTCCGGTGCGCCGTCGTCGACGACGTCACCGAGCGGCACCACCTGCGCCAGCGGTTGCGCCAGTCGGAACGGCTGGAGAGCCTCGGGCAGCTGGCCGGCGGCATCGCGCACGACTTCAACAACCTGCTCGGCATCATCAACGGCTACGCGGGCATGTCCGCCGCTGACGTCGAGGAGCTGGCGGCCCGCGACCCGGCGTGGGCGCGGCTGCACGACGACCTGCTGCAGATCGTCGCGGCGGGCGACCGGGCCGCGGGCCTCACCCGACAGCTGCTGGCGTTCGCGCGGGCCGACACAGTCGCCGAACTGACCCCGCTGGACCTCAACAGTGTGGTGGCGGACGTGGAGAAGCTGCTGCGCCGCACCCTCGGCGAGGACATCGCGCTGATCACCCGGCTCACCGAGGACCCGGCGCCGGTGCTGGCCGACGTCGGCCGGCTGGAACAGGTGCTGGTCAACGTGGCCGTCAACGCCCGCGACGCGATGCCCCACGGCGGCACCCTGACCATCGACACCGACGCCGTCACGGTCGACGAGCACTACGCGGCGCAGCATCCGGGCGTCCGCACCGGGCAGTACATGCGGCTGGCGGTCAGCGACACCGGCACCGGCATGGACCGGGAGACGCTGGAACGGGCCTTCGAGCCGTTCTTCACCACCAAACCCAAGGGCCAGGGCACCGGGCTCGGGCTGGCCACGATCTACGGCATCATCGCCCAGGCCGGCGGGCACGCCCAGCTGTACTCGGAGCTGGGCCACGGCACGACCATCGCCGCGCTGCTGCCGGTCACCGACCAGCCGGCGGGCCCGGCGGCCCGCACGTCGGCACGGGTACGGCCGGGCGCCGGCGAGACGATCCTGCTGGTGGAGGACGACGAGGGGCTGCGCGCGTTGACCGAGCGGGTCCTGGACCGCAACGGCTACCGGGTCCGGTCGGCGCGCACCGCCGCCGAAGCGCTGACGCTGGCCGCGGCGGCCGACGGGCTGGACCTGCTGCTGACCGACGTGGTGCTGCCCGACATGCCCGGGCCGGACATGGCCGCCACGGTGCACCGGGACCGGCCGGGACTCCGGGTGGTGTACATGTCGGGCTACGCGGAGAGCATCCTGGCGGCGCGCGGCACCCTGCCGGCCGGGGCGGTCCTGCTGCAGAAGCCGGTCAGTGCCCAGCACCTGCTGACGGTCATCGCCCGCGAACTGAGGACCGGCCGGGCCGCGCCCTCCACGGTGGCCGACGGGCTTTAGAGCGTACGAGTGGGCAGGCTGACCGTCACGCTCAGGCCGCCGCCCGGCCTCGCGCCGGCCACCGCCTCCCCGCCGTGCGCGCCCGCGATCGATGCCACGATCGCCAGTCCCAGCCCGAATCCACCGTCCCCGGTCCGCTCCCGCAGCCGCCGGAACGGCTCGAACAGCGTCTCGACCGCCTCCGGCGCGATCACCGGCCCGGTGTTGTCCACCGTCAGCACCGCCCGGCCGTCGGCGCTGGCCGTGCTCACCCACACCGCGCCGCCGGGGACGTTGTAGCGCACCGCGTTGTCCACCAGGTTCGCCGCGAGGTGTTCGAGCAGGATCGGGTCGCCGCTGGTCGGGGCCGGGGCCAGGGAGGTGTGCAGCGTCGCCGGGCCGGGGGTGGGTGCCGCGGCGTCGATCGCGTCCTCGGTGACCGTGGCCAGGTCGACCGCCTCCCGGCCGATCTGGCCGCGGTCGGTGCGGGCCAGGGTGAGCAGCGCGTCGATCAGGGCCTGGGCGTGGGTGACGGCGGTCCGGACGTCGCGGCCCATGCCGATCAGCTCGGCCCGGGTCGGTTCCGGTTTGGCCAGCACCACGTCGACGGCGGTCCGCATGACGGTCAGCGGGGTGCGCAGTTCGTGGCCGGCGTCGGCGATGAAGCGGCGCTGGCCCTCGAACGCCGTCTGCAGCCGGTCCAGCATGGCGTCGAACGTGTCGGCCAGTTCGCGCAGCTCGTCGTGCGGGCCGGTCAACGCCACCCGGGCCGCGAGGTGGTCCTCGGAGGCGTCGCGGGCCGCCGCGGTGATCCGGTGCACCGGGCGCAGCACCCGGCCGGCGACGATCCACCCGGCCACTGCCGCCAGCAGCGTCACCGCCGCGAGCGTGCCCAGTGAATAGCGCAGCAGTTGGTCCAGGGTCGCCTGCTGCTGGGTACTCGCCCCCTCGAGGATGCCCTCCTGGTACGCCGCCTTGCACTTGGCGGCCAGGCCCGGCTCGGCCGTGGCGCCGGTCGTCGCCTTCGCGCACGCCTCGGCGAGCGCGGTCGTGGAGACCACTTTCCCGTCGGCCGAGCTGACCCCGGTCCTGGGATCGCCCGGCTGGGGCAGGTTGCCGGCGAGCAGGCCGTAGGTGATCGCCACCAGGATCATTCCGCAGGCGGCGAAGAGCCCGGTGTACAGCAGGGTGAGCCGGACCCGGACGGTCAGCCGGGGCCGGATCGCACGCCGGGTGGCGGTCACAGGCGGTAGCCCCGGCCGACCACGGTCTCGATCAGCGGCGGGGCGCCGAGCTTGCGTCGCAGCCGGGCCAGGGTCACCGACACGACATTGCTGAACGGGTCCGCGTGGGCGTCCCAGACGTGCTCCAGCAGCTCCTCGGCGCTGACCACCGAGCCGTCGGCGGCCGCCAGCATCTCCAGCACACCGAACTCCTTACGGGTCAGCGACAGGGCCCGCCCGGCCCGGTCGGCCCGGTGCCGGGCCCGGTCCACGGTCAGGTCGCCCCGGCGGACCAGCGGCGGTGCCGAGGGGGTACGGCGGGCCAGCGCCCGGACCCGCGCGACGAGCTCGGGAAAGGCGAACGGCTTGCCGAGGTAGTCGTCGGCGCCCAGCTCCAGCCCGTCGACCCGGTCACCGACCGTGGTGGCCGCCGTCAGCAGCAGGATCCGGGCGCTACCGCCGGTGGCCAGCGACCGGCACACCTGGTCGCCGTGCACCACGGGCAGGTCCCGGTCCAGCACGATCACGTCGTAGTCCGTGCCGGCGGCGCCACCGAGCGCCGCGGCACCGTCGTGCACCACGTCGACTGCCATCCCCGCGTCGCGCAGCCCCTCGCCGATCCGGGTGGCCAGCGTGACGTGGTCCTCGACCACCAGCACGCGCATGCCGACATTGTGCTCCCCGGGACATGACATCGGTCCGACAGCGCGCGTAGCGCTGATGTCATCGGCGGGCCGGTAGACCTGGCGGCGTCCTGCGGATCCGACGAACGGGGTTTGTGATGAAGCGCTACCGGGTGGCCGCCGCGGTCTGTGCCGCGCTGGCCGGTCTCAGCACAGCCGGCGCGTGCAGCGACGAGCCGGCCACGCCCACCGTGCCGCGGCTGGCTGTCGGCGGCAGTGCCGGCACCGGTGAGGGAACGGGTGAACAGCAGAATCCGAACGCGGTCGGTGGTGACAGCAGCGCCAGACGCCGGGCCAGGTTGCACGCCGCAGCTCAGTGCATCCGGGAGCACGGCGCGCCGCGCTACCAGGATCCGCTGCTGACCGCGGACGGCTACGTCTACACCGACGACGTTGCGCTGCGCGACGTGGAGCAGCCACAGATGACCGCGATCGAGGCGGCGTGCGGTGACCTCATCCGGGCGGCGACGTTCTCGATGCGGGACCAGGGCCCGCCGCCGCCCAGGCTGATCCAGGCGGGCGTCAAGTCGGCGCAGTGCCTGCGTGCGAACGGCCTGCCCAAGGTCAAGGACCCCACGGTCGACAGCCGGTTCGCGCCGGGCAAGGGGTTCGGGCTCGATCCGGCCGGCATCCCGGCCGGGGGCAAACAGGACCCGACCGTACGGCGGGCGCTGGAGGCGTGTCGCAGCGTCCTGGACGAGGAGGCGGCGATGTCGAGTCTCGGGAACCTCGGCAATGCGTAGGCGGGCCGTCCTCAGCGGGGCCGCGCTGGTGGTGGCCGGTACCGCCGGCGCAGGCTGGTGGCTGCGCGACGCTCCGGCGGCGCCCGCCACTGCCGGGGTGCCGACCGGCACAGCGACGGTGACCCGTACCGACCTGTCCACGACGACCCGGGTCCCCGGGACGCTCGGCTACACCGGCTCGTACGCCGTGTACTGG
The DNA here is from genome assembly GCF_053603475.1 of Actinoplanes sp. NPDC004185. Taxonomy (NCBI): domain Bacteria; kingdom Bacillati; phylum Actinomycetota; class Actinomycetes; order Micromonosporales; family Micromonosporaceae; genus Actinoplanes; species Actinoplanes sp. NPDC004185. The sequence continues at coordinate 8,245 of NZ_JBSGFR010000072.1, read as the reverse complement.
CCGCAGGCCGGTGGCACGGTGACGTGGATGCCGGAGCCGGGCCGGGTGATCAGGCGCGGCGATCGGGTGTTCGCGGTGGACAACCGGCCGGTCCGGCTCTTCTACGGCGACCGGCCCGCCTGGCGGCCGCTGGGCCTCGGCGTCACCGCCGGGCCGGACGTGCGGGCCGTGGAGCGGAACCTCGTCGCGCTCGGGCACGCCACGACGGCCCGGCTCACCGTCGACGGCACGTTCACCGCGGCGACCGCCGCCGCGCTGCGCCGCTGGCAGCGGGCGACGCATCAGCCGGTCACCGGCCGGCTGGCGCTGGGCGCGGTCACCATCCAGCCCGGACAGTTGCGGGTCACGACCGTTACCGCGCGGGTCGGCGGGCCGGTGGCCGGCGAGACCGGGAGCGCGGTGCTGTCCGGTACGTCGCCGACGGTAGGGGTGACCCTGGCGGTGCCGGTGACCGACAGCCATCTCATCCGTCTGCGCGACGCCGTCACCGTCACCCTCCCCGACGGAGACACGGTGCCCGGCCGGGTCAGCCAGCTGTCCACCGTGGCGTCGGCGCCGAGTGAGCAGGAGGTCGGCCGCGGCAACGAGATGCCGTCGGTGGCGGCCACGGTCACCCTCGGCCGCCAGGTCGCCGGGGCGCGGTTCGACCAGGCGCCGGTCGAGGTCGGCGTGGTCAACGGGTCGGCCCGGGGGGTGCTGGCCGTACCGGTCACCGCGCTGGTCGCGCTGGCCGGCGGCGGGTACGGCCTCTACCTGCTCGACGGCGGCACCCGGCAGCTGATCGGGGTCACCCCGGGCCTGTTCTCCGACACCCTGGTCCAGGTCGAGGGGGCCGGCCTGCGCGAGGGCGCCACGGTGGAGGTGCCGGCGACATGACCGCCGCCCTGGAGCTCTCCGCGGTGAGCAAGGTGTATCCGCCACCGTCCACCGTCACCGCGCTCGCCGACATCGACCTCGTCGTCGGCGCGGGCGAGACGGTGGCCGTCACCGGCGCCTCCGGTGCCGGCAAGTCCACGCTGCTGAGCATCCTCGGCACCCTGGAACGTCCCACCAGCGGTACGGTCCGGATCGCCGGCACCGACACCTCCGCGCTGTCCGATCCGAGGCTGTCCGAGGTCCGCGCCACCAGCCTGGGCTTCGTCTTCCAGCAGTTCTATCTGCTGGAGCACCTCAGCGTGCTCGACAACGTGGCGACCGGGCTGCTGTACCGCGGCATGCCGCCCGCCGCCCGGCGGGCGCACGCCGCCGAGGCGCTGGCCCAGGTCGGTCTGGCCGGCCGGATCCGGCACCGCGCCGGGCAGCTGTCCGGCGGTGAACGGCAACGGGTCGCTATCGCCCGCGCGGTCGTGGGCCGGCCGGCCGTGCTGCTGGCCGACGAACCGACCGGCAACCTCGACTCGGTCACCGGCGCCGGCATCACCGAGCTGCTCGCCGGGCTCGCCGGCGACGCCACCACCGTCGTCCTGATCACCCACAACGCCGACGTCGCCGCGGCCATGCGGCGGCAGGTGCACCTGCGCGACGGCCGGATCGTCGCCGACAGCGGGCCCCGGCCGGCGTCCGGAGAGGACTCCTGATGGCCTCGCACCTGCGGCTGCCCGACGCGATCACGCTGGCCACCGTCGGACTGCGGGCCCGGCGGGTGCGCTCGGCGCTGTCCGCCCTCGGGATCGCCATCGCGATCGCGGCAGTGGTCGCCGTGCTCGGCATCGCCGAGTCGGCCAAGGCCGACCTGATCACCCAGCTCGGCGAACAGGGCAACATGCTGACCGTGGCGTCCGGACAGTCGGTCGACGGACGCGAGGTGCCGCTGCCGGTCACCGCCGAGCCGATGATCGCCCGCATCCCGCCGGTCCGGACGGTCACGGCCGTGGGCAGCGTCCGCAACGTGACCGTACGGCGTAGCGCGGCAATCCCGGCCGAGCAGACCGGCGGCATGAACGTGCTCGCCGCGCAGCCCTCCCTGCCGGCCGCCGTCTCGGCACAACTGCTGCTCGGCCGCTACCTCGATCCGGCGGCGGACCGGTACCCGCTGACCGTGCTGGGCCACGAGGCGGCCCGGATCCTGGGCATCGGCTCCCTGGCTGTCCCGACGCAGGTCTACCTCGGCGAGCACCACTTCACCGTGATCGGTGTGCTGGCGCCGGTGGCGGTCGCGCCGGAGCTCGACGTCGCGGCGCTGATCAGCTTCCGCAACGCCGAGGAGATGTTCGGGCGTACCGGCGGGCCGAGCCGCATCTACCTGCGCGCCGACCCGGACCAGGTGGCCGCGGTGGCATCCGTGCTCACCGCCACCACCGTCCCGGACGGTGACCAGGACGTCCAGGTCCGCCGCCCGTCGGACCTGCTGGTCGCGCGGATCGCGGCCAAGGGCACCTTCGTCGGACTGTTCCTCGGGCTGGGCAGCATCGCCCTGCTGATCGCCGGGGTCGGCATCGCCAACATCATGGTGATCTCGGTGCTGGAACGCCGCGGCGAGATCGGTCTGCGCCGCGCGCTGGGCGCCCGCCGCCGGCACGTCGCCGCGCAGTTCCTGCTGGAGTCGACGCTGCTGGCGGCGATCGGGGGAGTACTCGGGATCGCGCTGGGCGTGCTGGCCACCGCGGTGGCCGCGCGTCTCGGCGGTGATCCGGTGGCGATACCACCGGCCGGGCTCGCGGCCGGCCTCGGCGCGGCGCTGCTGGTCGGTGCGCTGGCCGGGCTGTACCCGGCGGCCCGGGCGGCCCGACTCTCCCCGGCGGAGGCTTTACGCACCCTGTGACGCCCCGAGTCCAAGCGCTTTTGTGGGGTTCCCACAAAAGCCGGGCTCCGGCATGCGTGATCCCGGCATTGTTGTACCCGTCGGTAATCAAGCAGGGTAGAGATCAGGTGGAGGCGGCGCTCCGGGACCCGGACGTCGCCTTCTGTGCGTTGTGCTTGGGAGGCTCAGCCGGTGTTCAGTCGTGTCGCCATCGTCAACCGTGGAGAGGCCGCGATGCGGCTCATCCACGCTGTCCGGGATCTTTCTGCCGAAACCGGGACGCGGATCGAGACGATCGCCCTCTACACCGATGCCGATCGCACCGCGACCTTCGTCCGCGAGGCCGACCACGCGTACCTGCTGGGTCCGGCCGCCGCGCGCCCCTATCTCGATCTCGCCGTGCTGGAGCGGGCGCTGGTGGAGACCCGGGCCGACGCGGCCTGGGTCGGCTGGGGCTTCGTCGCCGAGGACCCGGCGTTCGCCGAGCTCTGCGAGAAGGTCGGGGTCACCTTCGTCGGGCCCAGCGCGGACGCGATGCGCAAGCTCGGCGACAAGATCGGCGCCAAGCTCATCGCCGAGGAGGTCGGCGTCCCGGTCGCGCCGTGGAGCCGCGGCGAGGTCGCCACGCTCTCCGACGCCCTGCGCGCCGGGGACCGGATCGGGTATCCGCTGATGCTCAAGGCCACCGCGGGGGGCGGCGGGCGCGGCATCCGGATGGTCGCCTCGGGCGAGGACCTGGCCGACGCGTACGAGCGCACCAGCCAGGAGGCGTTGCGCGCGTTCGGCTCCGGTGTCGTCTTCCTGGAGCGCCTGGTCACCGGCGCCCGCCACGTCGAGGTGCAGGTCATCGCCGACGGGCAGGGCACCGCGTGGGCGCTGGGGGTGCGCGACTGCTCGGTGCAGCGGCGCAACCAGAAGGTCATCGAGGAGTCGGCCTCCCCGGTGCTCTCGCCGGAGCAGACCGCCGAGCTCAAGACCTCGGCCGAGCGGCTGGCCGTGGCGGTCGGTTACCGCGGCGCCTGCACTGTCGAGTTCCTCTACCACCCGGGCGAGAAGCTGTTCGCCTTCCTGGAGGTCAACACCCGGCTGCAGGTCGAGCACCCGATCACCGAGCTCACCACCGGCACCGACCTGGTCCGGCTGCAGCTGCACGTGGCCGGGGGCGGGCGCCTGACCGGCCCGCAGCCGGCCGAGTCCGGCCATGCCGTCGAGGCCCGGCTGAACGCCGAGGACCCGGACCGCGACTTCGCCCCGTCACCGGGCCGCATCGCCCGGCTGGTGCTGCCGGCCGGGCCCGGCATCCGCGTGGACACCGGCGTCAGCGAGGGCGACACCATCCCGGCCGACTTCGACTCGATGATTGCCAAGATCATCGCGTACGGCCGGGACCGCGCCGAGGCGCTGGGCCGGCTGCGCCGGGCGATGGCCGAGACCACCGTCATCATCGAGGGCGGCACCACCAACAAGAGCTTCGTGCTCGACCTGCTCGACCAGCCCGAGGTCATCGACGCCAGCGCCGACACCGGCTGGATCGACCGGGTCCGCGCGCAGGGCCGGCTGGTCAGCCACCGGCACTCGGCGATCGCCCTGGCCGTGGCCGCGATCGAGGCGTACCAGGACGAGGAGGAGGTCAGCCGGCAGCGCCTGCTGGCCACCGCGCACGGCGGCCGGCCCCAGGTGCAGCACGAGATCGCCCGCCCGCTCGACCTCAAGCTGCGCGGCTCGTCCTATCGGGTGAGTGTCGCCCGGGTCGGCCGGCAGCGTTTCCGGGTCGGCATCTCGGGCGGCGGCGACATGCACCCGGCCGACGTCGAGGTGGAACGCTTCGACGCGCACAGCGGCCGGGTCGTGGTCAACGGCCACCGGTTCCGGCTGGTGTCGGCCACCCACGGCCCGATCCACCTGGTCGAGGTCGACGGGGTGACCCACCGGGTCAGCCGCGACGAGGGCGGCGTCGTGCGTTCGCCCGCCCCCGCGCTGGTGGTGGCCACGCCGCTGGCCGTCGGGGACGAGGTCGAGGCCGGTGCGCCGATCCTGGTGCTGGAGAGCATGAAGATGGAGACGGTGCTGCGGGCGCCGTTCCGGGCCCGGGTGCGCGAGTGCCCGGTGTCGGTGGGCAGCCAGGTCGAGACCGGAACGCCGCTGATGCGCCTGGAGCCGCTGGCCGAGGAGGGCGCCGAGGCGCAGGCCGCGGGGGCCGGGGAGACCGTCGAGGTGGACCTGCCCGGCGAGCCCGCGGACGTGTCCGCCGCCGACCGCGTCGAGCGGGGCCTGCAGGATCTGCGCAGCCTGCTGCTGGGCTTCGACGCCGACCCGCGTGACCGCAAGCGCCTGCTGACCGGCTATCTGACCGCCCGGGCCGAGCTCGGCGGTCAGCCGCTGGCCGGTGAGCTGACCGTGCTGACCGTCTTCGCCGACCTGTCGGAGCTGAGCCGCAACAAGCCGGCCGGTGATGTGGAGGTCGAGCCGGGCAGCCCGGTGCACAGCCCCCGCGAGTACTTCCACAGCTACCTGCAGAGCCTGGACGTCGAGCGCGCCGGGGTCACCGAGGCGTTCCAGGTCAAGCTCCGGCAGATGCTGGCCCACTACGGCGTCGACGACCTGGACCGGACGCCGGAGCTCGAGGCCGCGGTCTTCCGGATCTTCCTGGCCCAGCAGCGCATGTCCACCGACGTCGCCGTGGTCTCGGAGCTGCTGCGGCAGTGGCTGGCCGGGCCGCCGCCGGCCGAATCGCTGAGCGAGCGGGCCGGGCTCACCCTGGAACACCTCGTGGAGGCCACCCAGGTGCGGTTCCCCGCGGTGGCCGACCTGGCCCGCGGGGTGGTGTTCCGCTGGTTCGTCCAGCCGCTGCTGCGCCGCAACCGCGCCAAGGTCTACGCCGCGGTCCGCGAGGAGCTGCGCTACCTGGACACCAACCCGGAGGCAGCCGACCGCGCGGAACGCATCCAGGCCATGGTGGCCAGCGCGGAACCGCTGGTGCGGCTGATCGGGCAGCGCATGGGCCGGCCCGGCCGCGACCACGCCGCCCTGCTGGAGGTGCTGACCCGCCGCTACTACGGCAACCGCGGGCTGTCCGAGGTGACCGCGCGCGACATCGCGGGCTGCCGGTTCGTCACCGCCGTGCACACCGGCTCGGAACGGGTGACCCGCGTGGTCACCACCGCCGTGGACATCGCCGCCCTGCCGGACGCCCTCGACGCGGTCGGCACGCTCGCCGCCGACGTCACCGAGCGCGGCCTGGTCGCCGACCTCTACGTCACCTGGGAGGACCAGCCGGACGCCGACGCGATGGCGGTCCGGCTCGGTGAGCTGCTCGCGGTGTGCAGCCTGCCCGCCGGCGTGCGCCGGATCACCACGACCGTCGCCGGCACCAGCGGCGCGGTCATGCACCACCACTTCACCTTCCGGCCCGACGGCGCCGGCTTCGCCGAGGACAGGCTGATCCGGGGTCTGCACCCGCAGATCGCGCGGCGCCTGCAGTTGCAGCGGCTGCGCGAGTTCGACCTCACCCGGCTGCCGTCGGCGGACGAGGAGATCTACCTGTTCAAGGCGGTCGCCAAGAGCAACCCGGCCGACGAGCGGCTGTTCGCGATGGGTCAGGTCCGCGACCTGACGCCGCTGCGTGAGGCCGACGGCCGGCTGGTGGCGCTGCCCGCGGTGGAGGACGCGATCACGGCCGGCCTGGACGCGATCCGCAACATCCAGGCCCAGCGCCCGCCGAACAAGCGGTTCGACACCAACCGGATCATGATGTACGTCTGGCCGGCCACCGAGCTCACCAGCGACGAGCTGAACGCCCTGGTCCAGCGCATCCTGCCGACCTCGGCCGGGGCCGGACTGGAGGAGGTCCAGTTCGTGGCCCGCCAGCGCAACGCCGCGGGCGAGCTGACCGAGGTGGCCGTGCGCATCACCCTGGATCCGGGCAACGGCGCGCAGCTGCACGTGGACAAGCCGTCGACCGAGCCGGTGCAGCCGCTGGACGACTACCGGCAGAAGGTGCTGCGGGCGGCCCGGCGCGGCAACATCTACCCGTACGAGCTGACCGGGCTGCTCGCCGGGCCACAGGGCAGTTTCGTCGAGCACGACCTGGACGACAACGGCGTGCTCGTGCCGGTGGACCGGCCCCGGGGCCGCAACACCGCGGCGATCGTGGCCGGCGTCGTCACCACCCCGACCGAGCGGTACGCCGAGGGCGTCACCCGGGTCGTGCTGCTCGGTGACCCGACCAAGGCCCTGGGCGCACTGTCCGAGCCGGAGTGCTCCCGGGTGATCGCCGCGCTGGACCTGGCCGAGCGGATGCGGGTGCCGCTGGAGTGGTTCGCGCTGTCGGCCGGCGCGCGCATCTCGATGACCTCCGGCACCGAGAACATGGACTGGGTCGCGGCCGCGCTCAAGCGGATCGTCACGTTCACCCAGCAGGGCGGCGAGATCAACATCGTGGTCGCGGGCATCAACGTGGGCGCCCAGCCGTACTGGAACGCCGAGGCGACGATGCTCATGCACACCAAGGGCGTCCTGGTGATGACGCCGGACTCGGCGATGGTGCTCACCGGTAAGCAGTCGCTGGACTTCTCCGGCGGGGTGTCGGCCGAGGACAACTTCGGCATCGGCGGCTACGACCGGGTGATGGGCCCGAACGGCCAGGCGCAGTACTGGGCGCCCAGCCTGCCGGCGGCCCGCGACGTGCTGATGGCGCACTACGACCACACGTACGTCCTGCCGGGCGAGAGCGGGCCGCGCAAGGCGCGTACGGACGACCCGGTGGACCGTGACGTGTCGTCGTTCCCGCACACGTTCCCCGGCAGTGACTTCGCCACCGTCGGGCAGATCTTCTCCACCGAGCACAACCCGGACCGCAAGAAGCCGTTCGACATCCGTACGGTGATGCGTGCCCTGGCCGACCAGGACCACCCGGTGCTGGAACGCTGGGCCGGCATGGCCGACGCGGAGACGTCCGCGGTGCAGGACGTGCACCTCGGCGGGTGGCCGGTCTGCCTGATCGGCATCGAGTCGCGGTCGGTGCCGCGGCGCGGCTTCCCGCCCACCGACGGCCCGGACACCTATACGGCGGGCACGCTGTTCCCGCGCTCGTCGAAGAAGACCGCCCGGGCGATCAACGCGGCGTCCGGCAACCGGCCGGTGGTGGTGCTGGCCAACCTGTCCGGCTTCGACGGCTCCCCGGAGTCGATGCGCAAGCTGCAGCTGGAGTACGGCGCCGAGATCGGCCGGGCGATCGTCAACTTCGAGGGCCCGATCGTGTTCTGCGTGATCTCGCGCTACCACGGCGGCGCGTTCGTGGTGTTCTCCAAGGCGCTGAACCCGACCATGACCGTGCTGGCGCTGGAGGGCTCGTTCGCCTCGGTGCTCGGCGGTGCCCCGGCGGCGGCTGTGGTGTTCTCCGGTGAGGTGAAACCTGGTGTGGCCCGGCGTCTCCCTGGCGCTGCTGGCCATCTCCGCGGTCGCGATCGGCGGCATCTACCCGCTGGCGGTGCAGAACTTCCAGGT
>NZ_JBSGFR010000071.1:0-32722 GCF_053603475.1 Actinoplanes sp. NPDC004185 | reverse complement strand
CGCCCTGCCGGGGCCCCGCCCTGCCGGGGCCCCGCCCTGCCGGGGCCCCGCCCTGCCGGGGCCCCGCCCTGCCGGGGCCCCGCCCTGGCTGTGGCTTACCTCTCGCCGTTCTGCAGTTGGTGACTCAGGCCACTTTGCCCGTGCTCGGGGTTGGTCTGGTGGGCTTGCCTCTTCGGGCGGTTTCATAGGGGCGAGAGGTCACCTTCGATGCCTTCGATGGTGTCAGCTGCACCGTCCACCTCGGATTCCGTAGGTGGGCCTGCAGCGGGGTCTCCTGTCCCGCCCGTGGGGAAAGCGTTGCTGCGTAATGCATTCTGGCTTTGTGCTATGGGTTCCTGGCGGTGCGGAGTCGTCCGAGGGCTGCGCTAATCCGAGACTTGCTTCGGTTTGCAAGGGTGGGCCCATGCCGAGTTCTTCGACCGAGATCCCATCGTCGTCAAGCGCTTGGGCGCCGGTGGTCCGGCGGCCGCTCGACCCCGATCAGGCGCACGCCTTCGCCCCGATGTTCAAGGCGCTCGGCGATCCGGTGCGGCTGCGCCTGCTGTCGATGATCGCCTCCGCCGGCGGCGGCGAGGTCTGCGTCTGCGACCTCACCGGCTCCTTCAAGCTGACCGGCCCGACGATCTCCCACCACCTCAAGGTCCTCCGCGAAGCAGGCCTGGTCGACAGCGACCGCCGCGGCACGTGGGTCTACTACCGCCTGGTCCCGGCGGCGCTCGCTCTGCTGGCCGGTCTGCTGGACGTCAGCTCCGTCACCGCCGGCGTCTGACCTCCGCCGCCACGCCCGGTTCGGGTCGGAGCGAGGTTTCTCAGCCAGGACACTGCGGCGTTCCGCGCTCGCGGGGGAGCGCTCGTTGCGACGGACCTGCGGCCTTCTGCGCGCTCGCGGGGGAGCGCTCGTTGCGACGGACCTGCGGCCTTCTGCGCGCCCGCGGGGGAGCGCTCGTTGCGACCGGCCTGCGGCCTCCTCAGCGACCGAGGTGGGACGTTCGTTGAGACCGCGAGGGGCCGCTGCTCGCGACCGCGACGGGCCGCTTGCGACTGCGAGGGGCCGCTGCTTGCGACCGCGACGCGCAAAGAAGCTGCGAGGCGCTTGCCCGGCAGATCCGCCACCGGACCCGGGAGCGTGCGGCCGGAGTAGAGCACGAACTCGCCGGTCAGCCGGCTCGCCGCACGGCCCGGCCCGGCGAGCCGCTCTCAGCGTGCAGCTGAAGTGCTCTGCCACCCGACACCGCGAGCCGAAGTCGCCAAGGACCGGTCCTGCGGCGCAACCCTCACCGACCAGCGTCTCTGGCAAGCTCTCGCGGCCCAAAGGGTGCGAGCAAGTGCCCAGGCTGGGGCCCCGCCCGGCGCACCACGACCCCAACCACGGTCGAACGCCGCTGCGACCCGCAGCACGCCGCCAGTGTTCAGTCCCCCGGGCGGCCGTGCGCGACCGGCAGTTCGAGAGCCGGGCCAGGGCCTCGATCCTCAGCGAGAAGCAAAAGTCACCAGGCCTACTTCTTCAGCGGGTCGTGACCCCAGTTCATCAGCGAGTACCGCCACTTCGTTTCCTTGATGTCGCCGTTCGGGCGCTGGGCCAGATGCCGGTGAACGTACCCGGTCACCTTGCGCATGTGGGCCTCGTCCTCCTCTGTCAGGTCGCCCTTGCGGGTGTGCAGCAGCTTGATGATCTTCCGGCCCGAGTCGTGGCCGACCGACTCCGCGTTCTCCGACTTCTTCTGGCCGACCTCGCGTGACTCTTCCGTCTCGAGCCACTTCTCCAGCTCGCCGGCCGTCATGTTCACCGCCGCGCGGAAGTCCTCGTACACGTCAGTCACGGTGCAGCGCTCCCGGCTTGTGCACCGCTTCGCGGCCGGTCTTGTCGCTCTTGACCTTGTACTGCGGGTCTTCCTTCGATGCGTCGACCGTGCGGCCCGCCGCTTCCGTACGCTTAGTGATCTTCTGCTCGACCTCGCCCTCGACCTTCTGGCCGTGGCTGCTCCACGACACGTGGTCGCCCTTGCTCAGGTTCTCGTCATGGGTCATGAGCTGCAGATACCCGGCTAGGAAGGCAAGTAACTCACGAAGATCGCGGTGCCGGGGAACAGCCTGCCGCGCAGTGGGCTCCACTGGCCCCAGATCTGGTCGTGGCCCTCCGGCCATTCCGGCTCGATCAGGTCCGTCAGCACGAAGCCCGCCGCGACCAGCTCGCGGATCCGGTCGCCCAAGGTGCGGTGCTGCTCGACGTAAGTCGGCACGCCGTCGGCGTCCTGCTCCACGTACGGCCGGCGGTCGAAATACGGGTGCACTGCCAGCAGGCCGTCCTCGCCCGGCTCGTCGAGGAAGATCCATCGCATCGGGTGGGTGAGCGAGAACACCCATTTCCCACCCGGCTTGAGCACCCGCGCCACCTCGCGCATCACCGCGCCCGAGTCGGCCACGAACGGGATCGCGCCGAACGCCGTGCAGACCACGTCGAACGAGGACGTGGCGAACGGCAGGGCCAGCGCGTCGGCCTGGACCAGCGGCACCCGTACCCCGGAGCGCTCGGCCGCCTCGCGGGCGTGCCGCAGCATGCCCGCCGACAGGTCCAACGCGACCGCGTCCGCTCCTTGCCCGTCCAGCCAGCGGGCGCCGGCCGCCGCTCCCGCGCCCAGCTCCAAGATCCGTTTGCCGCGCACCTCACCGAGCAGGCGCGCGTCGGCCTCCCGCAGCCCTTCCGGGCACCAGACGAAATCCACGTCGCCCAGGAACTTGCCGTGCTCGTCCTGGTAGTCGTCGGCGTCCAGATCCCACCAGTGCCGGCTGGCGACCCGGCTCTCCGCATCGGTCACCGCCCGGCGCAGGGTGCCGGCCACGGCGGTTGGTTGCGCTTCGGTCACGCCCAAACGGTACGGGGACCGTACGACACTTCCCGTCCGAGGCTCCCGGGCCGCTCACCGGGTGCTCAAAACGCCACAAATTGGCCGCTCAGAGCGCCTCTGCGGGAACAATGTGCCTCGGTCATCAGGAGGCCTTGCAACCTGTGGTAATGCGCACGGTAAGCTAGTCGATGCACTCGCGGATCGTGTGCCTCGGCAGGGAGCAGGTTCCGCAAGTCGTCGGTCCCAGCATGATCCTGCTCGCTTGATCTGACTCCAGTTGTCGTGATCACCGGATGTTCGTGCTGTGTCCGCCGTCAGTTCCGTGAGGGCGAGAGAGACACCACGACACCATCCGTTCGGAGCAACAGTCCACATGACGAGCAGCATCGAGGCCACCTCGAGCGCCAACAAGGTCACCGTCGACGATCTCGGCTCGGAGGAAGCATTCCTCGCAGCCATCGACGAGACCATCAAGTACTTCAACGACGGCGACATTGTCGAAGGCACCGTCGTCAAGGTCGATCGGGACGAGGTCCTGCTCGACATCGGCTACAAGACCGAGGGCGTCATCCCCTCGCGCGAGTTGTCGATCAAGCATGACGTGGACCCCGCGGAAGTGGTGTCGGTCGGTGACCACATCGAAGCCCTCGTCCTCACCAAGGAGGACAAGGAAGGTCGCCTGATCCTCTCGAAGAAGCGTGCGCAGTACGAGCGCGCGTGGGGCACGATCGAGAAGATCAAGGAGGACGACGGCGTCGTGCGCGGCTCCGTCATCGAGGTCGTCAAGGGCGGCCTCATCCTCGACATCGGTCTCCGCGGCTTCCTCCCGGCCTCGCTGGTCGAGATGCGCCGCGTGCGCGACCTGCAGCCGTACGTGGGCCGCGAGCTCGAAGCCAAGATCATCGAGCTGGACAAGAACCGCAACAACGTGGTCCTGTCCCGCCGGGCCTGGCTCGAGCAGACGCAGTCCGAGGTTCGCACCGAGTTCCTCAACAAGCTGCAGAAGGGCCAGGTCCGCAAGGGCGTCGTGTCCTCCATCGTCAACTTCGGTGCCTTCGTGGACCTGGGTGGCGTGGACGGCCTCGTGCACGTCTCCGAGCTCTCCTGGAAGCACATCGACCACCCGTCCGAGGTCGTCGAGGTCGGCCAGGAGGTCGAGGTCGAGGTGCTCGACGTCGACCTGGACCGCGAGCGCGTCTCGCTGTCGCTGAAGGCGACCCAGGAAGACCCGTGGCGCCAGTTCGCCCGGACCCACGCGATCAACCAGATCGTGCCGGGCAAGGTCACCAAGCTGGTTCCGTTCGGTGCGTTCGTCCGCGTGGACGACGGCATCGAGGGCCTGGTGCACATCTCCGAGCTGGCCGAGCGGCACGTCGAGCTGCCCGAGCAGGTCGTCCAGGTGGGCTCCGACGTCCTCGTCAAGGTCATCGACATCGACCTCGAGCGTCGCCGGATCTCGCTGTCGCTCAAGCAGGCCAACGAGAACTTCGTCGAGGGCGAGGAGCACTTCGACCCGACCCTCTACGGCATGGCGGCGACGTACGACAACGAGGGCAACTACATCTACCCGGAGGGCTTCGACCCCGAGACGGGTGAGTGGCTCGAGGGCTTCGACAAGCAGCGCGAGACGTGGGAGAAGCAGTACGCCGACGCTCGCGAGCGCTGGGAGGCCCACACCAAGCAGGTGCAGGCGTCCCGCGAGGCCGACGCCGAGGCCGCGCTCAACCCGGCTCCGGCCGGTGGCGTGACCACCTCGTCGTCCACCTCCACCTCCTCCTCCACGTCGACGAGCTCCTCCGCGGGCCCGGCGCGTGCGGCGGAGGAGCCGGCCGGCACGCTGGCCACCGACGAGGCGCTCGCCGCTCTGCGCGAGAAGCTCGCCGGCGGCAAGGCCTGAGGCTCAGCGCCTGGCTCGCCAGCTAGTTGATCGGTCCTGAGGGCCGTCCGCGGTTTCGGTCGCGGGCGGCCCTTCGGCATACTTGCCCGGTGTTGAAGGTCGGTCTCACCGGAGGAATCGGCGCGGGCAAGAGCGCCGTGGCCCAGCGCCTGGCCGCCCGCGGCGCGGTGCTCATCGACGCCGATCGGCTGGCTCGTGAGGTGGTCGCGGCCGGCACGGACGGCCAGGCCGCGGTCGTCGAGGCCTTCGGCCCGGCGGTGCTCGGCCCCGACGGCGAGCTCGACCGCCCCGCGCTGGGCGCGCGGGTCTTCGGCGACGAAGCGGCCCGGCGCCGGCTCGAGAGCATCATCCACCCCCGGGTACGCGCCCTTACGGCGGAGCTGACCGCGGCCGCCGCCCGGGACGCGATCGTGGTCAACGACGTCCCGCTGCTGGTCGAGACGGGGCTGGCGGCGTCGTACCACCTGGTTGTCGTGGTCGACGCGGACCGGGAGACCCGGGTCCGGCGGCTGGTGGAGACCCGGGGGATGAGCGTCGAGCAGGCCACCTCCCGGATCGCCGCGCAGGCCGACGACGCCGTCCGGCGGGACGCCGCTGACGTGGTGCTCCCCAACGACGGTGGTCTCGGCGAGCTGGACGCCCGGGTCGAGCGCCTGTGGCAGGACCGGCTGCGTCCGTACGAGAAGAACCTGCGACTCGGCCGCCATGCCCCGGCCGATGGAGTGCTCCGGGTCGTACCCCCGGATCCGACCTGGCCCCGGCAGGCGCAGCGGGTGATCGACCGGATCCGGCACGCGCTGGCGCCGCAGCTCGGCGGCGACGCCGACGTCGCCCACATCGGGTCCACGGCCGTGCCCGGCCTGCCCGCCAAGGACCTGCTGGATCTCATGCTGGCCGTGCCGACGCTGGCCGAGGCCGACCGGCTCGCCGCGGCGATCGAGGCCGCGGGTCTGCCGCGGCGGGCGGGCGACTGGTGGGACAACGCCCGCGGCCTGCCCGGCCGGACCTGGCCGAAGCGGTTGCACGGCAGCGCCGACCCGGGACGGCCGGTCAATCTGCACGTACGGGTGACGGGCTCGCCGGGCTGGCGGTTCGCGCTGCTGATGCGTGATCACCTGCGTGCGGTGCCGGCCGCCCGGGACGCCTACGCGCAGGCCAAGCAGCAGTGGGTCGCGCAGCATCGGGACGTGGAGGGCTACGCGGAGGCGAAGGAGCCCTGGTTCGACGCGGAGGCGGCCGAGGCGGACGCCTGGGCGCTGGCCAGCGGCTGGCAGCCACCGAGGTCCTGACGCACGCGAAACCGCCCCGGACAGCAAGGGGCGCTCGCGGCGGCCGGTTCGCGCGGGTGCGCGACCCTCGCGGATGCGCGCGCCGGACGGAGCCGGGGCAGCTATCCGCGGGCCGGCCCGGGCGCACCGTGTGATGGTGCCGGACCGGGCCGGACGGCCGCCGCGAGCGGCCTACCCGATCACCGTATAGCCGCAGGTGAACGCTGGACAATGCCGTTTCCCGGGGCCGAATGTGCACTCTGCGAACAGGGTCACCCGGCGCCCGCGGAAACTTGTCACACCCGCGACGTACGGTGGTCTGCATGGCGCTCGACATCCCACGACTCGACGGCCGCTTCGAGGTCGTCAGCGACTACAAACCCGCCGGTGACCAGCCCACGGCCATCGCCGAGCTGGAGCGCCGGGTGCGCCGCGGCGACCGCAACACGGTGCTGCTCGGCGCGACCGGCACCGGCAAGAGCGCCACCACCGCCTGGCTCATCGAGAAGCTGCAGCGGCCGGCGCTGGTGATGGCCCCCAACAAGACCCTGTGCGCCCAGCTCGCCAAGGAGTTCCGCGAGCTGATGCCCCACAACGCGGTCGAATACTTCGTCAGTTACTACGACTACTACCAGCCCGAGGCGTACATCGCCCAGTCCGACACCTACATCGAGAAGGACTCCTCGGTCAACGAGGAGGTCGAGCGGCTGCGGCACTCGGCCACCATGTCGCTGCTCACCCGGCGCGACGTGATCGTGGTGGCGACCGTGAGCGCGATCTACGGCCTGGGCACCCCGCAGGAGTACGTCGAGCAGGCGGTCAAGATCAAGGTCGGCCAGGAGTGGGACCGCGACAAGCTGCTGCGCCGCCTGGTCGACATCCGGTACGCCCGCAACGACATGGCTTTCCAGCGGGGCACCTTCCGGGTCCGCGGGGACACTCTCGAGATCATCCCGGCCTACGAGGAGCTGGCGGTCCGGGTCGAGCTGTTCGGCGACGAGATCGAGAAGCTCTACTACCTGCACCCGCTGACCGGCGACATCGTCCGCGAGGTCGACGAGCTGATCATCTTCCCGGCGACGCACTACGCGGCCGGCCCGGAGCGGATGGAGCGGGCGATCCGCGACATCGAGGCCGAGCTGGCCGAGCGGCTCGCCGAGCTGGAGCGCCAGGGCAAGCTCCTGGAGTCGCAGCGGCTGCGGATGCGCACGACCTACGACATCGAGATGATGCGCCAGGTCGGCTTCTGCAACGGCATCGAGAACTACTCCATGCACATGGACGGCCGGTCGCCCGGCCAGCCGTCGCACACCCTGCTGGACTACTTCCCGGACGACTACCTCACCGTCATCGACGAGTCGCACGTGACGATCCCGCAGATCGGCGGCATGTACGAGGGCGACGCCTCCCGCAAGCGCATCCTGATCGAGCACGGCTTCCGGCTGCCCAGCGCCGCCGACAACCGGCCGCTGCGCTTCGACGAGTTCCTCGAGCGGGTCGGGCAGATGGTCTTCCTGTCCGCGACGCCCGGCCCGTGGGAGATGGGGGAGGCCCAGGGCGAGTTCGTCGAGCAGATCATCCGGCCGACCGGCCTGGTCGATCCGCAGGTGGTGGTCAAGCCGACCAAGGGCCAGATCGACGACCTGATGCACGAGATCAAGCTGCGCACCGAGAAGGACGAGCGGGTCCTGGTCACCACGCTGACCAAGAAGATGGCCGAGGACCTCACCGACTACCTGCTGGAGAACGGCATCCGGGTCCGCTACCTGCACTCCGAGGTCGACACCCTGCGCCGTGTCGAGCTGCTCAAGGAGCTGCGCAAGGGCGACTACGACGTGCTGGTCGGCATCAACCTGCTCCGTGAGGGTCTCGACCTGCCCGAGGTGTCGCTGGTGGCGATCCTCGACGCGGACAAGGAGGGCTTCCTGCGCAGCGGCCGCTCGCTGATCCAGACGATCGGCCGCGCGGCCCGCAACGTCTCCGGCGAGGTCCACATGTACGCGGACAAGATGACCCCGTCCATGCGCGACGCGATCGAGGAGACCGACCGCCGCCGGGAGAAGCAGGTCGCCCACAACAAGGCGAACGGCATCAGCCCCGAGCCGCTGCGCAAGAAGATCCACGACATCCTGGACGACATCTACCGCGAGGCCGAGGACACCGACGCGGCGGTCGGCGGTCAGCTGGTGGGCGGCGGCGGCCGGCAGATGTCGCGCGGCAAGGGCCCGGTGCCGGAGACCCGGTCGAAGGCCCGCGCGAGCTCGGTGCCGGCCCGCGAGGGCATGGCCCGGGCGGAGCTCGCCCAGCTGATCCAGGATCTCAACGATCAGATGCTGGCCGCGGCCCGCGAGCTGCAGTTCGAGCTGGCGGCCCGGATCCGCGACGAGGTCCAGGAGCTGAAGAAGGAGCTCCGCGGCATGGACATGACCGGGGTGCGCTGAGGACCGTGCGGCGATCGGAGGCGCAGGCGTTCTACCGCGAGTACAACGCGGCCTGCAACGCCCACGCCTTCGATCGCCTGTCCCGGTTCGTGGCCGAGGACGTCCAGGTCAACGACGAGCCGCAGGGCCTGACGGCGTACGTGGGGGGTCTGCGCGATGTGGTCCGGGCCTTCCCTGACTACCGCTGGGAGCTCCGCGGTCTGCTGATCGACGGCGACAGGATCGCGGCGCATTTCACGGACACCGGGACGCACCGGGGTGAGTTTCTCGGGGTGGCGCCGACGGGGCGCAGGATTTCGACGCGGGAGTTCGCGGTCTACGAGCTGGAGGCGCACCGGATCGCCCGGGTGTGGGTGGCGGCGGACAACCTGGCGGTGCTCGACCAGCTCTGCTGACCACCGTCGGTCCGCCTGTCGCCGGCCGGGCTGCTGCTGGTGACAGGGCTGCGGCCCGTACACCGGTCCACCCGATTCCATCGGGCCGTCGCGGGCTGCGGAGTGGAATTCGGTGGGGCGCGAGCCCGGCGGTCTCTACGCTGGCGCCCGTGTCAACGATGGTCACCTGGGCGCCCCTGCCGTTCGACGACGAGGATGCACTCGTCTCGCTGGCCGCCCGCTGTCTGGCCGCCGACGGTGGACTGCCGCTCGCCGCCGACCCGGCCTTCCTGCGCCGACGGTGGTTGGCCCCCGGCATCGCCACCGTTCAGGGCCACCACCACGACGGCCGCCTCGTCGCCGCCGGTGCCGCACGCCCCACGCCCGCGACCGGTGGCGTCACCTTCTGCGGCCTGGTCGACCCCGACGTCCGGGGCCGGGGGATCGGCTCCCACCTGCTCACCTGGGGGCTCGACCGGGACGAGTCCGTCACCGTCGAGGCGGAGTCGTTGACCGGGCCGGCCGAGGAGCTCTTCGCCGCCCGTGGACTCCGGCAGGTCTTCGCTGAGGACGTCATGCGGATCGACCTCACTGACGGCGTACCGGATGCGCCCTGGCCGGCCGGCACCCAGCTTGCCGCCTGGTCCTCGGCGCATGCGCCGCGGTTTCACGACGTCTACACGGCCGCTTTCCGGGACCGGCCCGGCTTCCCCGGCTGGACCGCCGGCGAGTGGATCGCCGACCTCACCGAGGACGACGACTTCCGGCCGCGGTGGTCCGTGCTGGCGACCCTGTCCGACCTGGGCGACGCCGGGTTCGTCACTGCTGCGGTCGACTGGATCGTGCAGGTCGGGGTCGCGCCCGCCGCCCGTGGCCGTGGGCTCGGGGGAGCGCTCGTCGCGGAGGCCCTGCGGCGCATGCGCGCGGACGGCGCGACCCACGCGTGGCTGGACGTCAACGTCGACAATCCGGCGGTACGGCTGTACCGCAAGCTCGGCTTCGAGCACCGGGGACGGCGGGCGCGCTACCGGCTCGGCTAGACCGGCGCCACGTCGTTGAAGTGTTCGACCACCGGCGGGTTGGCGAAGTACGGGCCGATCAGGGTCCGCCACTGGGTGAAGCGGTCCGAGTTGCGGAAGTTCTCCCCGTGGGCCTCGATCGACTCCCATTCGACCAGCAGGACGAAGCGGGACGGCGATTCCACGCCGTGGGTCATCCGGACCGAGTGGCAGCCTTCCGTGCCCGCCAGGATCGGGTGGGCCTGCTGGTACGCCGCGGTGAACTTTTCTTCCTGGCCGGGTGAGACGTCGATCAAGGCGACTTCGAGAATCATGTCCCGCAGCATGCCACAGGAGGAGAACTAGCCTCCTAGGATGCGCTAGAGGCTGTGTGGTAGGTGTCTGAAACGTCGGCAGGTGCTGGGGTGTGTCCGATTCGCGGGGAAAAGATGGCGAGAGCCTCGACACGGATAGCCGGGGCGATGTGCGAATCAGGCCGCTGATGCGACACAATGGCGACGTAGGAGGGGAGTATTCCTCTGCGCCGGTCTCGTCAACACGGTCTTCACCTCTCGGGGTGAGCCCGGGGCCGGCGGTCGTCGCCCAGCCGGGCGCCGGCGGAAGAGACCTCCGACAGTCGCACGTCGCTGTCACCGCTTCATTCCGGGGCGGACGCAGCGATGAACCGTGTCTGCCGGAGGTTCCCGTTGAATGTTTCCGCCTGGGCCTGGGTCATCACCCTCGTTGCCCTGGTCGTCGTCCTCGCCGTTGATCTGCTGATCGTCGGCCGGCGACCGCACGAGCCCAGCATGCGCGAGGCGGGCGGCTGGGTCGCCTTCTACGTCGCGCTGGCTCTGGCCTTCGGGGTGGGCGTGTGGGTCGTCTGGGGTGGTCAGGCCGCCGGCGAGTTCTACACGGGCTGGCTGACCGAGTACAGCCTCTCGGTCGACAACCTCTTCGTCTTCGTGATCATCATGGCGCGCTTCGCGGTGCCCCGGCAGTTCCAGCAGAAGGTGCTGCTCATCGGCATCGTGCTGGCGCTCGTCATGCGCGGCGCGTTCATCGCCGCCGGCGCCGCCCTGATCGCGCAGTTCTCCTGGGTCTTCTACATCTTCGGCGCGTTCCTCGTCTACACCGCCATCACGCTGCTCAAGCAGGGTGAGAACGACGAGGACGACTTCAAGGAGAACCTGCTCATCCGGTGGAGCAAGCGGGCGCTGCCGATCTCCTCGTCGTTCGACAGCGGCAAGATGACGGTGGTGACCGAGGCCGGCAAGCGGCTGTTCACACCGATGCTCATCGTCATGATCGCGATCGGCACCACCGACCTGATCTTCGCGCTCGACTCGATCCCGGCGATCTTCGGCATCACCAAGGAGCCGTACCTCGTCTTCACCGCGAACGTCTTCGCCCTGATGGGCCTGCGCCAGCTGTACTTCCTGCTGGGTGGCCTGCTGGAGCGGCTGGTCTACCTCAACATCGGGCTGGCGTTCGTGCTCGCCTTCATCGGCGTGAAGCTGTTCCTCGAGGCGCTGCACACCAACGCGCTGGGCTTCATCAACGGCGGCGAGGGCGTGCACTGGGCGCCGGAGATCCCGATCTGGCTGTCGCTGCTGGTCATCCTGGGCACGCTGGGCATCGCCACGGTCGCGAGCCTGCTCAAGTCGTCGCGTGACAAAAGGAAAGAACTGATCAAAGCCTGAGCAAGGCAAAAGCCGGGGGTACGCGTAGTGCGTACCCCCGGCTTTTTGTCTGTCCGTCAGCCCTGGTGCTTGCGGCGGGCCGCAGCCCGGCCGCGGACCTGCTGGTCGAGCACGACCTTGCGGATCCGTACGGCGGCCGGGGTCACCTCGACGCACTCGTCCTCGCGGCAGAACTCGAGAGCCTGCTCCAGCGACAGCTTGCGCGGCGGGATCAGCTTCTCGGTCTCGTCGGAGGTCGACTGACGCATGTTCGTCAGCTTCTTCTCCTTGGTGATGTTGACGTCCATGTCGTCCTGGCGGGAGTTCTCGCCGACGATCATGCCTTCGTAGACCTCGGTGGTCGGCTCGACGAAGAGCTGGCCGCGCTCCTGCAGGTTGGTCATCGCGAACGCGGTCACCACACCCGCCCGGTCGGCCACCAGCGAACCGTTCTGCCGGGTGCGCAGCTCGCCGAACCACGGCTCGTAGTCCTCGAAGATGTGGTGCATGATGCCGGTGCCGCGGGTCTCGGTGAGGAACTCGGTCCGGAAGCCGATCAGGCCGCGCGCCGGGACCAGCCACTCCATCCGCAGCCAGCCGGTGCCGTGGTTGATCAGCTCTTCCATCCGGCCCTTGCGGGTGGACAGCAGCGTGGTGATGGCGCCCATGTACTCGTCCGGGGCGTCGATGGTCAGGCGCTCGACCGGCTCGTGGATCTTGCCGTCGATCGTCTTGGTGACCACCTGCGGCTTGCCGACGGTCAGCTCGTACGACTCGCGGCGCATCTGCTCGACCAGGATCGCCAGGGCCAGCTCGCCGCGGCCCTGCACCTCCCAGGCGTCCGGGCGCTCGGTCGGCAGCACCCGCAGCGAGACGTTACCGATCATCTCGCGGTCGAGGCGGTCCTTGACCATGCGGGCGGTCACCTTGCCGCCCTTGACCTTGCCGACCAGCGGCGAGGTGTTGGTGCCCAGGACCATGGAGATGGCCGGCTCGTCGACGCTGATCAGCGGCAGCGGGATCGGGTTCTCCGCGTCGGCCAGGGTCTCGCCGATCATGATGTCGGCGATGCCGGCGACGGCCATGATGTCGCCGGGCCCGGCGCTCTCGGCCGGCTTGCGCTCCAGGCCCTCGGTGATCAGCAGCTCGGAGATGCGCACGTTGCTGATCGTGCCGTCGGTCTTGCACCAGGCGACGGTCTGGCCCTTGCGGATCGTGCCCTCGTGCACCCGGCACAGCGCGAGCCGGCCGAGGAAGTTCGAGGCGTCGAGGTTGACGACGTGCGCCTGCAGCGGCGCACCCTCGGTGTAGGTCGGGGCCGGGATGGTCTCCAGGATCGTGCTGAACAGCACCTCGAGGTCGGTGCTGTCCTCCGGGACGGTGCCGTCCTTCGGCTGGGTCAGGGAGGCGATGCCGTCGCGCGCGCACGCGTAGACGATCGGGAACTCGATCTGGTGCTCGTCGGCGTCGAGGTCGAGGAAGAGCTCGTACGTCTCGTCGACGACCTCCTTGATCCGGGCGTCGGGCCGGTCCACCTTGTTGATGATCAGGATGATCGGCAGCTTGGCCTGGAGCGCCTTGCGGAGCACGAAGCGGGTCTGCGGAAGCGGGCCCTCGGAGGCGTCGACGAGCAGGGCGACACCGTCGACCATGGTGAGGCCGCGCTCGACCTCACCGCCGAAGTCGGCGTGGCCGGGGGTGTCGATGATGTTGATCGTCACGGCCTCGCCGTCGGCGGGCTGGTAGCTGATCGCCGTGTTCTTGGCGAGAATGGTGATGCCCTTTTCCCGCTCCAGGTCCATGGAGTCCATGGCGCGGTCGGCCATCTCGCCCCGTGCGTGGGACTGGCTCCCCTGGCGCAGCATGGCGTCGACCAGGGTGGTTTTGCCATGGTCGACGTGGGCGATGATGGCGACGTTGCGTAGGTCGGTGCGGGTCTGCATATCACCATTGTCCCCGGTCTTTGTTGCGGTGACCGTCCGGGGTCACAACCCGGAACCGGTGTCGGACCTCGTCCCCGATGGGCATTTTGTCGGGCGGTGCGGGCGGCGGCCCGCTGCTAGCGTTCGGGCGTCGTCTTCAGGCACCGGGAAGGACTTCGTCGATGAATCGCAGGCTTCTCGTGCCCGTCGTGACCCTGGCCGGGCTGCTGGTGGTGGGCGGTTGCGGGCTCGGCGGGGCCAAGGAGCAGCCGGTCACGGTGGCGGCGCAGCCCTCGGCCTCGGTGCCGGAGAACATCGTCGACCCGGTGCTCGAGGACGAGCAGCCCAGCCCGGAGCCGACCACGGCGAAGCCGAAGCCGTCCAAGAGCAAGGCCAAGCCCAAGGTCAAGGTCAAGGCCACCCCGACGGGGGATCCGAACAACTTCCAGCTGCCGGCGTGCGCCCACCGCGAGGGCAAGAAGGTGTCCAAGACCCAGGCCAAGGCGGCGCTGCGGACGGCGGCCGGCAAGAAGTACTGGCCGACGTCGGCTCCCAAGCTCACCGTGCCGAGCCGGCTGGTGCTGGCCACGGCCTGGCACGAGAGTGGCTGGCAGTCCGACATCGTCAACTGCGACGGCGGCCGGGGCCTGATGCAGGTGATGCCCGACACCGAGGCCTTCATCAACCAGCGCTTCGAGCAGTCGTACGCGAGCACCGACTACAAGCAGAACGCCGTGCTCGGCGCCAACTACCTGGCCTGGCTGACCAAGGCGTTCGGCGACGCCTACTTCAAGGGCAAGTACGACCTGAGCGCGTCGAAGTGCAAGTCGCAGTCGAGCATGTGCCTGCTCAACATGGTGATCGCCGGCTACAACGTGGGTCGCCAGCCGGTCGACGACGGGTACGCGGACAAGCAGCTGCCGAACCCGGAATACGTGGCCGTCGTGCGCTCGCTGATGAAGTCCTGCTACTGCGACCGCTACTAGCCGACCGGGTCGTCAGGGGCCGCGGGGGCCGAGCTACACTAGTCGGCGGAACCCGAGACTGTGCCCGCCGCTTTGACCCATTCTTGAGCGCGGTAGTAAGGTCTCGGGGTTGTCGTGCGTTGATGATGCTGGCGAGCTCCTGACGTAGGTTCGTGCAGCACACACTAAGGAGCTTTTGCGTAATGCCGCCCAAGAAGAAGACCCATGAGGTAACCCTCGCGCTTGAGGCGGGTAACGCCGCGATGGTCGACCTCGGCAAGATGCTCGGCCCGACCGGCGCCAACATGCGTGCCGTCAAGGTCGAGTACGACGAGGCGACGTCGAAGCAGCGTGGCGAGATCATCCCGGTCGTCGTGTCGGTCTACGAGGACCGCAGCCACACGCTGACCTACAAGACTCCGCCGACGAGCTTCCTGATCCGCAAGGCTCTGGGCATCCAGTCGGGCGCGTCCAACCCGCTGACCCAGACCGTGGGCACGCTCAGCGCCGACCAGATCAAGCAGATCGCCGAGCGCAAGCTCCCCGACCTGAACGCGAACGACGTCGACGCCGCGGTGAAGGTCGTCGCCGGCACCGCGCGCTCGATGGGCGTCAAGGTCGCCGAGTAAGTCTCGTGAGCACGGAACGGCGCGGGTCCCGATCGGGGCCCGCGCCGTTTTTCATGCCTCTTTGCCGACGACCTCGTCGATGAGGCCGTAGTCGCGGGCCTCGGCCGAGCTGAGCACCTTGCCGGCGGACAGGTCGTCCTCGATCCTGCTGCGGGTCTGGCCGGTCACCTCGACCAGGCGCAGCACGACCTCCTCCAGCTCCCGCAGGTGCTGCCCGGCGGCCGCGGCCACCTCGTCGGCGGTGCCGGTGACCCCGGCCGCGCGGGGCTCGGCCAGCTTGAAGCGGGCATGCCGGTATGCCGTGCGGCGCTCGGCGGCCGCCAGCACCGCGAGCACGGCCCCGCCGGCCTCGGAGGTGACCACCGCGTGCACGGGTGCGGCCATCGCGTCCATGACGTCGATGACGGCGTGCGCCGCGTTCAGGTCGCCGCCGGAGCTGGCCACGTGCAGCTGGATCGGCTCCGGCCCGGCCGCGTCCAGGGTGAGCAGGGCGGCGGCGATCCCCGAGGCGGCCTGCCCGGTGAGCGGGCCCCGGATCATGACGATGCGCTGATCGAAGAGGCGTTCCTCGAGCCAGCCGGGAAGGGCGGGCCCGCCGCCCGGCCAGGGCTCGGGTGGGGGAGGAGGGCTGGAAGGTTGCCATCGCAGATCGGGTGTCACCGGACCTCCGCGCGTCGAGGGGTGTTCCGAGTCTAGGGACGCGCGCACCGGATGGGGGAACGGTTCAGCCGTGGGCGGACGGCGCATTGCCCGCGGCTGCCCGGAGTGCTTGCATGGACACCATGTGACCCGCCGCACACCAGGAGTTGTGATGTCCGAACCGCTGCAGCTGGACCCGGCCACGACGGCCCTCGTGCTGATCGAGTACCAGAACGAGTTCGTCTCGGAGGGCGGGGTGCTGCACAACGCCGTCGCGCCGGTGATGGACAAGACCGGGATGCTGGCCAACACGATCGCCCTGGTCGACGCGGCCCGCGCGGCCGGCGTGACGATCATGCACGCGCCGATCACGTTCGCGCCGGGCTACGGCGAGCTGTCGCGGCACCCGTACGGGATCCTCAAGGGAGTCGTGGACGGCAACGCCTTCGTCAAGGGCACTTGGGGCGCGGCGATCGTCGAGGACCTCACCCCGGCCGAGGGCGACATCCTCATCGAGGGCAAGCGCGGCCTGGACACCTTCGCCAGCACGAACCTCGACTTCATCCTGCGCTCGCGCGGCATCTCCACGGTGATCCTGGCCGGCTTCCTGACCAACTGCTGCGTGGAGTCCACAATGCGCAGCGCGTACGAGAACGGCTACCGGGTCATCACCCTGACCGACTGCACGGCAGCGACGTCGGCGGAGGAACACGACAACGCGATCGCGTACGACTACCCGATGTTCTCCTTGCCGATGGAGTCGACCGAGGTTGTGCACCACCTCATTGCTTCGCCAACCCAAGCACCCTGACGCGGACCCCTTCGGCGAATCGCTGGGTCCTCACCATCTCGCCCAAGGGCACCCCGGCCTTGGACTCGTCGTGCATCGCCAGCAGGATGGCCGGCAGGAGCTCACGGACGAGGTCCTCAGCAGCTGCGGCACTCCACATCGCGTCCAGTATCTTTTTGCAGGCCGCTTGGGTTCCTTTCGGGTTGTTCGGAAGTTGCCCGGTTCCCAGCAGATAGGTCTTGACGGCAGCCAGGATGTGGTAGCGGGCAGGAGCGAAGGTGGACGGGACCCGCCGATTGCGGAGGAGCCATTCGAGGCGGTACTGCGTCGCGGCACTCGTGTAATAGACGAGCGGGTTCTGGCCGATCTGAAAGAGTTCGTCCTTCCGCGATCTCACCAGATCTCGGTAGTGCCCCACTCCCGCCGGCTCGTCGAGGAACATGGACGCATATGCTCGGGTCAATGCCGTTCTGGTGATGATCCTCGTCTTCTCAACATCGGGTCTTGAGCTGTACTGCTTCGAACGACGTTCGTAGTAGAGCCGTCGGGCGGCCGGCTGCGCAGTGAAGAAGTCCTCGAGATGCTTATGAAATTCCTCGCGACCGGAAAGATCGTCGTCGCTGACAGCAGTCTGCCTGTTGGTGGCTGCGATGATGCCGGAGATCACTCCCTCGTCACGAGACTCGATGAGTCGGACATTGACCTGCACACTCTCGGTCAGGGTGTCGCGTTCTCCAAAAAGTACGTGACAGGTCTGGCAACCGTTGACGACCTGGAAGTCGCGAATGCGGAACTCGTCGCCGGCGGTGGTCAGCTCTCTGGTCACGATCGTGATTCCGTTGTTCAGCACCGCGAACCGATCGCGTCGGACCTCGTCGCGAAGTGTTTCCTGAATCTCGAGATTCACGGCGTTGTAGTCCTGGAAGTCGCGCACGTTCTCATAGAAGAGAGTCTTGCGGATCCCGCCGGTCGGATCAGTGAGGATCTTGGTCACGAGCTCCTGCGCAGGGATCACGCCCAGGAAGGCTTGGTCGACGCCCGGGATCTTCGGCATGGTGATGCGTTTCGTCATGGTGAAGTTTGCCGACACCACGTCGGTGGCTCGTTTGTACAGTTCGCGGACCTCGCGAGCACCGACCGCCCGTACGTCGACCTCTTCGAAGCGGTTGGTGTCGGAGAGCCGTCGTGCTGCCGACTGCCGCTTTGCTTCGAGTAGCCGGTCTCCAACAGTTCCGGTGGAGACGTAGTACACCGACAGCTTCGGCAGTTCGCGAGTGAGCTTGCCGACATCGGAGTAGACGGCATCTATGCACGCCTTGAGATTCTTCACCTCGTCGGAGCTCACGTAGGTCGGCTCCGCGGCTGTGAAGATCTCGACCAGGTTGTCGGCGAGGTCGGTGAATACTTTGGTCTGAAACCCTGAGCTGGTCTTGGCCTGGACTACGACGAAGCGGACCCGGAGCTCCTTCGCCTGGGCAACCGCATCTCTGACGTCGGCAGCATCTGACAGCAACTCACCGTTTATGACGACTCCGGCGACGTCGATGCCGAGATCTCCGCCGGCTCCCATGCGGAAAACGTCAGGGTCGAACTCATCCTCGTAGAACTGACTCAGCACGCAGAAGCCAGCGAATGCCTCGAATGCTTCGTCGTCCTTGAGTGCGTCCAGACCGCGATCTGCCTGGAACTGTCTGGTCAAACCCTGGGTGATGAGGTCCAATTCTCCTGCCCCCAAAAGACCGGCGGGTGTCGGCCAGGCCAACGTAGCGCTTCACCGGGCTTCTGGGGAACCGAGAACTATGGACATTCCTACCTTGCGACCGTACCGCTGGATTAGCCGGCAATTCGCTGTGCAGCAGCTACCAGCCGCGTTCGCGCCATTCCGGCAGGTGGGGGCGTTCCTGGCCCAGGGTCGAGTCCTTGCCGTGGCCCGGGTAGAACCAGGTGTCGTCGCCCAGGCGGTCGAACAGCTTGGTCTGCACGTCGCCGATCAGCGACGCGAAGTTCTTCTTGTCGCCGCGGGTGTTGCCCACGCCGCCCGGGAACAGGCTGTCGCCGGTCCACAGGTGGGCGATGCCGTCCGGCTCGCGGTAGAGCAGCACGATCGAGCCCGGCGTGTGCCCCACCACGTGGATCACCTCGAGGGTGCAGTCGCCCACCGCGATGGTGTCGCCGTCGCGGACCGTGCGGGTCACCACCGGGATCGCCTCGGCGTCGTCGGCGCCCGCGATCGATTCGGCGCCGGTGGCCTGGACGATCTGCTGGAGGGCGCCGGTGTGGTCGGGGTGGCGGTGGGTGGTCACGACCGCCGCGAGGCCGGCCGGGCCGATCAGCTCCAGCAGGGTGTTCGCGTCGTTCGCGGCGTCGATCAGCACCTGTGTGCCGTCGGCGCGGCAGGTCAGCAGGTAGGCGTTGTTGTCCGTCGGGCCGACCGACACTTTGCGGACGGTCAGGCCGGTCAGCTCGCGTACGGCCGGCCGGCCGCCGCGGGTCACGTCTCCGGTGTAGGACATGTCACTTCCACCTCGGGGGCTCGGGCAGTGCGCCGTCCGGCGACACCGTCAGGTCGCTGCCGTCGGCCCGGCCGGCCAGCCACGCCGCGATCGAGCGGGTCGGGCCGCTGATCTCCGGGGCGCCGTCCGGGTCGCCGATGGTCAGCGTGTGCTCGACGCCCTGCGGGCGCAGCACCAGGTCGAGGTCCTGGATGTTGGTGATGATCTCGCGCAGCAGCCGCAGCGCGAACGCGTCCGACCAGTCCTCGGGCGTGTAGCCGCGGCCCAGGTCGACGTGGTGCACCTCCACCTCGCGCAGCCGGGCCCACGGCACCGCGGCCGCGGACGCGCCGGTCGGGGCCAGGAAGAAGGTCCACGCCTCGGCCGGCATCGCCGCGGCCGCGTCGGCGAGGCGTTCGTGGGCCTCGCGCAGGTCGGCGATCTGCTCGGCCACCGGCCGGTCGGCGCCGGCGTCGATGCCGTCCGCCCGGGCCGTCGGCGACGCGTAGGCCGGCGTCTCCACGCCGGTGCGGGCCCAGGTCAGCAGGTTGGTGTAGGCGTCGGCGTTGCGGGCCACGTGGGTCAGCACGTGCCCGACGGTCCAGCCGGGAAGCGCGGACGGCGCGCTCATCGCGCTGTCGTCCAACCCCTCCGCGGTACGGATCAGACGCTCGGTGGCCTCGTCGACATCGGTCATCAGGACAAGCGGATCAACCGTCACGTGACGACAGTAGTTGGTGGCTCCGGGGCGGGCGCCACGGAATTCGCTTTCGCGGCCGTAGCGGCGTCCGTACCGTCGGTGCAGACGCGCCAGACGATCACGGAGGGGGTGGGAATCGTGCTGTTCGTCGTTCGTGCGTTCCGGCTTCGCCCGGAGGCTGCCGCCTGACGCCCGTCGGCGCGGCCTCCCCTTCACCCTGAGGGTTCTCATGTCTGACCTGTCCGCGCTGGGCTGGGACGAGACACTCGCGTCCGCCTATCGACCCTTCGACCGTCCCGACGCCACCGCCGCCCGCGTACTGCGGGCCGACCGCGGCGTCTGCACCGTGCTCGATCCGTCCGGGGTGACCCGGGCCAGTCTGGCCGGCGGTGTGCTGCTCGGCGCCGCCCACGATCCAGCCCATCTGCCCTGCGCCGGCGACTGGGTGGTGCTGCGGCGCTGGCCCGACCGGCGTACCACCGTCGAGTGTGTGCTGCCGCGGCGCACCGCGCTGATCCGCCGTACCTCGGACAAGGACTCCGTCGGGCAGGTCCTGGCGGCCAACATGGATGCCGTCGCGGTCGTCGAGCCGATGCACCCGGCGCCCGACGACGCCCGCCTGGAACGCCTGCTCGCGCTGGCCTGGGAGTCCGGCGCGCAGCCGGTCATCGTCCTTTCCAAGAGCGACACCGCGCGGGATCCGCAGGCGGTCGCGCGCCAGCTCGCCGAGCTGGCGCCCGGGGTACGCGTCCTGCCGGTCAGCGTGCACCGCGGCACCGGCCTGGAGGCATTGCACTCCTACGTCGCACCCGGCCGCACCCTGGCCTTGCTGGGCCGCTCCGGCGCGGGCAAGTCGTCGCTGGTCAACGCCCTCGCCGGCACCGAGGTGATGGGGATCCAGGAGATCCGGCGCGCCGACGGCAAGGGCCGGCACACCACCGCGTACCGGAATCTGGTCGTCATCCCCGGCGGGGGAGCGGTCCTGGACACGCCCGGCATCCGCGGGGTGGGTCTGCTCGACACCGCCGCGGGCCTCGACCGGGCCTTCGCCGATGTGACCGAACTGGCCGGGCGGTGCCGCTTCGGTGATTGTGGTCACGACGGCGAGCCGGGTTGCGCGGTCGCGGCGGCGCTGGCCGACGGGACTTTGCTGCCGCGGCGCCTGGAGAGCTGGCGCAAGCTGCACCGCGAGGTCGCCGTCGAGAGCAGCCGGCGGGCCGCGCGGCTGGCGCAGGCCGCGGGCTCGTCACGGCGCAGGCCGCGCCGCTGAGCGCCTCTGGCACAATTCACCGGTGCCCGCGGTGGAAGAGGTCCTGGACGAGCGCGGCCTCCCCGCCGCGGCGGCGCCCGTGCCCGCGCGCCGCCGCCGGCTCGATCTGTGGGCGCTGATCAGCTATCTCGCGCTCGGCGTGCTGGTGCTGATCCAGCTCTGGATCGACCCGGCCGGCCGGGTGCTGTCGCACAACGACGACGACCACGGCTTCTTCGCCTTCACCCTGGCGCACGGCGAGCGGGTGCTGTTCCACGGGGCGAACCCGCTGTTCAGCGACCGGATGAACGTGCCCGACGGCGTCAACATGATGGCCAACACCTCGCAGCTGGCCCTCACCCTGCCCATGGCCCCGGTCACCCACTGGCTGGGCCCGGGTGTCTCGGTCGTGCTGCTGCTCACTCTGGGCCTGGCCGGTACGGCCTTCGCCTGGTACCGGGTGCTGTCGCGGCACCTGGTCGAGAGCCGCCGGGCTGCCTGGATCGGTGGCCTGTGGTGCGGGTTCGCGCCGACGATGGTGTCGCACGCCAACGGGCACATCAATTTCGTCTCGCAGTTCGTCGTGCCGTTCCTGGTCTGGCAGGTGCTGCGGCTGCGTGAGCCCGGCCGGGCTGTCCGCGGCGGGGTGGTGCTCGGGCTGCTGATCGTGCTGCAGGTCTTCATCAACGAGGAAGTCCTGCTGTTCACGGCGCTGACGCTGGGCGCGTTCGTGATCGCGTACGCGGCGCTGGCGTGGGCCGAGGTGCGGGGCTACTGGCGCCGGTTCCTGGCCGGGCTGGGTGTGGCGGGCATCACGGCGGTGGTGCCGCTGGCGTACCCGTTGTGGTTCCAGTTCACCGGGCCGCAGAGTTACAGCGGGCAGCCGTTCGAGCCGGGCAAGTTCGTCACCGACCTGCTGTCACTGGGCGCGTACGCGCGGCAGTCGCTGGCCGGCAACGCGGCGATCGCCCGGGAGCTGAGCGTCAGTCCGACGGAGGAGAACACCTTCTACGGCGTACCGCTGCTGGTGTTACTCGTCGTCTCTCTGGTGCTGGTGTGGCGCAACCTGGCCGCCCGGGCCGCCGCGATCGCCGGCCTGGTCCTGCTGATCATGTCGATGGGCCCCGAGCTGCGGATCGGCGGCCACGACACCGGCATCCCGCTGCCGTTCGCGCTGATCGCCCAGGTGCCGGTGATCGACCTGGTCAGCGTCACCCGGTTCGCGATGGTGACCACGACGATCATCGGCCTGCTGCTGGCGCTGGCGGCCGACCGGGTGCCCGCGCTGAGCCCGCGCCGGCAGACCGCGTTCTGGGTCGGTCTGGCCGTGGCGATCGTGCCGGTGCTGCCCAAGCCGCTGCCGGTGGTCGCCGCCGACCCGCTGCCCCCGTTCATCGCCCAGCAGATGTGGCGCGACTACGTCAGCGACGACCGCACCCTGGTGACCGTGCCGTTGCCCGAAGTGACCACAGGCCGGACCGGGATGCGGTGGTTCGCGCTGTCCGGGCTGGATTACCGGGTCCCGCGTGGCTACTTCATGGGCCCGGCGGACCCGCCGCTGAACAACACCGGCTCCTGGAACGCCGCACCCCGGCGCACCTCCGACCTGTTACGCATCGCGGGGGCGTACGGTCGGATGCCGGTGGTCACGGTCGCCGACCGGATGGCCGCCAAGAACGACCTGAGCCACTGGCGGGCCGCGGTGGTGGTGCTCGTGCCGGGCACTCCGCACCACGACCTGCTCGCAACGATTCTCACCGACCTGCTCGGGAAGGCTCCGCAGCAGGTCGGCGGGGTTCAGCTGTGGGACGTCCGGGACATCGTTCGCCCGTCCGGGTGACGGGAATGCCGGTCCCGTCCCCGGCGCTGTAGTTCGCTGGCGGAAAACTTGTCGTACCCCGTGGCTAGGGTGGCGGCGCCCATTGTCTTGACGTTACGGAGTGGCTGGCTGTGGCCGACCGACTGATCATTCGCGGCGCGCGGGAGCACAACCTGCGCGACGTCAACCTCGACCTGCCCCGCGACGCGATGATCGTGTTCACCGGTCTCAGCGGCTCGGGCAAGTCCAGCCTCGCCTTCGACACCATCTTCGCGGAGGGCCAGCGCCGTTACGTGGAGTCGCTGTCGTCGTACGCGCGGCAGTTCCTCGGGCAGATGGACAAGCCCGACGTCGACTTCATCGAGGGCCTGTCCCCGGCCGTGTCCATCGACCAGAAGTCGACCTCACGCAACCCGCGCTCGACCGTCGGCACGATCACCGAGGTGTACGACTACCTGCGGCTGCTCTTCGCCCGTACCGGGATCCCGCACTGCCCGGTCTGCGGTGAGCGGATCAGCAAGCAGTCGCCGCAGCAGATCGTCGACCGCGTGCTGGCGATGCCGGAGGGCACCCGGTTCATGGTGCTCGCGCCGGTGATCCGCGGCCGCAAGGGCGAGTACGTCGACCTCTTCGCCGAGCTGCAGTCCAAGGGCTACGCCCGGGCCCGGGTCGACGGCGTGGTGCACACGCTGGCCGAGCCGCCGAAGCTCAAGAAGCAGGAGAAGCACACCATCGAGGTGGTCGTCGACCGGCTCTCGGTCAAGGCCGGCAGCAAGCAGCGCCTCACCGACTCGGTCGAGGCGACGCTGGCGCTGTCCGGCGGCATCGTGCTGCTCGACTTCGTCGACCTGCCCGAGGACGACCCGAACCGCGAGCGCCGCTTCTCCGAGCACCTGGCCTGCCCCAACGACCACCCGCTGGCGATCGAGGACCTCGAGCCCCGGGTCTTCTCCTTCAACGCGCCCTACGGCGCCTGCCCGGAATGCACCGGCCTGGGCACCAAGAAGGAGGTCGACCCCGAGCTGATCGTGCCGGACGAGGAGCGCAGCCTGCGCGAGGGCGCGATCCAGCCCTGGTCCGGCGGTTCCACCATGGAGTATTTCCTGCGCCTGCTGGAGGCCCTGGCCAAGGCCGAGAAGTTCAGCGTCGACACCCCCTGGCGGCAGCTGCCGAGCCGGGCCCAGAAGACGATCCTGTACGGCTCCGAGGACCAGGTCCACGTCCGCTACCGCAACAAGTACGGCCGTGAGCGCTCCTACTACACCGGCTTCGAGGGTGTGGTGCAGTGGATCGAGCGCCGGCACGGCGACACCGAGAGCGACTGGTCCCGCGACAAGTACGAGGGCTACATGCGCGAGGTGCCCTGCCCGACCTGCTCCGGCGCCCGGCTCAAGCCCGAGGTGCTGGCGGTCACGATCGCCGGCAAGAGCATCGCCGAGGTCTGCAACCTGTCCGTCGGTGAGTGCGCCGAGCTGCTGGCCTCGATCGAGCTGACCGACCGCGAGAAGATGATCGCCGAGCGGGTGCTCAAGGAGATCAACGCCCGGTTGCGCTTCCTGGTCGACGTCGGCCTGGACTACCTGTCCCTGGACCGCGGCGCCGGCACCCTGTCCGGCGGCGAGGCGCAGCGCATCCGGCTGGCCACCCAGATCGGCTCCGGCCTGGTCGGCGTGCTCTACGTCCTGGACGAGCCGTCGATCGGCCTGCACCAGCGGGACAACCACCGGCTCATCGAGACGCTGGTCCGGCTCAAGAAGCTGGGCAACACGCTGATCGTGGTCGAGCACGACGAGGACACCATCCGTACCGCCGACTGGATCGTCGACATCGGCCCCGGCGCCGGTGAGCACGGCGGTCACATCGTGCACAGCGGCTCGGTCAAGGGCCTGCTGGCCAACAAGGAGTCCCCGACCGGGGCGTACCTCTCCGGCCGCAAGAAGATCCCGATGCCGGCCACCCGGCGCCCGCACGACCCGGGCCGGGAGCTGGTCGTGCAGGGCGCGCGCGAGCACAATCTGCGGGACATCACCGTCGGCTTCCCGCTGGGGCAGTTCATCGCGGTCACCGGGGTCAGCGGCTCGGGCAAGTCGACCCTGGTCAACGACATCCTCTACACCGTGCTGGCCAACCAGATCAACGGCGCCCGGATGGTGCCGGGCCGGCACACCCGGGTCACCGGGCTGGAGCACGTCGACAAGGTCGTGGGCGTGGACCAGTCGCCGATCGGGCGCACCCCGCGGTCCAACCCCGCCACCTACACCGGCGTGTTCGACAACATCCGCAAGCTGTTCGCGGAGACCGTCGAGGCCAAGGTGCGCGGCTACGGTCCCGGCCGGTTCTCGTTCAACGTCAAGGGCGGCCGCTGCGAGAACTGCTCCGGCGACGGCACGATCAAGATCGAGATGAACTTCCTGCCGGACGTCTACGTCCCCTGCGAGGTGTGCAAGGGCGCCCGGTACAACCGGGAGACCCTCGAGGTGCACTACAAGGGCCGGACGATCTCCGAGGTGCTGGAGATGCCGATCGAGGAGGCCGCGACGTTCTTCGAGCCGATCACGTCGATCCACCGCCACCTCAAGACGCTGGTCGACGTCGGCCTGGGCTACGTCCGGCTGGGCCAGCCGGCGCCGACCCTGTCCGGTGGCGAGGCGCAGCGCGTCAAGCTCGCCTCCGAGCTGCAGAAGCGCTCCACCGGCCGCACGGTCTACGTGCTCGACGAGCCGACCACCGGCCTGCACTTCGAGGACATCCGCAAGCTGCTGCTGGTGCTCAACGGCCTGGTCGACAAGGGCAACACGGTCATCACCATCGAGCACAACCTCGACGTGATCAAGAACGCCGACTGGCTGATCGACATGGGCCCCGAGGGCGGCAACAAGGGCGGTCTGGTGCTGGCCACCGGCACCCCCGAGGAGTTGGCCGACGTGCCTGACAGCCACACCGGGCAGTTCCTGCGCCCGATGCTCGGCCTCACCGGCGAGCCGGCCGGTGCGGCCGCCGCCCTGGCCCGCGCGGCCAAGGCCAACGGCGCCCCGAAGGCGGTGACCAAGCCCCGGGCCACCCGGTCCCGGGCCAAGGCCGCCGTCTGATCCACAGGTAACACACAGCTACGCGGTCCGCCCGCCCCGCCACCTGGGGCGGGCGCTGCCGCGTGCCCGAAACCACCGCGAAACACGGCATCTGGGCCGACATTTTTCCTCCCGGCCCATGAACCACAACGCGGATGGCAGCGTATGTACAGGCAACGCCGCGTGACGCAAGCACGCGGATCAGGGGTACGGGAAGGGTTCGGAACAGATGACTGACGTGCAGACGAGGCCCGACGCCGAGATCACCGCCGCCCAGCCGGCCTGCGGGGGAGCGGGTTCGTCGCGCCGCGTCGTGCTGGCCGGAGCCACCGCGCTCGGCGCCGGCTGCCTGCTGGCCGCCTGTGGCACCGACACCGGCGGCGCCGGCAGCAACGGCTCCAGCGGCGGCGACTTCAGCAACAACCCCGCGCCGGCCGGCAGCAAGGGCGCCGACACCGGCTCCACCTCCGGCGGTGACTCGGGTGGCGACTCCGGCGGCGCGGCCCTCGCGCTGGTGGCGGACATCCCCGAGGGCGGCGGCATCATCAAGGGCGACTACGTCATCACCCAGCCCGCCTCGGGCACCTTCAAGGCGTTCAGCAAGGTCTGCACCCACCAGGGCTGCGACGTGAGCAAGGTCGACGGTGGCGTGATCACCTGCCCGTGCCACAACAGCACCTTCTCCATCGAGGACGGCGCGCCGACCGGCGGCCCGGCCAAGAAGCCGCTGCCCGAGACCAAGGTCAAGGTGGACGGCGACAACATCGTCGCCGCCTGAGGCGACCCGCGAACTGGGGCCGGCGTGATCCTGCCGACACCGCCGGCCCCGGCACACTCCGGCCGGAGGCCCGACGCCGTGGCGGCGGCAACGGGCCTCCGGTCGGATAATCATGTCAGGGGTCCGCACTAGTGTTGAGTCGTGCCTGACCCGTCCAGCTACCGGCCGGCGCCCGGGACCATTCCGGACGCCCCCGGTGTCTACCGCTTCCGTGACCCCACCGGCCGCGTCATCTACGTGGGCAAGGCGAAGAGCCTGCGCAGCCGGCTGAATTCGTACTTCGCCGACACGTTCAATCTGCACGCGCGCACCCAGCAGATGGTCACCACCGCGGCTGCCGTCGACTGGGTGACCGTCAGCAGCGAGGTCGAGGCGCTGCAGCTGGAGTTCTCCTGGATCAAGGAGTTCGACCCGCGCTTCAACGTGAAATACCGCGACGACAAGTCGTACCCGTTCCTCGCCGTCACGCTCAACGAGGAATACCCCCGCCTGCAGGTCATGCGCGGCGCCAAACGCAAGGGCGTGCGCTACTTCGGGCCGTATTCGCACGCCTGGGCCATCCGCGAGACCCTCGACCTGCTGCTGCGCGTCTTCCCGGCCCGCACCTGCTCCAGCGGCGTGTTCAAGCGCGCCGGCCAGATCGGCCGCCCCTGCCTGCTGGGCTACATCGGCAAGTGCTCGGCGCCCTGTGTCGGCACCGTCTCCGCCGCCGAGCACCGGGAGATCGTCGACGACTTCTGCGACTTCATGGCCGGGCGCACCGACACGTTCGTCAAGCGCCTCGAACGCGACATGATGCAGATGTCCGAGCAGCTCGAGTTCGAGAAGGCGGCCCGGCTCCGCGACGACATCGCCGCCCTGCGCAAGGCCATGGAGAAGCAGACCGTCGTGCTCGGCGACGGCACCGACGCCGATGTCGTCGCCTTCGCCGAGGACCCGCTCGAGGCGGCGGTGCAGGTCTTCCACGTCCGCGACGGCCGCGTCCGCGGCCAGCGCGGCTGGGTCGTGGAGAAGGTCGAGGACCTGAGCACGGGAGACCTCGTGCACCACTTCTGCACCCAGGTGTACGGCGACGAGCACGGCGAGAACGACGTCCCCCGCGAGCTGCTCGTGCCCGCCCTGCCGCCGGACGCCGAAGCGCTGGAGAAGTGGCTCACCGAGCACCGCGGCAGCCGGGTCAGCCTGCGCGTGCCCCAGCGCGGCGACAAGCGTTCCCTGCTGGAGACGGTGGCCCGCAACGCCGGCGAGTCCCTGGCCCGGCACAAGCTGCGCCGCGCCGGCGACCTGACCACCCGCAGCAAGGCCCTCGACGAGATCGCCGAGGCGCTGGGCATGGAAACGGCGCCGCTGCGCATCGAATGCTTCGACGTGTCCCAGATCCAGGGCACGGACGTGGTGGCCAGCATGGTGGTCTTCGAGGACGGCCTGGCCCGCAAGAGTGAATACCGGCGGTTCGCGGTCCGCGGAAACCCGGACGGCTCCGGCACCGACGACCTGGCGGCGATGAGCGAGGTGATGCGGCGGCGGTTCGCCCGCTACCGCGCCGAGGCCTCACCGGGCGGCTCCGCACCACCGTCCGACGCCCTGGCCGGTGGTCCAGCCGATGGCCTGGTCGGTGGTCCGGCTGATGCCCTGGTCGGTGGTCCGGCTGATGGTGCGGCGGACGGCGCTGCGGCGGCTGACGGCTCGGAGCCGGTGACCAGCGAGCTGCCCGGCATCGATCCGCTGACCGGGCGGCCACGCCGTTTCGCGTACCCGCCCAACCTGGTCGTCGTCGACGGCGGCCAGCCGCAGGTCAACGCCGTCGCCGCGGTCCTGTCCGACCTGGGCATCACCGACGTGGCTCTGTGCGGCCTGGCCAAGCGGCTGGAAGAGGTGTGGCTGCCGGGCGAGGACTTCCCGGTGATCCTGCCCCGCACCTCCGAGGCGCTGTATCTGCTCCAGCGCGTGCGCGACGAGGCCCACCGCTTCGCCATCACGTTCCACCGGCAGCGGCGCTCCAAGCGCATGACGGCGTCCGCGCTCGACAACATCCCCGGGCTGGGGGAGACGCGGCGCAAGGCACTGCTGCGGCACTTCGGCTCGCTGAAGCGGCTGGGGCAGGCCACACCGGAGGAGATCACCGAGGTCCCGGGCATCGGCCGCCGGACAGCCGAGGCGGTGCTCGCGGCCCTGGCCGACACCACCAAGCCGGCCGACGCCGCACCGGACCCGGCCACACCGGCGACCGGCGGCGCGGGCAGGACGAAGGCGGGTGCCAATCGCAACAGGGCTGCGCGGCCGCCCATCCCGACCCCCGACACCGTGGACGGGGGCGACCCGCTGGACGAGCCGGGACCGGAGGCCTCGTCCTCATCGGTGGCAGCGCTGGACCGGCCGTGAGGCGGCCCTCGTCGTGGCACCGGCCGCTGCGGCGCTGACGCTGGGACGGTCGTCGCGCCAGGGCCGTCGCCGACTCCGGCCGGCGGTGGTGGAATACGGGCGGTGGGGACGCCGTTCACCGGGTGGGTCGATCGGGGTGGCTCGCGGGACCCTTCGGGCACCGGATCGGGTAAAGGACACCACGTCCGGCGGTAGCGGGTCGACGCTTCGGCCTAGGATGCAGTGTCCGCCCGGAGGGGGCACAGGCGCAGTGCGGTTCAGGAGGAGTGCGTGACCGAGTCGATGCCGGAGTTCGTTCCGGAGCTGACGCCCGACGAGGCCGGAACCGACCTGGTGGTGGTGACCGGGGTGTCCGGTGGCGGCCGCAGCACGGTCGCCCGCGCCCTGGAGAACGTCGGCTTCTACGTCGTCGACAACCTGCCGCAGGCGCTCATGCTCGACATGGCCCAGCTCGCCTTCGAGGCCGGCGGGGCTGCCCGGCGTACGGCGATGGTCCTCGACGTCCGCAGCCGGGCCTTCTCCACCGACCTGGCCGGCGCGGTCCGCGCTCTCAAGGAGCGCGGCTTCTCGCCGCGCGTGGTGTTCGTCGACGCCGACGACGAGGTGCTGATCCGGCGCTTCGAGTCCGTCCGGCGCTCGCACCCGTTGCAGGGCGACGGCCGTCTGGCCGACGGCATCGCCGCCGAGCGCAAGCTGCTCGAAGAGGCGCGCGAGCAGTCCGACGTGATCATCGACACCAGTCACCTGAACGTGAACCAGCTCCGTCGCCGCGTCGAGGAGCTGTTCGGCGGCGAGGACGCCCGGCGGCTGCGCATCACCGTGCTCTCGTTCGGCTTCAAGTACGGCCTGCCGCCCGACGCCGACTACGTGATGGACGCCCGCTTCCTGCCGAACCCGTTCTGGGTGCCGGAGCTGCGCGAGCACACCGGTCTGGAAGAGGGCGTCAGCGGCTACGTGCTCGGCCAGGAAGGCGCCCACGACTTCGTCGGCACGTACGCGAGCCTGATCGCCGCGACCGCGCCCGGCTTCGAGCGTGAGGGCAAACGCTACCTGACGGTGGCGGTCGGCTGCACCGGCGGCAAGCACCGCAGCGTCGCGATCGCCGAGGAGCTCACCGCCCAGCTGCGCGACATCCGCCTGTCCGCCCATTCCTCGCACCGCGACCTGGGGCGGGAGTGACGGCGGCGCAGCCGGCGGGGCCGGGCAGCAGCCCGGCAGAGCAACGCGATGTGACCGCCGGTTCCAGCGACGACAGCACGCGGCGCCGCATCAAGGTCGTGGCGTTCGGGGGCGGGCACGGGCTCGCGGCTTCCCTGCGCGGGCTGCTGAACTGCGCGCCCGAGCTGGACCTCGACATCACCGCCGTAGTGACGGTGGG
Organism: Actinoplanes sp. NPDC004185; assembly: GCF_053603475.1. Taxonomy (NCBI): domain Bacteria; kingdom Bacillati; phylum Actinomycetota; class Actinomycetes; order Micromonosporales; family Micromonosporaceae; genus Actinoplanes; species Actinoplanes sp. NPDC004185. The sequence continues at coordinate 2,405 of NZ_JBSGFR010000071.1, read as the reverse complement.
TGACAACGGCGGGTCGAGCGGGCGGCTGCGCGCGGAACGCGACGCGCAGCTGCCGCCGGGCGACCTGCGGATGGCACTCGCGGCGCTGGCCGGTGACGATCCGGGCCATCAGCGCACGGTGGCGCTCATGCAGCACCGGTTCGCCCTCGTCGGCAAGCCCGACCGCCGCGGTGCCGGCACCGGTGACACGGACCCTGGACCCGGCTCCGGGACGGAAGCGGGCGGCAAAGCCGGCTGGGGCAGCGTCGACCGGCGGATCGCGTCGGTCGGGGGCAAGCACGACCCGCTCGCCGGGCACGCCGTCGGCAACCTGCTGCTGCTCGGCCTGCTCGAACTGCTCGGCGATCCCGTCGCCGCCCTCGAGCACGCCGCCGCCATGGTCGGAGCTCGCGGCCGGGTCCTGCCCATGGCCTCGTACGCCGTCGGGATCGAGGCCGAGGTGCGCGGCGGTGATCCGGGCCGGCCCGACGAGGTCGTCACCGTTCGCGGGCAGCATGCCGTCGCCGTCGCCACCGGGCACATCGAGGCGCTGCGGATCGTGCCGTCCTCACCGCCGGCCTGTCCGCCCGCCCTGGCCGCCATCGCCGAGGCCGACTGGCTGATCTTCGGGCCCGGCAGCTGGTACACGAGTGTGCTCCCGCATCTGCTCGTGCCCGAACTGGCCGAGGCGATCGTCGCCAGTCCCGCCCGGCGGCTGGTCACGCTCAACCTCGGCGCCGACAACGAGACCTCCGGGCTCTCCGTGGCCGACCATCTGGCCGCCCTGCACTGGTATCTGCCGCCACTGCGTGTGGACACCGTGCTGGCCGACGCGAAGTGGGTCGGCGAGCCCGATCCGGTGCACCGGGCCGCGCAGGCCCTGGGTGCACGCCTGGTACTGGCGCCGCTGGCCGTTGCGGACGGCAGTCCCAAGCATGATCCTGAGTCGTTGGGCACAGCGTTGGTGCCAGTCCTCGGCTCCGATCGTTAAGCAACTGGCGTACCGCGAAACAAGCATGAGGTGACTTCGAAGATGGCGATGACGGCAGCGGTCAAGGACGAGCTGAGCCGGGTCGACGTACCCAAGCCGTGCTGCCGCCGTGCGGAGATGGCCGCCCTGCTGCGCTTCGCCGGTGGGCTGCACATCGTGTCCGGGCGGGTGGTCGTCGAGGCCGAGCTCGACACCGGCGCGGTGGCCCGGCGGCTGCGGCGCGAGATCGCCGAGGTGTACGGCTACCCCAGCGAGGTGCACGTCCTCGCCTCCGGCGGCCTGCGCAAGGGCAGCCACTACATCGTGCGGATCGTCAAGGACGGCGAGGCGCTGGCCCGGCAGACCGGCCTGCTGGACGTCCGCGGCCGGCCGGTGCGGGGCCTGCCGCCGCATGTCGTCTCGGCCAACGTCTGCTGCGCCGTCGCGGCGTGGCGGGGCGCGTTCATGGCGCACGGCTCGCTGACCGAGCCCGGTCGCTCCAGCGCGCTGGAGATCACCTGCCCGGGTCCGGAGGCGGCGCTGGCGCTGCGCGGCGCCGCGCGCCGCATCGGCATCACCGCCAAGGAGCGCGAGGTGCGCGGCGTCGACCGCGTGGTGATCAAGGACGGGGACGCGATCGCGGCGCTGCTCACCCGCATCGGGGCGCACTCGAGCGTGCTGGCCTGGGAAGAGCGCCGGGTACGCCGGGAAGTCCGCGCGACCGCGAACCGCCTGGCCAACTTCGACGACGCCAACCTGCGCCGCTCAGCCCGGGCCGCCGTAGCAGCCGCAGCGCGGGTAACCCGAGCACTGGAAATCCTCGCCGACGAGGCACCCAACCACCTGACATCCGCCGGCCGCCTGCGGCTGGAGCACCGGCAGGCCTCCCTCGAGGAACTGGGCGCACTGGCCGACCCGCCACTGACAAAGGACGCGATCGCCGGCCGCATAAGGCGTCTGCTCGCCCTCGCCGACAAGCGCGCCCGCGACCTGGGCATCCCCGACACAGAAGCCGCCGTAACCCCAGAAATGATGGCCTGCTAATCCGCCACCACCCCCGGACGAGGGCTCGGCACCACGTCTGACGGGAGCCCTGACACTACGCCTGGTAGGGATCTGGCACCGGGGCCGACCAGGGCTGGACATCGTGCCTCACCGGAATCAACGCCGGCGTGACTGGGCGTAACGGGGAGTGGTCGGGCCCGACATCGAGCGCGACCGGCGCGGTTCGTTCGCCTGACCATCCACCGGCCTCGGCCTGCCCGACGGAATCCCCTGGCATCACCCAAGCGCGGCAGCCAGACCACAAACCGCAAGGGGACCGCCGCCGGCACCATGCACCCCGCGGCGAGCAACCAAGAACTCCCCGCAAGCGACTCGCATGCAAGGTTGGGGGCCGGGGGGGGGCACACACGGAGAAAAAAACAACCCCACACACAAAAGGCCCCCCCCCCCC
>NZ_JBSGFR010000070.1:0-32928 GCF_053603475.1 Actinoplanes sp. NPDC004185 | reverse complement strand
GACCCGGGCCCGGTCCGGCCGCTCCCGCGCCGCGTCCATCGCCGAGCTCTGGGCCGGGGCGCCGGTGAAGCTCTGCTCCGCCTCGCTGCCGGTGGCCCGCGCAGCCGGCTGGGCGCTCAGGCCCGGTCGCGCTGGGTCGCGGCCAATGGCAGCGGCACGACGAGATCGATGCGGCCGGCCAGCAGCGCCAGATGGATCCGATACGGCCAGGGATCGGCCGTCACGTCCCGGACGAGGTCGTACTCCCAGCCGGTGGGCACGGCAACCGCGACCGGCGTGCCCGTCCGGGCGCGGATCATTTCGGCGTCGTGCAGGGTGCGCTCCCACCAGCCGGACCGGCCCAGGTCGGCGAGCACCACGAACATTCGCACGCCGTGCCGGAGCAGCACCCGGGCCCGGGACAGCAGGACTTCGAGGGTGGATCCGCAGTACAGCGTGGCGAAGCGGTGAGGTGAGTGCTCTTCCCCCAGCAGGATGAGCCCGCCCGGGCCGGGGCGCATGGTTCCGGTGCGCGGCAGCGGGCCGGGGGCTTCCGGTACGGCCAACCGCCCGGCGCTGCGCAGGCCGGCGATGCGCAGCGGCGCGGTGACGGCGTTGCCGGAGCCCGCCGGTTCCTGCTCACCGGCCGTGCGCCGGAATGCGGTCTCCGCGTCCTGCAGACGCTGTGGGCAGCGCCGCCGCAGCGCGAGGTAGGTCATCGCCGGCGTGCGGGTCAGGAAGTTCAGCCCGAACTGCTCCACGGGAAGGTGCAGACGGGTGCCGTACGTTTCCCACCAGCGCATGCTGGGCGCTGCCCAGCGCTGGGTACGCGCGACCGCGGGCCGACGCCGGCGTTCGTACTCGGCGAACGCGTCGGCGGGGCGGTCATGAGTGCCCAGAGCATCCCCGAGCGCGAGCGCGTCTTCGAGGGCGAGCTTGGTACCCGAGCCGACGGTGAAGTGGGCGGTGTGGGCGGCGTCGCCGAGCAGCACGGTGGCGCCGTGCGACCAGCGTAGATTCTCCACCACCGTGAAGCGCCGCCAGCGGCTCGCGGCGCTGATCAGCGGGCAGCCCTTGAGCGGCACGGCGAAGACGCCGGCGAGGTACGCCAGTGCCTTGCCGTCGATGGTGCCGCCTGGTTGCACGGCTCGGTCGAGCCCGGCACGGCGCCAGGTGTCGTCGTCCATCTCGACCACTACGGTGCTCATTCCGCCGCCGTAGGCGTACATGTGCACGGCCATCGGACCGGCGCTGGTGCGCTCGAAGGCCATCACCGCCGTGTCGCCGATGTCGGCGGTCGTACCGAGCCAGATGAACCGGGCCGCCCCGGTTCGTGTGCGCGTACCGAACTCGTGCCGCAGGGTGTCGCGGTGCGTCGATGCGGCGCCATCGGCAACGGCCACCACATCCCCGGACGCCTCTCCGGGCCGCAGTTCGTGGCCGTAGTGCAGGCGGGCCCCGGCCGCATCGGCCTGTTGCCGCAGGACCGACAGCAACGCGTGCCGGGAGATGGTACTGACCTCGAAGCCGGGATAGGTCACCGCCCGCGAGCCGAGCCGCACGGTGACTCCGCGCTGGGCTACGCTCGCCGCGGTGATGAGCCGGTGGGTCTCGGGGTCGTGCTCGGCCACGGCGCGCAGGGTGCGCTCGGACAGCGAGACGCCGAAGCCGGAAGTACCCGCGGCGCTCAACCTGTCGTAGACGTCGACGACGGTGCCCGGGGACCGTAACCGCACCGTACGAGCGAGGAACAGTCCCGCCGGGCCGGCACCGACGATGGTGACCCGGCCGCCGCCTACTGAGTAGCGCACGAGGAACCGCCTTCCGCAGCGAAGTCGTTGGTGATCCTCCCGGGCCTCGGGCCCCCGGCTCACCTTCCGCAGTGCGCAGCGGATCCCACCGGCGGCGGCGCATACCGGAAGGTGCCAGGGCTGCGGCGCCGCCGCCACGATCGGTGCCATCCCGTCGCCGCGCGCTGCCGCGGGCGACCCGTCTGCATGCCTGAGCGGAGAACGATGGCCACCGAACGCGACATCACCCTCTCCCGAGCCGACTACCTACGGATCCTGGTGCACGGCACCACAGCGTTCGAGCTGTTGCGTACCGGCCTTGATCTGGGCCTGTTCGAGCGGCTCGAGATCGACGGCGGCCTCGATGTGCCGGGTGTCGCCACGGCCCTCGGCATCGCCGAGCAACCCGCCCGGGTGCTGCTGCTCGGGCTGGCCGGCCTGCGCCTGATCGAGCTGCGGGCGGGCCGCTACGTGAACACGGATCTGGTCCGCACCAAACTGCTGCGGGCCGGTCCTCGCTATCTCGGGGCGCTGATCGACGTCCAGGACCGGGTCATCAATGCGGCGATGGCTGACCTGAGCGAGGCCGTCCGCAAGGGCACCAACGTGGGTTTGCGCCACATCGACGGGCCCGGCTCGACCCTGTACGAGCGGCTCAGCGCGCACCCCGAGCTGCAGCACGTCTTTTACGCCAACATGGGCGACGCCTCACGCAAGTCCATCGGACAGTTCCTCGGCGCCTACGACCTCAGCGACGCCCGCCGGGTACTGGATATCGGCGGCGGGGACGGTTCCAACAGCATCGCGCTCGCCACCCGCTATCCCGGGCTCGAGGCGACCGTCCTGGACCAGGGCAGCGTCGTCGAACTGGCCGCACAGCGCCTCGACGACCCCGATCTACGGCGCCGAATCCACTTCCACGCCGGGGATCTGTTCACCGGGGACCTGCCCAGCGGACACGACGTCATCCTCGTCTTCCACATCTTCGAGATCTGGTCGCTGGAACGCAACGTCGAACTGCTACGCCGCTGCCGGGCCGCGCTGACTGAGGGCGGCCGGTGCCTGGTCTACAACTTCGTCTCCGACGACGCGGGCACCGGCCCGCTGAGTGCGGGGTTCCTGTCGGCGTACTTCCTCACGCTGGCCTCCGGTGAGGGCATGGCCTACTCCGCCGCTGACATGGAGCGCGCGGTGCTCGCGGCGGGGTTCACCACGGCCGAGCGGCACGACGGCCTCGGCTTCAGCCACGCCCTGGTCGTCGGCCACCGCTGAGGTTTGCCGCCGCCCACACCAGATCCGGCGCGCCCAAGGAGAACCTGATGCCATCACCCGAGCCCATCGCCATCATCGGCATGTCCTGCCGGTTCGCCGGCGGCGTCACGTCGCCCGAGCAATTCTGGGATCTGCTGCGCACCGGCCGCGACACGATCGGCCGGGTGCCGGCCGACCGTTGGCAGTTCTACGCCCGGCAGAGTTCGGAGCATGCCGCCGCAGTCCGTGACACCCCTGCCACGGGGTCGTTCCTCGACGACATCAAGGGCTTCGACGCCGAGTTCTTCGACATCACGCCGCGCGAGGCGGCACTCATGGACCCCCAGCAGCGCATGGTGCTGGAGCTGGCCTGGGAGGCACTCGAGCACGCCGGTGTGCCCCCGCGTGACCTGGCCGGTACCGATGCCGCCGTGTTCATGGGGGTGGGAGCTGACGACTACGGCCGCCGGCTGCTGGAGGACCTGCCCACGATCGAGGCGTGGACCGGCATCGGCGGCGCGTACTGCGCGGTGGCCAACCGGGTGTCGTACGCACTGGACCTGCGCGGGCCGAGTGTCGCCGTGGACACGGCCTGTTCGTCGTCTCTGGTCGCCATCCACCTCGCGGCGCAGGCGCTGCGGGCCGGGGAGTGCGAGGTCGCGCTGGCCGGCGGCGTTCTGGTCATGGCCGCGCCCGGCCTGTCGCTGGTGCTCGACGCGGCGGGTGCCACCTCCCCGGACGGGCGCAGCAAGTCCTTCGACGCCGCGGCCGACGGCTACGGCCGCGGTGAGGGCGGCGGCGTGGTAGTGCTTAAGAGGCTGCGCGACGCCGAGCGCGACGGTGACCGGGTGCTGGCGGTGGTACGGGGCAGCGCCGTGCGTCAGGACGGCCGGACCAACGGCATCATGGCACCGGATGCCGACGCTCAGATGTATCTGTTGCGCAGAGCGTACGCCGCGTCCGGGATCGACCCGGCGACCGTCGACTACGTGGAGGCGCACGGCACCGGTACCCGGGTGGGCGATCCGCTGGAGGCGGCCGCCATGGCGTCGGTGTTCGGCGTCGGGCGCCGTACGCCGTGCCTGATCGGCTCGGTCAAACCCAACATCGGCCACCTGGAGGCGGGTTCCGGGGTGGCCGGCGTGATCAAGGCGGTGCTGGCGCTGCGCCACGGCACGATCCCCGCGAGCCTCAATGTGACCCGGCCGAACCCGGCGATCGACTGGGACGCCACCAACCTGCGGGTGGCCACCGAGCTCACCGCGTGGCCCGACGGGCCGGGCCCGCGCCGCGCCGGGGTCTCCGGGTTCGGCTACGGCGGCACCATCGCTCACGTCATCCTCGAGCAGGCACCGGCAGCCGCTACGGTTGACGCCGAGGTCGACACGAACCTCTACCCGTTGTCGGCGGCGACCCCACAGGCGCTGGCCGAGCAGGCCGGACGACTCGCGGACCGGCTCGCCGCCGGCGATGTCTCGCTGGCCGCCGCCGGTCACACCCTCGCGCTGCGGCGCTCGCACCTGCCCGAGCGCGCCGCGGTCGTGGCCGGCGACCACGACGAGCTCATCACCGGTCTGCGCGAGGTGGCCGCACGGGCGCGCAGCGCTCTGACCGGTCAGGTGCTCCCGCACGCCGGCCGCGGAGTGGTGTGGGTCTTCTCCGGACACGGCTCGCAGTGGACCGGCATGGCCCGGGAACTCACCGCCACGCATCCCGTCTTCGCCGCGGTCATCGACCGGCTGGAGCCCGTCTTCGCCGCGGAGCTGGGGGTTTCGCTGCGTGCCCTGCTGGCCGAGGACCGCACGCATCCGGTGGACGTGGTGCAGCCCATGATCTTCGCGGTGCAAGTCGCGCTGGGTGCGGCATGGCGGGCGGCGGGCGTACGCCCGGACGCGGTCATCGGGCATTCGGTCGGTGAGATCGCCGCCGCCGTGACCGCCGGCATGCTGACGCCGGAAGAGGGCGCCCGGCTGGTCTGCCGACGATCGTTGTTGCTGCGCCCCGTCATCGGCGCCGGCGCGATGGCGATGATCAACATCGCTCCGGCCGAGGCGCAGCGCAGGCTCGGCGCGCGCGACGACGTCGTGGTCGCCATCGCCGCGTCGCCCGGCTGGACGGTTGTCTCCGGCGCCCCGGACGCCGTGGCGCAGCTCAGCGAACACTGGCGCGCCGACGGGTTCGCCGTACGGATGGTCAACTCCGACGTCGCCTTCCACAGCCCCCAGATGGATCCGCTGCTCGACAAGCTCGCCGCGGCCGCGCACGACCTGTCGCCGCGTCCGCCCCGGATCCGGGTCTACAGCACCGCCATGGATGATCCACGCTCCGCGACAGCCCGCGACGGCTCGTACTGGGCCCGTAACCTCCGCGACCAGGTACGGCTGGCCGGTGCGGTCACGGCGGCCGCCGAGGACGGCTACCGGCTTTTCGTGGAGATCTCCCCGCACCCGGTGGTGGCGCACTCGGTCGATGACACGTTGACGTCGCTCGGGATATCAGACGCGTACGTGGGCATCTCGCTGCGCCGGGGCCGCCCGGAGCTGCGAAGCCTGCTGACCGCGGCCGCCGAGCTCTACTGCCGTGGCGCGGAGGTCGACTGGGCCGCGCTGTGGCCACGTCGTGAGCTGGCCGACCTGCCGGGAACCGCCTGGCAGCACAAGCCGTACTGGGTCGAGGAATCAGCCGCGCGTCCGGCCGTGACGACCCACGATCCATTCACCCACACCCTGCTCGGCCACCGGGTCACGGTGCGCGGCACGAGCACGGTCGATTCCTGGTCCACAGTGGTTGATCTCAACTCGCGGCCGTATCCCGGGCGCCATCCCGTCCGCGGGGTCGAAATCGTGCCCGCCGCCGTACTGCTGGAGACCTTCCTCGCAGCGGCGTCGGCGCGGCGCGCCTGGCCGGATCTGACCGACGTGGCCCTGCGGGTGCCGGTGAGCCTGGCCCAGCGCCGCGACCTGCAGGTGTCGTTGCAGGACGGCTCGCTGCGACTCAGTTCGCGGATCGCCGGCGGCCGCGACGACGACGATGACCGCGGCTGGCTCACCCACACGACCGCCACGGTCACCACCCACGCCGGGCTGCCCGGCACCGCCGAAACCGTTGAGACAGCGGAGGAGCTGGCCCCGAGCTACGTCGTGGACCGGCTGGCCACCCTCGGGGTCGCCGCCATGGGCTTCGCCTGGAACGTGCGTTCGCTGCGCCGGGGCCTAGACGTGCTGAGCGCCGTGGTGGACCTGGACGGCGGCTCGTACGGCCCGCACCGGTGGACGCCGATCCTCGACGCCGCTCTGTCGATCGCGTCGGTCATCTTCCCGGGGCCTGCGGTGCTGCGCATGCCCGCACACCTGGGCCGGATCACCCTCGCCCCCACCGCCCCGCGCGCGGCCCGGATCACGGTGCGCCGCACCGCAGCGGAAACCGTGACCGTCGAGATCACCGATGCCGGCGGCGTCCCGGCGGCGCGCCTGGACGACCTGCGCTACGGCCGGATGGAGGCAACCGAGCAGGACGCCACCTTGGTGTACACGGTCGGATGGCGCCCCGCCGCCGTAACAGCACCGCAGGACCAGGCCGCGAAGCCTCTGGTCGTGCTCGGTCCTCCTTCGCCGTTGCGCTCCCGGCTGGCCACCGCCCTCGGCTGTCCCGCGCTCGAAGCCCCGGAGCACCTGACGGCACCGGCCGCTGTCGTCGTGGCGCCCCCACCGGTCGCCGAGGACGCCGCCTGGCTGCTGGCCCGCACCGCCGGGCACCCGGCGGTCACCCGGCTGTGGGCGATCACCGAGGGCGTCCTGGAGGGCCGCACCGCCGCCGCGCCGGAGCACGGCGCGCTGTGGGGGCTGGGCCGGGTCATCGGTGGCGAGCAGCCCGGGCTGTGGGGCGGCGTGATCGACATCGGAGCCGATCCGGCCGACGCCGGTGCCCTCGCCGAGGTGCTGCGCACGGTCCGCGGCGAGGATGTCGTCGCCGTACGCGGCGGTGTGACAAGCGTGCCTCGGCTGCGACCGCGCGTCGGCCCGATGGCCAGAACAGATCAGGACTGTGGTCCCGGTGCCACGTATCTGATCACCGGCGGTCTGGGGGTCCTCGGCCTGGAGGTGGCCAGGTGGCTGGCCGGGCGCGGCGCCCGTCGGCTCGTCCTCACCGGTCGGCAGGGTTTGCCGCCGCGCGAACGCTGGCACGAGGTGTCCGAGCCCGGTGTGCGGGCTCGTGTTGACGCGGTGGTCGCACTGGAACGCCTCGGCGTCACGGTGCAACCGCTCGCTCTGGACGTCGCCGACGCCGCCGCGGCCCGCCGGCTGCTCGACCCGTCCACGCTCGGGCTGCCGCCGATCCGTGGCGTCGTGCACGCCGCCGGTGTGCTCGACAACCGCCTGCTGCGTGACCTCGATGAGGCCTCGCTGCGCACAGTCATGCGTCCGAAGGTGAGCGGGGCACGGGTGCTGCACGAGTTGTTCCCGCCGGGCAGCGTCGACTTCTTCGTGCTGTTCTCCTCCGCGGGGCAGTTGCTGGGTCTGCCCGGCCAGGCGTCGTACGCCGCCGCCAACGCCTACCTGGACACCCTCGCTGCTCACCGGCGCGCGGCCGGTGACGCGGGCAGCCTGGCGATCGGCTGGACGTCGTGGCGCGGGCTGGGCATGTCGACCTCGTCCGAGGCGATCGACCTCGAGCTGGCCGCGCACGGCACGGCGGACATCACCGCCGCTGAGGCGTTCGACGCCTGGGAGCTGCTGGCTGGAGGGGACGACGCGTACGCGGCCGTGCTGCGTGTGCATCCGCCGGGCCCGGGTGAGCCGGCTCGGACCCCGTTGCTGCGCGACCTCGCCGCCGTGGCGGAGGTGCGGACGGCGCCGGTGCGGGCCGACGCTCCGTGGGCCCTGCTGGGGGGCGCTGAGCGGCATGCCGCCCTGGTCGATGCGGTGGCTCACCGGGTGGCCGAGGAGTCGGGGCTGAGCGCCACCGACATCGACAATCATCGTCCCCTGACCGAGATGGGTCTCGACTCGCTCATGACCACTCGGGTCCGTCACCGGCTGCAACAGGACTTCTCCGTGGCGCTGCCCGCCACGCTGTTGTGGGATCAGCCCACCGTCGACGGCATCGCCGCCTACGCCGGCGGGCTGTTGCCGCAGGCGCCGGGCACCGCGGAAGGAGTTTTGTGATGACCTCCGGCATCGTGCCGTGGCCGGCCGATCTGGCTCATGCCTATCGGGCGGCCGGATGCTGGCGCGGCGAGGCCCTCGGCGCTCACCTGTGGCGCCGGGCCGCCGACCACCCCGACCGGGTGGCGGTGGTCGACGACACTCGTCGCTTGACCTACCGGGAACTGGCTGTGCTCGCCGACCGGCTGGCCGAGGGCATGGCCGGACTGGGCCTGCGCCGCGGTGACAGTGTGCTGGTCCAGCTACCCAACAGCTGGGAATTCGTCGTGGTGTTGCTGGCCTGTCTGCGCGCCGGCGTGGCTCCGGTGATGATGCTGCCACCGCACCGGGAGAATGAGCTGGGCGCGATCGGCGAGCATGTGGACGCCCGTGCGGTCATCGTGCCCGGCACGTGGCGCGGCTACGACCACGAGGCCCTGGCCCATCGGGTGCTGCCACGGTTGGCAGGCGGGGCACGCGTGCTGGTCTGTGGTGAACCGCGCCGGGAGACCAGTGCACGCCTGGGCGATCTGCTCGAGTCGGACGTGGTCGACGACGCGCTACGGCGGCGCGAGCGCCTGGATGCGCGTGCGCCCGGTGGCGGGGATGTGGCGGTGTTCCTGTTGTCCGGCGGCACGACCGCCGTTCCCAAGGTCATCGCGCGTACCCACGACGACTACGCCTACAACATCCGCTGTGCGGTGGCGGCCTGCGCATTCGACGCGCGGACGGTCTATCTGGCGGCGCTGCCTGCCGGGCACAACTTTCCGCTGGCCAATCCCGGGATCCTGGGCACGCTGGCCGTCGGTGGCCGGGTGGTGCTGGTCGGTTCGCCACGTCCGGAGGCGGTGTTCGCCGCCATCGAGGCTGAGCGGGTCACCGTGACGGCAGCGGTGCCGGCCGTGGTGCTGCGTTGGATGGAGGCCGCCGCGACGACCCGCCACCACCTCGACAGCCTGCGTTACGTCCAGGTGGGCGGATCGATGCTGTCGCCGGAGGTCGTGGCGCGGATCCGTCCGGCGCTGGGCTGCGGGCTGCAACAGGTGTACGGGATGGCCGAGGGCCTGATCTGCTGCACCCGGCCCTACGCCCCCGACCCGATGGCCGACACGACGCAGGGCACGCCGATCAGCGCCTACGACGAGCTGCTCGTGGTGAACCGTGACGGCGCACCGGTGCCGCCCGGCGGGATAGGCGAGCTGCTGACCCGGGGGCCGTACACCCCACGCGGCTACTACCGGGCTCCGCAGCAGAACGCGGTGTCGTTCACCTCCGACGGCTGGTACCGCACCGGCGATCTCGTCCGGCTCACCGCGAGCGGCCACGTCGTGGTGTGCGGGCGGGTGAAGGACCTGATCAACCGCGGCGGCGAGAAGATCTCCGCCGGCGAGATCGAGCAGCTGCTGCAGGAACTGCCCGAGGTGGCCGAGGTGGCCGCGGTCGCGGTGCCGGATCCGGCGGTCGGCGAACGGGTCTGCGCCGTGGTGCGACTGCACCCGGAGCATTCGCTGACGCTGCCGGACGTACGGGCTTTTCTGGCCGCGCGCGGTGTCGCGGCGTTCAAGGCACCGGAGCATCTGGTCGTGGTCGATCAGCTGCCGCACACTCCGGTGGGAAAGCCGGACAAGGCCAGACTCCGTTCCCTGGTGAATACGGCCTTAAGCGGCGCTTGAGATGTTTCCCGGCAGATTGTTGGCCAGACACCGATGAGTTGCCGGTGCGCGCATCGTCATAACAGTTAGAACCGGTTGGGCCGACCGGTTGTTCTGCGCTCCGGAGTGCGCCGTTACACAGCACGAGAACACCTCTCATCCAGCGAATGGAGCTCACGTGTCCGTGAACAAGATCAAGCGTCGTCTCCTCACCGGCGCCGCCGCCACCGCGATGGTCGCCGCCACCGTCACCTTCGCCGCCCCGATGGCCGGTGCCGCCGAGCCCGAGGCGCAGGCCGCCGCCATCTCGGTCAGCCCGTCGACCGGCCTCACCGACGGGGCGGTCATCGCCGTGACGGCGACCGGCCTTCAGGTCGGGACGACGTACACCATCGGCCAGTGTGGCGTGGTCGGCGACGTCTTCTCCTGCAATGAGGCGGGCCTGGTCACCGTCAGCCCCGCTGCCGACGGCAGTGCCGCGGCGTCGATGACGGTGGCCCGTACCTTCCCGGGCACCGTCGGCCCCGACGGCGAGCCGGGACCGGCGGTCGACTGCACCGTCGTCGAATGTGGTATCGGCATGTTCAACGAGGTCGGCGACGCCGCCGGCACGTCGATCAGCTTCGCCTGACACACCCGCACGCAAGCGCCGGGCCGGCCTCTGCCGGTCCGGCGCTTCGCCGTCTGTGGTGCGCTCGCCCGAAGATGCCTCGCATACCGGTTGCTGCATAGCGTGACAGGACATCTGCTTCCTGGAGGCGCGCATGCCCACCCCGAGGACCGGCCGGTTGAGCCTGCCGGACGCCAGCATCTACTACGAGGTACGCGGCGACGGCCCGCCTCTACTGCTGATCCCCACCGGCAACGGCGACGCCGCCCCGTTCGGCCCGATGGCCGATGACCTGGCGGGCCACTACACCGTCATCAGCTACGACCGGCGGGGTTTCTCGCGTAGCACGCTCTTCACCGAGGTCGACGACGCCCGCCGCGTCGACGACGACGTGTCCGACGCGAGGCACCTGATCGACCAGCTCGGCGGCGGGCACGCGGACGTCTTCGGCAGCTGCTCGGGCGGCATCGTCGCACTCGCCCTGCTGCAGAACCACCCCGAGAGGGTACGACGGCTGGTCGCTCACGAACCGCCGCTGGCCTCGGTGCTACCGGACGCCGACCACTGGCTCGCCTACTACGACGACCTCTACGCCACCTACCGCAGCGATGGACTGGCCGCCGCGAAAGAAGCGTTCCGGACCCACGTGGGTCTCGGCACGGAGACGCGCCCGCCGCCCGGCTCGGAGCTTCCGCCCGCACTGCTCGAGGAGCTGCTGGAACGGCTGCGGCGCAACCTCGTCTTCTGGTTCGAGCATGAGGTACGAACGTTTCCCGGGTACCGCCTCGACCTGGACGCGCTGACGGCGTCGGCGGACCGCCTCGTCCTGGCCGGCAGCACCACCGGTCGTGACCAGTTCGCGTACCGCCCCAACAAGGCCCTGGCCACCACCCTCGGTCTGCCGTTGCGGCACTTCCCCGGCGGCCATGTCGCTCATGTCACCCACCCGTTCGCCTTCGCCGCGACCCTGCGCGAGGCGCTGGCCGCCTGAACGGGCCACCGCCGGGGCAGCAAGATGCGCTTCGCCCGAACGTGCCTGCGCCGGCCCGGGGCACAGGCACGTTCCGCGCGGCTCAGCGTCGGGTGAACCCGGCGATGAGAATGCCACCGACCACCACGTGCATGGCCGACAGCCACAGCATGGCGCCGGTCGTGGTCGCCGTGGCGGGGCCGGCGAACGACACCAGCAGCACCACCACCGCGATGATCGTCCAGATCAAGCGGCCCTTGGCGGTGAACCGTTCGAGCAGCGTCAGCAGGCCCCAGCCGACCAGGCCGATGATCAGCACAGAGATGATCACGCCGGCGAGCGGCACCTCGGCGGGCGGATTGTCAGCGGCGGTCTCGGTCAGCAGATCGGTGCCGGCGATCGGGACGGCGATGATCCAGAGCAGCACCGCGGCGATGACGGCCGCGGCAATGGTCAACGCGCGCGTCTTCACCGTCCGGCTGCGGGCCCCCGAGGCGTTCGCGGTGGACACAGTGGAATCCATTCCACATCCTTCGTTTCGAGATGCCCCCCGGCGCGCACAGGATATCGCACGTTGCGCAGCTCAGGCACGTGCGCGCGGCAATTCCCACCGCACATCCGGAGACGACACCACCGCCGGTGGCCGCCACGCTGAAAGGGCCCCGGCGCGCCTACGAAGCGGAGACCGCCTCATGCGAAACCAGATGTCCTTCGTCGATGACCGTACCGAGAGTTCCGGCCGCTCAGCGGATGAGCCGCCGGCGGCGGACACCACCGGGCGGCCCCGGGCGCGCTGGCGGCGCCGCAGCATCTGACCTCGCCCCGCTTGCAGAGGAGCAAACGATGACCGTTCCGGCCACCGAGGCACCCGTCTATCCCATCGGGCGCGAGTGCCCGTACCGGCCGTCGCCGCGCAACGACGCCCTTCGCGCGCGCGGACCGATCGCCAGAGTCACCCTGTACGACGGCAGCCAGGCCTGGCTCGTCACCGGTTTCGAACAGGCCCGCCAGCTGCTCGCCGACCCCCGGGTATCCATCGATCCGCATCGCGAGGGCTTCCCGTTCATCAGCCCCGACATGGCAGGGCTGGAGGACACCGGCTACACCGACGCGCTGATCGGCGTGGATCCGCCCGTGCACACCCGGCAGCGAGCGATGTTGATCTCCAGCTTCTCGGTGCGCCGGATGAGGAAGCTACGCCCGGTCCTGCAGACCATCGTGGACGAGCGGATCGACGCCATGATCGCCGCCGGCCCGGGCGCCGATCTGGTCTCGGCCTTCTCCGTACCGGTGCCCTCGATGGCGATCTGCGTGCTGATGGGTGTGCCGTACGAGGACCGGGCGGCGTTCGAGAAGCCGGCCCGGGCGCTGTTCGACTCCGACGCGTCGCATGCCGAGCAGGCGATGGCGGACATGACGGCGTACTTCGACGACGTGGTCGGGGCCAAGTTGCGGCAGCCCGGCGACGGGCTGCTCGACGACCTGATCGCCGAGCAGGTCCGCCACGGTCGCCTCACCCGGGCCGAGCTGGTCCAGTACGCGATGCTCATGCTGATCGCCGGGCAGGACACCACCGCCAACGTGATCTCGCTGGGTGTCATGGCGCTGCTCGAGCACCCGGAGCAGTTCGCCGCCCTGAGAGACGATCCCGGTCTCGCTACCGGGGCGGTCGAGGAGATCATGCGTTATGTCTCGCTGATCGAAGCCATCTCCAGGGTCGCGGTCGAGGACATCGACATCGCCGGCGTACGGATCCGCGCCGGGGACGGTGTGCTCATCGGCGCGGCCGCCGCCAACTTCACCACGGACCTGGTGGCGAGCCCCGAAGAGCTCGATGTCCGCCGCGAGCCCCGCCACCACCTGGGGTTCGGTCACGGTGTCCACCAGTGCATCGGGCAGAACCTGGCCCGGCTGGAGCTGGAGCTGGTCTTCCGCGAGATCCCGCGCCGGTTGCCGGGTCTGCGCTTGGCCGTACCGGCCGCGCAGGTGCACACCAGCGTCACCGGCCCGCTGGAGCGGGTGGAGAGCCTGCCGGTCACCTGGTGACCACAGCGACCGACGGGGTACCGCCACCGTGGTGGCGGTACCCCGTCGTCGTGGTGCGTCAGTGGTGGGCGGAGGTGCGCTCCGCCGCGGCGTAGTAGTCGGCCAGCTCGGCGAACGCGAGCTTCGGCTGCCAGGTGTATGCCGAGGCGGGATCGTCGTAGTCGTCGCGAACCGTACGGGTCAGCGCCATGCTGGCGGTGTCGAGGTCCAGGGCGGGGTCGGTCGAGTGCGGGTGCGTGGGGTGGATGAACTCGCTGACCGCTACCGCGTACACACCGGCGCGCTCGAAGACATCGAGCATCCGCAGATGGAAGTCGGCCTGGGCCTGCTCGTCGCGGACGACGCCGGGCACGACCGTGGGCCGCGGGCCGGCGCGGTCGACGACGTCGAACGACATGAACGCCCGCTGCGCGGCGCCGTCCCAGGTTGCCGTGCCGAACTCGGCGATCATGACGGGCTTGCCCCACCGCTGGTAGCGCTGGATCTCCCGGGCGTGCTCCACCTCACTCGTCGGGTACGCCAGCGTGTAGAAGTGCATCAGCCCGATGACGTCGACCAGCCGCCAGTCGACGTCTTCGAACGGTGCGGCGGCGTAGGCGATGGTGCCCTGGAACGTCTGGCGGGCTGTCTTCACAGCCCGGTCGAGGTAGGTGTTGAGCCGCTGCGCCGCGGTCTCCAGATCCACGGTGCCGGTCGGTGTGAGCACCCGGTGGTCGGCGGCGGCGAAGATGTTGGCCATCCGCTCGTGGTACTTGTCGCCGGCCACGATGCCGGGCACGAACACCGAGGCCACGCAGCCCACCACCAGGCTGATCTCGCCACCCGCGGAGCGCACCGACTCGGCGATAGCGGCGGCCCGGGCCAGGTGCTGGATCACCTCGTCCTGGGGCCGGTCGACCAGCCGCGGCTGGAGCCAGACGTGCAGCCCGCACGCCACAGCGGTGCGCGCGGTCTGCTCCAGCCGCTCCAGATCGCTGCCGTAGACGGTGACCGAGTTGCAGTGCAACTGCTCGCGGATGGCCCTGATCTCGCCGGCCATCCGCGTCTCGCTCCAGACCACCCGTGACAGCTCGCCCTGCCCGGTGGCGAAATTGGTGCCGGTGTCGTAGGTGACACCGCGGTAGCGCGGCGGCCAACTGTTTCCGGTGGTCGTGCGGTCGGAGTCGCCGGTCATCGTGTTCCCTTCGTCGATGAGCCCATGCGGGCGTCATCGACGCTCCCAGCCGGTCGACGGAGCGGGCACCTTCGCGCGTGCGCGGGCGGGCACGGCGGGAGATGCCTGCCCGTACCCGGCGTTGCGAGACTTCTGGCATGGGCGAATTCGACGGCAAGACCGTACTGGTGACCGGGGGCGGCAGCGGCATCGGGCTGGCGACCGCCGCACTGCTGCTGACCGCCGGCGCCCAGGTGGTGATCGCCGGGCGCAACCCCCGGCGGCTGGAGGACGCGGCAGCTGAGCTCGACGCGGGCGACCGGCTGCTGCCGGTCGTGGCCGACGTCGCGGACCCCGCCGCCGTGGACCGGTTGCTGAGCACCGTGCTGGCACGTTTCGGGGTGCTGCACGGGCTGTTCGCCAACGCCGGTGTCGCCCGTTTCGGTCCCGCCGCGTCGGTGTCCGACGACGATTACGACCTGCTGATGAACATCAACTTCCGGGGTGTCTTCCACACGGTGCAGAAAGCCATGCCCATGCTGACCGACGGCGCCGCGGTGGTGCTCAACGGGAGCTGGCTGGTGCATCGCGGACTGGCGACCACACCGCTGTACGCCGCGGGCAAGGCGGCGGTGGTGAACCTGGCCCGCTCGCTCGCAGGCGACCTCGGCGCCCGGGGCATCCGGATCAACGCGATCAGCCCCGGCTTCATCGTCACCGACATGTTCACCAGTATCGCCTCGTCCGCGCAGGAGCAGGAGGCATCACGAGTGCAGGTGCCGCTCGGGCGGCTGGGCACCCCGGAGGATGTGGCACAGACCGCGCTGTTCCTGTTGTCACCGCGCTCGTCGTACATCACCGGCCAGGAGCTGCTGGTCGACGGCGGGCTGATCGGCTCCGTGCCGCATCGGTGACAGTGCGGAGCACCGTGCCGCCGGTGCGAACGGCGGCACGGTGCTCCGGCCACGGGCGAAGGGTCAGTTCACCTTCGTCAGCGTGGCGTGCATGAACGGCACCCAGTTGCCGTCCGGCAGCGGGAATTCGCAGTCGTACTTGATGCTGCCGTCCTCCTGCAGTGCCCGGACATAGCGGGCCGGGCCGACCAGGACGAGCTTGTCGTCCTCGAAGTCGCCCACGTAGTGGCTCTGCTCCTCGTTGTACGGGCCGAAGCTGCTGAAGTAGTGCGAGCGGAACTTGTTGGTCTCCGGGTCGTAGTCGAAGAACTCGTAGCCGACATCCGGCATGGCACCCTGCGGGCCCATGTCGATGGATCCCTCCCAGTGGTGCACGAGGAAGAACCCGCCGGGCAGCCACTCGAAGGTCTCCGTACCGGTCATCTTCGCCGGCGGGCCCATCGGGCCCTCCTCGGTCATGCCGCTGAGCTTCCAGGTGCCGACCAGGTAGTCGAGCTGCTTGAGCTCGGGCGCGGGCTGCGGAGGCGCAGGCGGCATCGCTTCATCGGACATGTTGGCTCCTTGCCGTCGTCTTGATCATGGGCCGACACCTCACCGCCCGAGCCGTTCGGCTCGGGCGGTGTGTCCTACCGGGGGTGAAGGACCAGGCGTCGAGATCCGGCATGGCGGGCCGTGAAGGCCCGTCACCCGGATCTACCTGTTATGACGACGACAGCTGAAGCAACTCATCGGTGCCGCGGAAAGTTTTTCCGCGGCAGGCCGGTTCCCTCCGTCAGAGGTACGGCTTGCGGGCGGCGATGACGGCGTAGCCGATGTCGGAGCCCCAGCCGAAGTAGTCGCGGTAACTGGCCTTGAGCTCGCTCACCATGGCTTCGCCGAAGCCTGCGACGAGTTCGCCCATCAACTCGTCAGCCCGGTCCACGTAGCGCAGGCCCATGCCGTAGACCCGCGGGCCGCACTGGGTGTACTCCTCGACGGCGAAGCCGGCCGTGCGCAGGGCGTCGATCCACTCCTCGAGGCTGAGCAGCTGGGCGACCTGAAACTTGTTCGCGAACTCGATGGCGCGCTTGCCGTCCAGTGCCGCCTCCCGGGTGATGTCGCTGATGCCCAGACGTCCTCCCGGGCGCAGCACCCGGCGCATCTCGCCGAGCACCTCGCCCAGGTCGGTGGCATGCATGAGGGACTCCATCGCCACCGCAGCATCGAACGAGCCGTCGCCGAAGGGCAGCGAGCGGTAGTCACCGTGACGGAAGTCGACACCGCCGGCGGCCCCGGCCTCCTCGGCGCGAGCGCTCGCCTCGGTCGCCTGCACCGCGCTGATGGTGATGCCGCTGACCCGTACACCGAACTCCTGGTGCAGCTGAACAGCCGGGCCGCCGACACCGCAGCCGGCGTCCAGCACTCGCTCGCCGGCCCGCAGCCCGATCCCGTCGCCCACCTTTCGGGTGATACGACGAGCCGCCTCGACCGCAGGAGTGTCGTCATGATCGTCGAACCAGTAGGGAAGATGCTCCTGGCCGTCGATGAAGATCTGGGACAAGCCGGCAGATTCGTCGTACATCCGCCCCAGCTCCTCACCTGCCGGTGCCACTGCGTGCGCTGCGGTGGATTCCACTGTGCCTGCCCCTTCGCCGCCGATCAGGATCGCGGGTCCACACTCGCACCCCCGCGGACGGTGATTCACCTTCTCGATTGCGGCCGATCGAGGCACCGTCGCCGGCCCGGCCAACGTCTATAGTGTTTGCGAACCGCTTGACGTCTTCTCTGGTGCGAAAGAGGAATCTATGGTAGAGGGCGAAGACGCCAGGTTCGGTCGAGACGCGGGCCCGTCGGTGGCGACCCTCGACGAACCGACTTTCTCCCGGATCGCCGAAGGCCATCGTCGCGAGCTGCAGGTCCACTGTTACCGGATGCTGGGGTCCTACGAGGACTCCGAGGATCTGGTCCAGGAGACTTACCTGCGGGCGTGGCGGGGGCGGGAGAGCTTCGAGGGCCGCTCGAGCGTACGGGCCTGGCTGTATCGCATCGCGACCAACGCCTGCATCGACCACATCGGTCGCGCCTCCCGCACGCCGATCGCGCGCCGCCAGCCGGCGTTCTCGATGGAACCGGCTTCCGACACGCAGGGGCTGACCGAGGTGCCGTGGCTGCAGCCGTTCCCCGACCGGTTGCTCGACCAGGTGGCCCCCCCGGACGCCGAGCCGGACGCACTGGTCATCTCGAAGGAGACCATCGAGCTGGCCTTTCTCATCGCGATCCAGCACCTGCCGCCGCAGCAGCGGGCCGCGCTCATCCTGCGTGATGTGCTGGCCTGGTCGGCCAACGACACCGCCGCGGCGTTGGACATCAGCGTGGCCTCGGCCAACAGCGCCCTGCAGCGGGCGCGGGCGACGCTCAAGGAGCGCATGCCGGCACGCCGGCTGGACTGGGGACCGAGCGTCGACCCGAGCGAGGCCGAGCGGCACCTGCTGCAGGAGTGCATCGAGGCGCTGGAGAAGGCCGACCCGGACCGTTTCGCCAAGTTGCTGCGCACCGACGTGCGGGTCACGATGCCGCCGGACGCGTTCTGGATCGTCGGCCGCGACGCGTTCGTGGCCGGCCTGGTGGCCCAGTTCGACCCCGCGTCGCCGGCCTACTTCGGCGAGTGGCGCGCGGTCGCGACCAGGGCCAACAGGCAGCCGGCGGTCGCGACGTACGTACGCCAGCCGGGTCAGACGGAGTTCCGGGCGCAGGTGCTCAACGTGTTCCGCGTCGAGGACGGGCTCATCACGGACATCACGGCGTTCCTGCCGGAGGTCTTCCCGGCCTTCGACCTGCCGATGACGATGTAGGACGCGACGGCCTCACCCTTGCTCAACGACGACGGGCGAGGGTGAGGCCGTCCGCGATCGGCAGCATGACGACCTCCAGCCGCTCGTCGTCGGCGAGCCGTGCATTGAGCGCCGCCATCGTCTGCGCGCAGCGGCGCATCAGCGGGTCGCCGGCCAGGTCGGGACTCGCGACGTAGCCGTCCAGCAGGACATTGTCCAGCAGCAGCAGACCGCCTGGTCGCAGCAGTGGCAGGGCGAGCTCGACGTAGCTCGGATAGTTCATCTTGTCCGCATCGATGAACACGATGTCGGCCCCGAAGGCGGGTGGCAACGCTCGCAGCGTCTTCGCCGCCGGGCCCAGCCGGAAGTCGATGCGCTCGGCCACACCGGCACGCCGCCAATGCTCGGCGGCGACGGGGTGCCATCGGGCGTCGTTGTCACAGGTGATCACGCGCCCGCCGGGCGCGAGGCCCCGGGCGAACGCCAGCGCGGAGAGTCCGGTGAAGGTCCCGATGTCCACCACGCTGCTCGCCGCGGTGAGCCGGGTCAGCATGGTCAGCAGCGTGGCCTGCTCCGCCTGCACCATCATGCCCGCCGCGTCGCCGGTGGCCGCCGTGCGGGCGATCAGGCTCGCCGTGACGGCGTCCGGCTCTGTACTGCTGCACGCGAGGTAACGCGCCAAGGCCGGAGTTACCGGCAGGTGCTTGACATCGACCGGGCCTGCACCGGACATGCGCGAATCCCTCCGAGACGTCGCGAGCGGGTGTTCCCGCCGTGTGCCCTCCAGTCTGGCCACCGCATTGTCCCGGCTCCCCTCACAGCGTGCCCAGCTGCGCAAGCACGAGGACGAGGCACCCGGACGGCCGATGCCATGGTGGGAATGACATCACCATGAACGCCCTGAGGAGCCCGCATGCGTGCGATTTGGAAAGGCGCTATTTCCTTCGGACTGGTCTCGATCACCGTGCGCCTGTACGCGGCCACCGAGGAGAAAAGTGTGCGGTTCCATCAGGTCCACCGCGCCGACGGCGGCCGGGTGCGTCACCGGCGGATCTGCTCCACCTGTGACACCGAGGTGGCCATGCTGGACATCGCCAAGGGCTACGACGCCGACGGTGGCGACATGGTGGTGCTGACCGACGAGGATCTGGCCGGGTTGCCGCTGTCGAGCTCACGGGTCATCGAGGTGCTCGAGTTCGTGCCGGGCGCCGAGGTGGACCCGATTCTGTACAACCGGACGTACTTTCTCGAGCCGGATGCCACGGCCATGAAGCCGTACGCCCTGCTGCGGGACGCGTTACGCGACACCGACCGGGTCGCGGTGGTCAAGGTGGCCCTGCGCCAGCGTGAACAGCTGGCGGCGCTGCGCGTACGGGGTGACACGCTGGTCATGCACACCATGCTGTGGCCGGATGAGCTGCGCGCCCCGGATTTCGGCTTCCTCGATCACGAGGTGGTGGTCAAGGACTCCGAACTGGCCATGGCGGCGTCCCTGATCGACTCGATGACCGGCAGCTTCGACCCGTCGAAGCTGACCGACGAGTACCGCGCGGCCCTGCAAGAGGTGCTGGAGGCCAAGCTGCAGGGCCGGCAGGTCACCGTGCCGGATGCGCCGGGCGCCGCCACCAAGGGCGTGGACCTGATGGCGGCGCTGCAGGCGTCCGTCGAGCGGGCGCAGCGGGCCCGTAGGACCGATGCCGCCTGAGTGGCCGTTTCAGCGCACCCGGGAGCGGCGCGTCAGCAGCCACACCACGCCGACCATCAGCGCCAGGTCGATCGACACGAGCACCAGGGTGCTCGTGTCGCGTTCCATGTGGTGTCCGCCGTGCGCCGCACCTGCGGCCTCGGCCGCGTCCGGATCAGCGGCAGGCGGCGTGCCGGCGCCGACCGTGAAAGTCACGAGGCCGGACACGGGTGTGCCGTCGCCGAGCTCCACGTGGAAGCCGATCCGGTAGCGGCCGGGATGCCCGGCCGCCACCGGCACTTTGATCAGGATGTCGTCCGCCACCGGCGCACCGCGGGTGACGTCCGCTCCGCCGGGACCGACAACGGTGATGTGCATCGTCCGCGGGTTCGGGGCGGCGGTGAACCGCAGCGCCACCTGTGCCGGTGCGGCGGTGAGCACCGCACCGTCGGCGGGCTCGACGGCCTGCAGACGGGCCGGCGCAGTCGCGCCGAAGACCACGTACGCCACCAGCAGCAGCAGAGCGACACCGGCGCCGCCGAGAAGCAGGCGGCGCCGGACGGGGAGCGCGGAGATCATGCCGGCAACGGACGGCAGCTGCACGCCATGTCGAGGGACTCAGCCCGCGACGGCCGCAGATGGAAGTACATGGCGACGACCATCGGCAGGAACACCACCGTGTTGTAGAACAGGTGCAGCTCGACGCGGGGCAGCACCAGCTGCAGGATGCTGGTCGGCACCGCTCGGCCGGCCAGGAAGTGCCCGCTCTGTGACTGGATCAGCAGCAACAGGTGCTCGATGTGGTGCCAGAACTGGACGGCCAGAGCGACTGTCCACCACGTGCGGCTGCGGCCGACGAACCCTGGGCGCAGCAGGAACAGGAAGAACAACATCACCGCGGCATAGCCGTAGTGCAGCCATTCCGAGCTGATGAGCCACGGGAACGGCATCCCGAGCACGCCGCGCGCCTGCGGCGGTTTCCAGCCCAGCGCCCAGATCTGGTAGGCCTGGGTCAGGTGTTCGGCCCAGTGCGCCAGGACGATGACCATGAACACGCCGAGGGCGGCCCGGTGGTGGCTGCCGTTGAGCCCCCACGGGCGGCCGGTTCGGGTGCCCGGCGCAGAACGTACGGGGTGGGACACTGTGCCTCCCGGATGTCGGTGAACGCGTCGCCCCAGCGTGCCGGTCGCCGGCCCGGACGGTCGTCTCCGTGCGTGCGCCCTGCCCGCCGGGACGCGGCGGGTCAGGCGCGGCTGAGGGCGTCCGATGCGGGCGACCACCATTGCCGGTTCTGCCGGTACCAGTCGACGGTCTCCGCCAGCCCGCGCGGGAACGGGATCGCCGGTGCGTACCCGAGTTCGGAACGGATCTTCGTGGTGTCGACCGAGTACCGGCGATCGTGGCCCATGCGGTCGGCGACCGGCTGCACGCTCGACCAGTCCGCGCCTGTCGCCTTCAGCAGCCGGGTGGTCAGGTCGCGGTTGCTGAGCTCCGTACCGCCGCCGATGTTGTAGACCTCACCGGGGGTCCCGTGCTGGGCCACGAGCTGTACACCCGCGCAGTGGTCGTCGACGTGCAGCCAGTCCCGCCGGTTCCCGCCGTCGCCGTACAACGGCACCTTGCGCCCGCGCAGCAGATTGGTGACGAACAGCGGAATGACCTTCTCGGGATACTGGTAGGGGCCGTAGGTGTTGGAGCCGCGGGTGACACACACCGGCAACCCGTACGTACGGTGAAAGGCCAGCGCCAGCAGATCCGACGCCGCCTTGGAGGCCGCGTACGGCGAGGTCGGCGCGAGCGGGTGCGCCTCCGGCCACGATCCGACCTCGATGCTGCCGTAGACCTCGTCGGTGGACACGTGGACGAACTTGGTGACAGCAGCCCCCAGCGCCGCGTGCAGCACGGTGTGGGTGCCCACGACGTTGGTCCGCACGAAGTCGCCGGAGCCGGTGATGGAACGATCCACGTGCGACTCCGCGGCGAAATGCACCACCACATCGACACCGCGCACCGCCTCCTGCACCGCATCGGGGTCGCAGATGTCGCCGACAACCACCCGCAACCGTGGGTCGAACCGGACCGGATCGAGATTTCGGGCGTTGCCGGCGTACGTCAGCTTGTCCAGGACAACGACCTGCGACGGGGCCGCAGCCCGGGAATCACCGGCCAGCAACCGGCGGGTGTAGTGCGACCCGATGAAGCCGGCGCCGCCGGTCACGAGAACTCGCATGATGCTGCTCGCCTCCCCGGCCGGGGCTAGATCCCAGCCGGTGACAAGCGTATGGACGTCGACCCCACCGGCCATTTCACTGTGTGCGCTGTTCACCGATCCGGCGCCCGGCCTCCGTGGCCGACCCGGCGCGCAAAGTGCGCACGCCGCGAGACGACAGAAAGACCGCCGACGCCTAGCGTCACGACCATGGTCTCCGCAGGCAACGCCGTGGTCCTCGGCGCGAGCATGGCCGGGCTGATAGCCGCCCGGGTGCTCAGCGACGCGTACGACAGTGTCACGATCATCGACCGCGACGTTCTGCCTAACGCCGCAGCGCCGCGGCGTGGGGTGCCGCAGTCACGGCAACTGCACGTTCTGCTGGCAGCGGGGCGGCGCGCACTCGACGAACTCTTCGACGGCCTCAGCGACGAGCTCAGCGCCGCGGGTGCGCCGCAGGTCGACCTGCACGGTCAGGTGCACTGGTGCAACGACGGATACCCGATGCGTCGAGCCGCGTCGGACCTGATCGGCATCGGCGTCAGCCGGCCCCTGCTGGAACGCACGATACGCGCCCGGGTACAGAAACTGGCCAACGTGCGGTTCTGCCCGCCCGCCGAGGCGACCGCGCTACTGAGCACCGAGGACCACGGCCGGATCACCGGCGTGCTCGTGACGCCGCGCACGGGCGCCGTGTACCGCATGGACGCCGACCTGGTCATCGACGCCTGTGGCCGAGCCTCACGCAGTCCGGCGTGGCTGACCGGACTCGGCTACCGGGCACCGCCGGAACAGCAGGTTCCGGTCGACCTGACCTACGTCACCCGCACCTACGAACGGCAACCCGGTCACCTCGACGGCCTGCTCGGCGCCCTGACCAATGCCGTACCGGGTCGGCCCCGCACCGGGATCGTCGCCGCGCAGGAGGACGGCCGCTTCGCGGTGGCGCTCAGCGGGATGCTCGGCGAGCAGCCGCCGATGGACCATGAGGGCTTCACACGCTTCGCCGAGTCGCTGGGGGTAGAGGTGATCAGCCGGTTGGTGCGTGAGGCCGTCCCGCTGGGCAGCCCGGCACGGATGCGCTATCCGGCCAGCGTGCGCCGGCGCTACGAGCAGCTGCGCCGTTTCCCGCTCGGCTACCTCGTGGTCGGCGATGCCCTGTGCAGCTTCAATCCTCTGTACGGCCAGGGCATGACCATCGCCGCCACCGAAGGGCTGCTGCTACGCTCGGTGCTGCGCGGCGGCCCGGATCAGCTGGCACGGCGATTCTTCCGCGGTGCGGGCAAGCTGATCGACGGCCCGTGGTCCATCGCGGTCGGTACCGACCTGCGCTTCCCGCAGGTGCCCGGGCCACGCTCACCGCGGGTTCGGCTGATCAATGCATACGTACACCGGCTGCATGCGGCCGCCCGCAACGACGCCGTGCTGGGCGCCGCATTCCTTCGCGTGCTGAACCTCGTCGATCCACCCGCGCGGCTGCTGCGCCCCGCGATCATGCGGCGAGTCCTGCGGGCACGGAGGAACAGCGGTTGAGCCGAACCCGTCTCAGCGCGCAGCAGCGCCACGAGCAGTTGGTGACCGCCGCGGTCACCGCCTTCGCCCGTGGCGGCTACGCCGGCACCACCACCGATCAGGTGGCCCGCCTCGCCGGCGTCTCGCAGCCCTACGTCATCCGGCTCTTCGGCACGAAACAGGCGCTGTTCCTGGCCGCTGCCACCCACGCCACCGACCGTGTCGAGCAGCGTTTCCGCGACGCCGCCGCTGAACAGGCCGACCTGCAGAGCCTGGGTGCCGCCTACGACGACCTGCTGGCCGAGCGGGCATTCATCACGGTCCTGCTGCACGCCTTCGCCGCCGGTGCCGATCCGGCCCTCGGGCCCACCGTGCGCGCCTGCTTCGGCCGGATCTACCGCACGGTCCGCGAGCTGACCGGCGCCGACCAGGACGAGGCATGCGGGTTCCTGGCGGTGGGCATGCTGCTCACCGTCCTGGGCGCGATGCGCATCGTCGGGCCGGACGCGGTCGCACACGAGCCGTGGATGACCGAACTGATCGGCGGGCTGGATCTGAAGAAGGCGTTCCCGGACCCGGACGGCCCATGAACAAACGCACGCTGGGAGACGACGGCTGTGACACCGAGTCCCGAGGATCGGGGCATGGCTATCAGGCAGCAAGAATTTACTCTCGTCGAGGCCGACCGGCCTCGCCGTCGGGCCGGGATCGTGCTGGGCGCCGCTGCGGCCGGCGTGCTCCTGGCGGTGCTGTGGTCGTACGAGTTCGTCGACCATGTGATCGGTGACAACGTCGCAAACACCCTGCTGGGCCACGACGCCAAGGGCACCGCGATCTCCGGCGTCGTGGCCGGCCTGGTCTTCGCGTTCGTCTCCGGGCTGGCGGGCACGTTCACCGCATGCAACATCGCCATGGCCGCCTCGGTCGGCCCGATGAGCCAGGCGGGCGCCAGCGGCAGAACCCGGGACGGATTGCGAGGGCTGCTTCGCCCGGTCGCTCTGCTGGCGGCGGGAATGGTGGCCGTGTCCTTCCTGTACGGCTTCATCGGTGTGTTGCTCGGAGACCGGCTGCCTCAGCTGTCGACCAGCGTGACAGCCGGCATGCCTGTCCGGCTCGTGCAGTCGATGGTGGTGTTCGGCCTGATCGGTCTGGCCTTCGTCTGGCTGGGCCTGGCGGCGCTCGGGTTGATCCGGGACCCGTTCGCCCAACGGCCCGCGGCACGGGTGGTCCTGCTCGGCGCCCTCGTCGGCGGCTTCCTGATCGGTCGGCCGTATCCGCTGTTCAACAAGCTGTTCCACTGGGCTGTCGAGACCGGCAACCCGCTCTATGGCGCGGGCGCCTTCGTGCTCCAGTCCCTGGGCAACATCGTTGTGGTGTCGGTGCTGTTCGCCCTCATCGTGCTGCTGAGCAAGGGTCGTTTCGTCTACTGGCTGGCGAGCCGTCCGACGCGTACCGCGGCGGTGACCGGCGCACTGTTGGTCGGACTGGGGATTTTCACGGTCGTCTACTGGGACGTGCGCCTGCCGGCGATGTTCGGCCACGGCTGGTTCCCGACCATGCCGTACAACAACTGAACGGGACGGCCGACAGCGTGGCGCGGAGCTACCACAAGCTCCGCGCCGCAAAGGCGATCGCGCAACTGAGTGAACGACAACAGCGCTTGCCGCGGGGAACCAAATAGCTTCTTTCCGGGTGGGCAGGACGTGCACCGCGTGGTTTGTCGTTGTGCGCACCTCTTCATCAGTCCACGGCGGTGACCGACGCGGTCACGGACATGCCCTGCCTGAGAGTCGCCGCCACCAGGCAGCCGCGTTCGGCGACGTCGACGAGGTGTCCAAGATCTGCCGGCGAGCACGAGGCGCAGGCCACTTCGATGCGAATTGCGGAAAACCGCCGCGGGTTAAGGGCGAATTCGCCGGTGACGCGGCAGGTCGCACCCTCGACCGAGATGGACCGAGCCTCGGCTGCGGCGTACAGCGTGCTCATGAAGCAGCCGCCGACCGAGGCGAGCAGCGTCTCCCCGCCCATCGGACCAGTATTCGATCCACCGCTTGATGAGGGACGGTCCATCACGATCGCATGATCGCGAATATTGGCGGTGGTAGCCGTACGACCGCTCTGATCCAGAGCCACCGTCATCTGCTCCATGGCTGGTGCCACTCTCCCGCCTTTTCAATCTCACCGTTGCAGGTGATTCCCGCCCGGTACAACGACTGTAGCCGTCTTCGACCGTACGGTCTCAGCATGCACGAGGTGGCGCCGCTGCATGACGGCCGCCAATATCAACGAATCGCTAGGATGATGGATCGCGCCGCTCAGGAGGATGTCAATGATCCACACACGACGGTCATTGCATCCTGCCGTTACTCCACACGGAGGCAGGTTTGCGTCATCCTCGGGTCATCATCATCGGTGCCGGTCTGGCCGGTACGGCAACAGCCATCCGGCTTCTGCAGTTCGCCCGCAGGCCGCTGGAGATCGTCTTGCTTGAGCGGCGCCGCGACTACCGGTATGCGGGTGTGGCGTACCACCGTGACGGCAACCCCTGGGACCACGTTTTCAACATTCAAGCCGGCCGGATGTCGGTGTTCCGCGAGGACGTCAACGACTTCTTGCGGTGGGCCAATCACGAGGCCGACCGCAGTGGCTGGACAGCTCCGTGGACGGATTTCACCTTTGTCGAGCACGGACCGGCGCCACGGCGGATCTACCAGGACTACCTGAGCGATCGCGTCGCCGAGGCGCGCGCGGAGGCGTATCCCGGGGTCGAGCTCGTGGAGGTCGAAGGCGACGCGGTCAACCTGGCGATGCGCACTGACCATGTGGAGGTGTCGGTCCGGCAGCGCTCTGATGACGACGCTGCGGCGACCGAGGCGTTGACCGCCGACCATGTGATCCTCGCGACCGGCATGGAACTCAAACAGCCGGCGTTCGCCACCGACGTGCTCGAACACCACGCGTTCATCCGCAACCCGTATTCGACCGACGGCGTCCAGCGACTCACGGCTGCACCAGCCGACGCGAGCGTCGTCATTGTGGGATCGGTGCTCAGTGCGTACGACTCGGTGGCTCTGCTGCTCCGCCAGGGCCATACGGGACCGATTCGTCTTGTCTCGAAGTCAGGAACGACACCGCGGGCGTACCCGGACGACCATGAGCACGGCGTGATCCAACTACCCGCTCCGGCATCGCTGTTCGAGCCGTACCGGAATCGGACGGACTTCCTGACCCGCGTCACGGCCGCGTGGGAGGCCGCCTGCGCTGCCGTGACCGAGGACCATCCTGAGATCGACCAGCGGATCGTCACGGAACGAGTGGCCAAGGCGTGGGAGCCGT
Organism: Actinoplanes sp. NPDC004185; assembly: GCF_053603475.1. Taxonomy (NCBI): domain Bacteria; kingdom Bacillati; phylum Actinomycetota; class Actinomycetes; order Micromonosporales; family Micromonosporaceae; genus Actinoplanes; species Actinoplanes sp. NPDC004185. The sequence goes on along the minus strand of NZ_JBSGFR010000070.1, from coordinate 5,868 downwards.
ACCTGCCGCGAGTCATCGAACAGATTCCCACCGACGAACTGCGTCGGCTCCTGCAGGATTACAGCACGCAGATCGCCTCACTGCGGGTCGGCGCGGTGTCCTACACGACGTCCGTCGTCGAGGAGGCCATGTCGTCCGATGACAGCCCGGTCGAGCTCGTCGTCGGCGCGATCGAGCACATCTCACCGGCTGAGCGCGGACGGCTGCACGTCACCGTGACGAACCGGACCGACGCCCGCGCCATTCATGCTGATCTTGTGGTGTGCAACTTCGGCCGCGAGTTCAACTACACCGACGTGGATTCGCCGCTGTGGGTGAGCCTGTTGGCGAACAACCTCGTCACCGCACATCAGCGCACCGGCCGTGGTATCGAGATCAACGATTGGGGTACGCCGCTGCGGCCCGGCGGTGAGCCGACCGAGATGCTGTCGGCCATCGGCGTGATGCGCGAGGGTGACGAGATCGTCCGCAACGGCCGCACCGGCGCGTTCGCATTCAACCTCGCCGCGATCAAGAACCATTCCATCGTGGTAGCCGCACACGTCGTCGAGCGGCTGGAACGGCACCGTGACGACACACGCGCACCGCACCGCACCTTCACCGTGGACGAGGCGAGCCGTGACGGATTCGAGCGAGCCATCGCCCTGGAGGTCAAACGGCTCGCCGCGCGATCCCGCAGCAGGCGCGCGCACCTCGACGCTCAGCTTGCGCACCACTTGAGCTCACATCACCGCTTCCGTGCCGCCACCATCGACGGAACCGGCGAGATCATGCGCACCGCGATCACCCAGGCGGCGGTTCGGAAGCTCACGGATGTCTCCGTGACCCCGCGGCAGCTGCGTCGACTGCTGGGCATCTCCACCGATGAGAAGGCGGAATCCCCGTGATTGGTCAACGGATCCGAGGCGTCCTGCTCATCCACGGGACCGAATCCGTGGTGGCCGGGCCGTGCAACCGCACCGAACGACCGGTGAAAGGTTCCATCCTCGTCGTGCAGTCGCTGCATCCGGGGCTGTACGACGCGGTCACCGCCGCTCGCGCGGTCGTCTGCAGCGCCGGCGGGCACACCGGCCACATGCAGTCCGTCTGCCGCGCCAAGGGCATCCCCGTCCTGCGCGTGAATCCGGTCGACCTCGATGAACTCGTCGGCGTGGTGACTCTCGACGTGGAGCAGGAGTCGATCATCGTCGGCGCCGCCGGATCCGCCTCCGGGGCCGCCACCGGCCTCACCGGTCCCCCGCCGGACGTTCTGGGATCTGCCTGCGCGGTGATCGCCGACCTTCAGGACATCCGAAGCCTCAACGCAAGCGGCTCACATTCGGTACCGGTCGAGTCCTTCTTCGTCCGTGAGGAGTTCCTGTGCTTCGCCGGTGCCCTCAGTCCCATCGACGCCCTGCGCGGCGGAGCCGCTGTGCACGCATACGGACGTGCGATCGCCGCGCAGCTGCAGACGTGCGTCGAAGCGCTTCTGCCAGGTCAGCGGCTTGTCCTGCGCATGCTCGACCTGCGCTCGAACGACGCGTTCCACATCACCGACGAAGCCGTCGTGCCGCGTGAACCCAACCCCGACATGGGCTTGCACGGCACCCGATGGCTGCTGCGATCGGCTGCCTATCCCGAGGCACTGCACGTCATGCTGGACACCTTGCGCGTACGGCTCGGCGCCCTGGCCGACCGGGTTCACCTTTCGGCGCCGTTCCTCACCGACGCCGAGGAGTTCGCGAAGCTGCGGCCCCACCTCGGTTTGTCGCCTGAGACGCCACTGTCGGCGTTCATCGAAACGCCGGCCGCGGTCCACGCCACGTCGGCCATCTGCGCCGCCGGCGCAGGCGAGCTGTTCGTCGGCACCAAGGACCTGGTGCAGTTCTACCTTGCCGCCGACCGCAGCAACCACCTGGTCGCCGATGCCTACCGTACGCGCCACCCCGCTGTCCTCGACGGGCTGCGACGGGTCATCGAGGACGCTCGTGACGCCGGCACCCCGGCTCGGGTGTTCGCACTGGGCGCCGACCTCTCCTACTACGCCGATCGGCTGCCCGCGCCGACCGGATACATGATGTGCGTCTCGGAACTCCAGCGCATTGTCGGCAGACGCAGTTAACTGCGCACGTTCGAAGAACTTGCATCGGGCGAGGCGTGCCAAGCTACGGCATGGCTCACATCGATCTCGGCGTAGACGAACACGAGTTCCCCGGCATCACCGGTCCGATGCAGTTCCGTCCGGAAACCGCGCAGCCACTCAACATGCTCGCCGAGACACTCCTCCGAGCGCCGCACTCCATATCGCCGGGCGAACGTGAGCTGATCGCGGCCTACGTGTCCGGTCTCAACAACTGCACCTTCTGCTGCTCGTCGCATTCGGCGCTGGCCAGCGTTCAGCTCGACTCCGGCATGTCGCTGGTCGACAAGGTGCACGCGGACCTGAACTCGGCGCCGGTGTCGCCGAAGTTGAAAGCTCTCCTGCGGATCGCCGGCGCCGTCCAGCAGAGCGGCCGGGCGGTGACCCCCGAGCTGGTCGACGCCGCTCGCACGGAAGGCGCCACCGACGTCGAGATCCACGACACCGTGCTGATCGCCGCGGCGTTCTGCATGTTCAACCGCTACGTCGACGGACTGGGCACCTTCGCGCCGCAACGGCCGGAGGACTATCTTCCATCGGCCGCGCGGATCGTGGCGCACGGCTACGGCAGCTGACAGTACAAGCACACTTGCGCCGACCGGGTCGATCGAAACACCGCAGCGCCCATGACTCGCACGGCGCCATCGTCATTGTCGTATGGCGTCAGCACATCCCAGTGACGTCCTCCGAGGAAGTGCGCCAGAGCGAGCATGATTCCTGTGGCGGTGGCGAAGGCCCGCCACCGGTAAGGGTGGCGTCGGTATGCGCGCTGCGTACGGCGCCTGGAATCACCTCACCCTGGGCTGCAGGTCCGTCTCCTCGACCAGACTCCCGGCGCTGCGCGGCGTGCCGCCGGCAGCATCGCGCAGGCCGGGCAGGTCGTCGCGGTCCTGCGACCACCGGGCCGTCAACGCGAACAGCATCACCGTGTCCAGGCCGATCATCAGAGACGCCCATATCGTATACGCGTCGAGCCAGGCGACCTGTGCGGTGGCATGCAGGAGGATCAGCACGATCGCCGCAATCCGCGCCCACCTTCGCCGGGCGAACACGCCGGCACCGACGGCGATCAACAGCACGCCAGACAGCAGAACTGTCCATCCCCAGGCGGTCACGGTGTCGACGACGACGTTGCCGGCGAACTCCACCACTTCTCTGTCCGAGATCAACGCCACGACACCCCGCGCGACGTTCAGCATGCCGACCAGACCGAGCAGCGTGCCGGCGAAGGAGATCCAATCGGCCCAGGCCTTGTCGACGTCGGCCATCGCGGTTCCTCCCATGCGTTATGGCTCAGTTGAGGCCATCCCAGCAGCCTCCGGGGCCGGGCGGATCATCCGGCACGGATGACGGTGGCACCGGGGGGTGCACCCCGAAGACGGTTCGCTCTCGCCACCGCCGCGGTTCGCCGCCGAGCTCGACCGGGCAGCGGAGCGCGGTCAGGAGGTGACCCTTGCAGCCCCGGACGTCCCGATCCCAGTACCCGGCAAACTCGATCTTCGACCGGTTTCACCGCGGAGAGGGCGCCAGGGCACGGCAGTTCGGCCTGGGGCTTGCGCTGCTGCTCGAGGTGGTCCCCAGCCACGGCCGCACGGTCACTGGGCAGGGCCGGCCGGCATCGGTGCGACCTTCACGTACGGCTGCCCACCGTCGCCGGGGCAGGTTCGCCGGTCCTGCCGCAGTCTCTAGCTTTGATGCACCGATCCAGCAGAGCGACCAGGTCCAGCCTCCGGAAGTTTCAGATACCGCCGGTAGTTTCGGTTGACACCGTTTCGCAAGCCGCAACATCGGTCATTGTGGGTCCGATCGGTCCATCGTCACGGGTCAATGGTCTGTTCGCCAGCCCGCTCCGAGATTACCAGCAAGGAACCCGACCGGGCGCCAATCTTGCACATCCGATGGGGCATTGACCCGTTGCAATGCATCGAGTAGCGTTCGCCGAAAGTTGCCACATTGTTTCGGAACTTTCGGGATTGTTACCGGTCACTCTCGAAGCTTCCGTGGCTCGTCCACCCTCGCGGAAGCTTCCGGACGGTGGTCATCCCTTGAGCCGACAGCGGCAACCGGCACACACAAATCGAGCCTGTGCAGCAGATGGCCCCGCTGAGCATGAGGTCGCAAGGGAGAGTCATGGAACGCTTGAAGAGATCCAGCCGGTATCGGGTGATGCTGGCGTCCGCAACGGGTCTGCTGGTGGCAGCCGGCATGACGGTTCTCATGCCGGACGCGAATGCCGCGGAGAGCACCTTGGGTGCGGCGGCGGCGCAGTCGGGCCGCTATTTCGGTACGGCGATCGCGGCGAGCCGACTCAGTAACTCGACGTATGCGACGATCGCGGCGCGTGAGTTCAACATGATCACGGCTGAGAACGAGATGAAGCCGGACGCGACCGAGCCCAACCGGGGCCAGTTCAACTTCAGCGCCGGCGACCAGATCTACAACTGGGCGACCCAGCGTGGCCTGAAGGTCCGCGGCCACACCCTGGCCTGGCACGCCCAGCAGCCGGGTTTCTGGGGCAGCCTCAGCGGTAGCGGTCTGCGGCAGGCGATGATCGATCACATCAACGGCGTGATGGCGCACTACAAAGGCAAGCTGGCGTACTGGGATGTGGTGAACGAGGCGTTCGAGGAGAACGGCAGCCGGCGTAACTCGAACCTGCAGCAGACCGGTAACGACTGGATCGAGGCGGCGTTCCGGGCAGCGCGGGCGGCTGATCCGGGTGTGAAGCTGTGTTACAACGACTACAACATCGAGAACTGGTCGTACGGTAAGACGCAGGGTGTGTACAACATGATCCGGGATTTCAAGTCCCGGGGTGTGCCGATCGACTGTGTGGGTCTGCAGACGCATTTCACCGGTGGTAGTTCCTTGCCGGGTAATTTCCAGCAGACGTTGTCGAGTTTCGCGGCGTTGGACGTGGATGTGGCGTTGACCGAGGTGGACGTGACGAACTCGTCGACGTCGCAGTATCAGGGTTTGACGCAGGCGTGTCTGAACGTGCCGCGGTGTGTGGGTATCACGGTGTGGGGTGTGCGTGACAGTGACTCGTGGCGTTCGAACGAGAACCCGTTGCTGTTCGACGGTAACGGCAACAAGAAGGCCGCGTATACCTCGGTCCTGAACGCCCTGAACGCGGCTACCCCGACGCCGTCCGGCCCCACACCCACTGCCTCCACGCCCGGCAGTCCCACTCCCAACCCGCCGGGCGGCGCCAATGAGATCAGGGGTACGCAGTCGGGCCGGTGTATCGACGTGCCGAACGCCTCACAGAGCAACGGCACCCGCGTCGCCCTGTACGACTGCAACCGCCAGACCAACCAGCTGTGGACGTACACCTCCGACAAGCAACTGCGGGTTTACGGCACCATGTGCCTGGACGCCGCCGGCTCCGGCAACGGCTCGGCCGTGCAGATCTACAGCTGCCACGGACAGGGCAACCAGCAGTGGAACGTCAACAGCAACGGCACCATCACCGGCGTGCAGTCCGGACGCTGCCTCGACGTCTGGGGCACCGGCAATGGCCAGCAGGTGCAGATCTACGACTGCAACGGCCAGGCCAACCAGACGTTCCAGCTCGTCTCCCTCGGCGGTGGCACCACCCCGACCCCGACTGTGACCCCGACCGACTCGCCGACGCCGACCCCGACCAGCACCTGCACGCTGCCGTCGAGCTACCGCTGGTCGTCGACCGGCGCGCTGGCCAGTCCCAAGAACGGCTGGACGTCGCTGAAGGACTTCACCAACGTCGT
>NZ_JBSGFR010000069.1:0-34584 GCF_053603475.1 Actinoplanes sp. NPDC004185 | reverse complement strand
GGCCCCGGCCGGTCCGCCGCGGCGCTCGGGACGCTCGGGACGCCGGCCGTCGCGGCCCTCGGGGCGGTCCCGGACCATCTCGCGCGGGGTGGGGATCTCCTGCTCGTCGACGTCGCCGCCGGCCGCCTCGTGGGCCAGCTTCACCGCGGCCAGCGCGACCGTCTCGATGTCGAACTCGCTGGTCAGCGACTCGATGACGACGCGGAAGCGCTCCAGGTCGTCGGTCTGCAGGCTGCTCTCGAGCGCCGCCCGGGTCAGCTCCAGGCGCCGGGCCCGCAGGTCGGTGACCGTCGGGACCTTCTCCAGGGTGATCCGCTGGCGGGTGAGCCGCTCGATCGCCTTGAGCATCCGGGACTCGCGGGGCTCGGCCAGGGTGATCGCGGCGCCCTCGCGGCCCGCGCGCCCGACCCGGCCGATGCGGTGCACGTACGCCTCGGGCGCCGACGGCACGTTGTAGTTGACCACGTGGGTGAGCTGCTCGACGTCCAGCCCGCGGGCGGCCACGTCGGTCGCGACCAGCAGCTCGGTGCTGCCGCCGCGCAGCCGGCCCATGACCCGGTCCCGCTGGTCCTGGCTCATGCCACCGTGCAGAGCCTCGGCCCGGTAGCCGCGCCCGTTGAGCGTCTCGGTGACCTGGTCGACCTCCTCGCGGGTGCGGCAGAAGACGATCGCGGCGGTCGGCGCCTCCACGTCGAGCACCCGGCCCAGCGCGGCCGGCTTGTGCGCCCGGGCCACCACGTACGCGCTCTGGCGGACCAGCGGGATCTCGCCGGGGGCGGAGGCCTCGCGGCCCATCTGGATGCGGACCGGGTCCTTGAGGTGGCGGCGGGCGATGCCGTCGATGCGCGGCGGCATCGTCGCGGAGAACAGCACGGTCTGCCGGGTCTGCGGGGTCTCGGCCAGGATGGCCTCGATGTCCTCGGCGAAGCCCATGTCGAGCATCTCGTCGGCCTCGTCGAGCACGACGGTGCGCACGTCGCTGAGGTCCAGCGTCTCGCGGCTGATGTGGTCCAGCACCCGGCCGGGGGTGCCGACCACGACGTCCACCCCGCGCTGCAGGGCCTGCAGCTGGCGTCCGATGGGCTGCCCGCCGTACACCGGCAGGACGCGGACGCCCAGGTCACGGCCGTAGCGGTGGACCGCCTGGGAGACCTGCTCGGCCAGCTCGCGGGTGGGCACCAGCACCAGGGCGGCCGGGCCGCCCTTGGCATCAGGCTCCAGACGGTGCAACAGCGGCAGCGCGAAGGCCGCGGTCTTGCCGGTGCCGGTCGCGGCCTGGCCCAGCAGGTCGTGGCCCTCCAGCAGCGGCGGGATGGCCTCGCGCTGGATCGGCGTCGGCTCCTCGTAGCCCAAGCTGGTCAGTGCCTTCAGCAGCTCGGGACGGAGCGCCAGACCGGCGAAGCCTGTCGCGTCCGCGAACAGGTGCTCGCTCATTATCTCTGCTCCGGATCGATCGTGCGCCGGTCACATCGGTGACCGGCATCAACGACGACAAGGATACGGGGCCGGCATCCGGGCTCAGCCGGCCGGGACCTTGAACGGGTCGTGGTCGGCCAGCAGCTTGTCCAGCCGGGCCTGGTCGACCCGGCGGACGACGGTGCCCGCGTCCTGCATGTCGCGGACACATTTGGCCAGGGTGAACGCCGATGTGACCACGTAGAGCAGGCCCACGGCGAGAAAGGCGCGGATCCAGCTGCCCACCGGCAGGTACGCGATCCCGGTGGCGACCGCGGTCAGGGACAGGGCGAAGGAGGCGACGGACTGCACGTGGAAGGCGGTGGTGGTCCTCGGTTGCGGATTGGTGTCCATGCCGCAGTCTGGTCCGGGCGGTCGTACCTCCGACTGAGCCCGAGTACTCAGAGCCGGGTTACGACAGGATGACGGACATGGCGGACGTGGTCGTGGTGGGCGGCGGCATCATCGGTCTGACGGCGGCGCTGCGGCTGCGTGAGCGGGGCGCGGCGGTGACCGTGTGGACGCCGGAGGATTCCGCCCGGACGGTCTCCGCGGTGGCCGCCGCCGCCTGGTACCCGACCCGGACCGGCTTCGACGAGCGGATCCTGGCCTGGGCCGCGGCGACCTACGACCAGTTCCGCCGGGACGCCTTCGACGGGGTTCCCGGGGTGCTCGTGCGCGAGACCCGCAACCTCGAGCGGTCCGGCGCGACCGGCGAGCCGTGGTGGGCGCCGGCCGCGCGGGACGTGCGCTATCTGCGGGCCGAGCCGCCGTGGACCAGGGAGGTGCGCTTCCGGGCGCCGCTGGTGGAGATGGGCGTGTATCTGCCGTGGCTGCGCGAGCGGCTCCTGGCCGCCGGGGTGCGGGTGCGGCGGCGCCGGGTCGACCGGTTGGAGGAGGCGCTGGTCGAGGCGCCGGTGGTGGTCAACGCGACCGGGCTGGCCGCCGGCACGTTGTGCGGTGACCCGGAGGTGGTCCCGGCCCGCGGGCAGATCGTGCTGGTGGCCAACACCGGCATCTACACCTCCGTACGCGACGAGGGGGAGCCGTCGACCTACGTGCATCCGCGCAGCCGCGACGTCGTGCTGGGCGGGACCTGGCAGGAGGGGGACTGGAACACCACGCCCGACCCGGCGACGCGGGACGCGATCCTGGAACGCTGTGTGGCGCTGGTGCCCGAGCTGGCGGGCGCGCCGGTCGTGGGGGAGAAGGTGGGACTGCGCCCGGTGCGGCGTGGCGGCCCGCGGGTGGAGGCGGAGAAGTGGCCGGGCGGGACGGTGGTGCACGCGTACGGGCACGGCGGCGCCGGCATGACGCTCTGCTGGGGCTGCGCCGACCAGGTCGCCGAGCTTGCTCTCTGACAACGGCCGTTCACCTTCCGTTCACCTTCGCCCGCGACTAGGCTCAGGTTTCCACGGCATCGATCTTGATGAATCATGCAGAGTCGCGTGAGGAGACCCTCCGATGACCGACCGACCCCGCCTGCTACCCATCCTCGGCCCGGCCGGGCATGCCGGTCGCGACCCGAAGACCTGCCTGTACCGCTGCGGCAACGCCTGCGACCATCCCGTGCCCAACGAGTCCGCCAACCCGTACCTCGGTGACGTGGTCGACACCGCGATGTCGCGCCGCGGCGTGGTCCGCGCGGGCGCGGTCGGGGCCCTCGTGCTCGGCTTCGGCGCCGTGCCGGCCGCCGCGGGTGCCGCGCCGGCCGCCGAGCCCGCGGCGGTGCCGAAGCACGGCGGCGGGCACGCCGGAGCGCTGACCTTCAAGCCGATCCCGCCGAACGAGCTGGACACGGTGATCGTGCCCAACGGCTACGACAGCGCGGTGGTGATCCGCTGGGGCGACGCGATCCTGCCCGGCGCGCCCGGCCTGGACGTGCACCGGCAGACCGCGCGCCGCCAGTCCGCGCAGTTCGGCTTCAACAACGACTTCCTCGGCGTGCTGCCGCTGGGCCGCGACGGGCGCCGGGCGCTGCTGGTGGCCAACCACGAGTACACCAACGAGGAGCTGATGTTCCCCGGCTTCACCACTCAGGAGGCGCTGAGCGTCGAGCAGGTCCGGGTGGCGATGGCCGCGCACGGCATGTCCGTGGTGGAGCTCGAGCGCGTCGGCGGCACCGGGCAGTGGCGGCCCGTCGGCGGCCGGCGGCCGTACAACCGGCGGCTCACCATGCTGGACACACCGTTCCGCTTCACCGGCCCGGCGGCCGGCACGGCGCTGCTGCGCACCGCGGCCGATCCACAGGGCCTGACCCCGATCGGTACGCTCAACAACTGCTCCGGCGGCGTCACCCCGTGGGGCACCGTGCTGTCCGGCGAGGAGAACTTCAACCAGTACTTCGTCGGTGGCGACGCCGCCCCGGCCGCACTGAAACCGGCCCTGGCCCGCTACGGCATCTCCACCACCACCCGGGTGCCGGACAAGTCGCGGCGCTGGGACCGCGCCCAGGAACGCTTCGACCTGGCCCGGCACCCGCACGAGGCGCACCGCTTCGGCTGGATCGTCGAGGTCGACCCGTTCGACCCCGGCTCGAGGCCCCGCAAGCACACCGCGATGGGCCGCTTCAAGCACGAGGGCGCCAACGTCATCGTGGCGAAGAACGGCCAGGTCGCCGCGTACATGGGTGACGACGAGCGGTTCGACTACCTCTACAAGTTCGTCTCCGCGAAGAAGTTCGTGCCGGGCGGCTCGGCCTCGGCCCGCCGGCACAACCTGACGCTGCTGGAGTCCGGGACGCTCTACGTCGCGAAGCTGACCGGTGACAGCCCGGCGGCGGAGATCGACGGCACCGGCAAGCTGCCGTCCGACGGCGCTTTCGACGGCCGCGGCACCTGGATCAAGCTGGTGTCGGGAGACCGCTCGTACGTGCCGGGCATGACCGCCGCCGAGGTGCTGACCTTCACCCGGCTGGCCGGTGACGCGGTCGGCGCCACCAAGATGGACCGGCCCGAGGACGTGCAGCCCAGCCTGCGGACCGGCAAGATCTACGCGGCGCTGACGAACAACGTCAACCGCGGCGTGGGCACGAACGCGGGGCCCGACGAGGCCAACCCGCGCCGGGAGAACAAGCACGGCCAGATCTTCGAGCTCGTCGAGGACGGCGGCGACCACACGGGCGAGACCTTCACCTGGTCGTTGCCGATCGTCTGCGGCGACCCGGCCGATCCGTCGACGTACTTCGCCGGTTACGACAAGAGCGCCGTCTCGCCGATCTCGTGCCCGGACAACGTGGCCTTCGACAGCGCCGGCAACCTGTGGATCGCCACCGACGGCAACCAGCTGGGCAGCAACGACGGCCTGTTCGCGACCGCGATCGAGGGTCCCGAGCGGGGTCACCTCAAGCAGTTCCTGACCGTGCCGCCGGGGGCCGAGACGTGCGGGCCGTTCATCACCGGCGACGACCGCTCGGTCTTCACGGCGGTGCAGCACCCCGGTGAGATCACCGGCGCCACGCTGGACGAACCGGCCTCGACCTGGCCCGACGGCGACTTCGCCAAGCCGGCCGTGGTGGTCACCTGGCGCCTGGACGCCGGCCCGATCGGCAGCTGACCGGGCCGGCCCCGGAAACCCCGGCGCGTGACGGGCTCGCGAACCTGCGGGCCCGTTACCCCTTTCGTGGCAGTGGGTTGCGGCCCGGCCGCCCGCGTCGGACCCTGGTGGCGGCAGCGTGCCGAGGGTGCCGGTCGATGGCGGTGGTTGTGATCTATGGAGCGGCAGTCGGAAGTCATGGCCGGCTGCGAGGCGGTGTGGTCGGCCGGGTGGATCGCGGTGTCCGGCGCGATCGACGCGGCCAGCGCACCCGTGCTCGGGCAACGGATGCGTGCTCTCGCCGGTCCCGGACAGCTCGACGCCGATTTCCGCTCCGTCACGTTCCTTGATGTCGCCGGTGTTCGCATGCTCGCCGAGGTGGGCGCCACGGCTCATGCCGTAGGCGCGACCGTGTGTCTGCAGTGCTCACCGGCAGTGACGGAGATGTTGACCTTGTGTGGTGTACGGGAGCTTCCCGGCGTAGTGCTGAACCAGGGGAGCCACGACAGCCCAGGGAGCCGACAGTGATCAGCCTGGCCGATGGCGGCCGCTCGGGGACCTTCGACCACCGCGCCCTCGTCCTCGACAGGGACGACACCGTCGACCGCGTGCTGCTGCCGTACCTCCGCCGGAAGATCACGTCCGACGAGGCTGTCCTGATGGTCGTCGGCGCCGACACCGAAGCGACCGTCCGCGACCGGCTGGGCCCGGATTCCCACGCCCTGCAGTGGGCGCCGATGAACGCCTTCTACCAGCGGACCGGCTTCACCTACTCCAGGTTCCTGCGGTATCTGCGGGAGCGGCAGTCCCGGCAGGAAGTCGTGCACATCGTCGCCGAGCCCGATGTCGTGACCGATCCCGATGCGCCGGTGGACCGGGCGGACGCGTACCTGGGTTACGAGGCCATGGCCAACGAGGTGTACACCTGCTACCGCTGCTCGATCACGTGCGTGTGGCACGGCGGCCGGCAATCGCCGTCGGTCATCGACGCGGTCCGGAAGGTCCACCAGCGTGAGCTGAGCGCACAGGGCGTCGTGGACAACCCCGGGTACGTGGCGCCGGGCGACTTTCTCGGCGAGCGGGCGCATGCCCCGATGACGGCGGTTCCCCCGGTCACGGATGTGGACCTGACCGTGTGGCACGTCGAGGAGATGGCGGCCTGCCGCGCCGCCGTCGCCCGGTGGGCGGCCTCGCAGCACTTCGTACCCACCGCGGTACGGCAGGTGGTCACGGCGACCAGCGAAGTGGTCACCAACGGGTTGAGGCACGGCCGGCCGCCGGTACGGACACGCGCGTGGAGTCAGAACGCGACGCTGATCGTCCACGTCGACGATCACGGCGGCCGATGCATCCCCGTCCACGCCGGTTACCGGCCGCCGGTCAGCCCGGCCGATCCGGCCGGACTGTGGGTCGCCCGCCAGCTCGCGGACGTCCTCACCACCCGCACCGACGGTGGCCGGACCGCCGTACGGATGTACTTCCCGTACGCGGTGACCCACCGCAATCTCCGCGTGCCCACCTGACATCCGCCGCCCGGCCGGCGCGGATATGTCCTCGCGTTGATCCGAAACAGCCCGCCATCCGTATTCCGGCTCACCAGGATCATCGAAGAACCATGGCCGGAGGTTGACGTGTTCGCGGTCGATCGGATGTGGCGTCACCTGGCGAGCACGGCACTGGCCGCGGTCGCCCTGCTCGTGTTCGACCCGCAGATGGCCAGGGCCGAACCCGGCGTACCGGTGCCGCCCAACGGCCTGCTCACCGACCGCGGCAAGGGTGACCTCTCCGAGGCCGACCGTGATTTCACGGTCAAGGTCCGGCTGGCCGGGCTGTGGGAGATCCCGGCCGGCGAGATGGCCCAGGAGAAGTCGCAGGACCCGCGCATCCAGAAGATCGGGCGCGACATCGCCACCCAGCATGTGGCCCTCGACAAGCTGGTCGTGGCCGCGGCCAAGAAGCTGGACGTCACGCTGCCGAACAAGCCGAACGCGGACCAGCAGAAATGGCTCGCCGAGATGCGCGACGCGGAGGGCGAGGAGTTCGACCGCGTGTACATCGACCGGTTGCGGGCGGCCCACGGCAAGATCTTCCCGGCCATCGCCTCGATCCGGGCCGGCACCCGCAACGACACGGTGCGCAAGCTCGCCCAGCGCACCAACCAGTTCGTCATGACCCACATGACGCTGCTGGAGAGCAGCGGCATCGTCGACTTCGCCGCGCTGCCGACCGTGCCGCCGCCGGCCGCCGCCACGGGTGGAACCGCCAATGCCGCGCAGAACCAGACACCGGCGAGCTCCGCCTCGGCCCTGTCGGTGACCCGGAACCCGGTGCCCGCCATGATCCTGATCGCGATCGCGAGTGCGGCGTTGACCGCCTTCGTCCTGCGGTACTTCATGCAGAACTCCCGCCGGGCCTACCGGCGGCCACGCCCCAGGTACTTCGAGTCCTGACCCGGGCACCAGCCGGGTCGTCGTGTTCATCCGGCGTTCACCGTACGTCCGGTCCCGCTCCAATCGCAGCTCTTAGCGTCAGGCGACCCCGTCCGTGACGGGGGCCATATTGCCTGCGAGGAGCTCTGCCCCGATGACTGAACGACCCCGCCTGCTGCCGCTGCTCGGCCACACCGGGCGCGACGCGATGACGTGCCTCTACCGCTGCGGCAACGCCTGCGACCACCCGGTGCCCAACCGGACGGACAACCCGTACCTCGGCGACGTCGTGAACACCGGGATGTCGCGCCGCGGAGTCGTGCGCGCCGGCGCCGTGGGCGCGCTCGTGCTCGGCTTCGGTGGCACGGCGGCTGCCGCGGCCGCTCCCGCGTCGGCCGCACCCGCACCCGCCGCCGCGCCGGTCGCCGAGGGACTGCTCGAGACCCGCGGCAAAGCCGGACCGCTCACCTTCAAGGCCATCCCGCCGAACAAGCTCGACAACCTGATCGTCCCGAACGGCTACGACTCGGCCGTGGTCATGAGCTGGGGCGACCCGGTCCTGCCCGGCGCTCCGGAGTTCGACATCACCGAGCAGAGCGTGCGCCGCCAGTCGGCCCAGTTCGGCTACAACAACGACTTCGTCGGGGTGCTGCCGCTGGGCCGCGACGGGCGCCGGGCCCTGCTCGTGGTCAACCACGAGTACACCAACGAGGAACTGATGTTCCCCGGCTTCACCTCCCTGGACGCGCTCAGCGTGGACCAGCTCAGGATCGCGATGGCGGCCCACGGCCTGTCCGTCGTCGAGCTGGAGCGGGTCGAGCGCACCGGGCAGTGGCAGCCCGTCCGTTCCCGGCGGCTGCCGTACAACCGGCGGATCACCGCCCTGGATACGCCGTTCGCGTTCACCGGCCCGGCCGCCGGCTCGGTGTGGCTCAGGACGGCTGCGGACCCCAAGGGCCGGACCGCGATCGGTACGCTGAACAACTGTTCCGGCGGCGTCACCCCGTGGGGCACCGTGCTGTCCGGCGAGGAGAACTTCAACCAGTACTTCGTCGGCGGTGACGCGGCCCCCGAGGCGCTCAAGCCCAAGCTGGCCCGCTACGGCATCTCCACCACGGCCCGGGTGCCGAGCGGCTCGCGGCGCTGGGACCGGGCCCAGGAACGCTTCGACCTGGCCCGGCACCCGCACGAGGCGCACCGATTCGGCTGGATCGTCGAGGTCGACCCGTTCGACCCCGACTCGACCCCGCGCAAGCACACCGCGATGGGCCGCTTCAAGCACGAGGGCGCGAACGTCATCGTGGCGAAGAACGGCCACGTGGTCGCGTACATGGGTGACGACGAGCGGTTCGACTATCTCTACAAGTTCGTCTCCGAGGGCAAGTACCTGCCCGGCGACTCGGCCCACGCCCGCCGGCACAACCTGACCCTGCTGGAGTCGGGCACCCTCTACGTGGCCAAGCTCGGCGGCGACAGCCCGGCGGCGGAGATCGACGGCACCGGCAAGCTGCCGTCCGACGGCGCCTTCGACGGCCGCGGCACCTGGATCAAGCTGGTGTCCGGCAACCGCTCGTACGTGCCCGGCATGACCGCCGCCGACGTGCTCACCTTCACCCGGCTGGCCGGCGACGCGGTGCTGGCGACCAAGATGGACCGCCCGGAGGACGTGCAGCCCAGCCCGCGGACGGGCAAGATCTACGCGGCCATGACCAACAACTCCAACCGCGGCGTCGGCACCAACCCCGGCGTCGACGAGGCCAACCCGCGCAACGCCAACAAGCACGGCCAGATCTTCGAGCTGGTCGAGGACCGCGGCGACCACACCGGGGAGTCCTTCACCTGGTCGTTGCCGATCGTCTGCGGCGACCCGGCCGATCCGTCGACGTACTTCGCGGGCTACGACAAGAGCGCCGTCTCGCCGATCTCGTGCCCGGACAACGTGGCCTTCGACAGCGCCGGCAACCTGTGGATCGCCACCGACGGCAACGCGCTGGGCAGCAACGACGGCCTGTTCGCGACCGCGATCGAGGGATCCGAGCGGGGTCACCTCAAGCAGTTCCTGACCGTGCCGCTGGGCGCCGAGACCTGCGGGCCGTTCATCACCGGCGACGACCGGTCGGTCTTCGTCGCGGTGCAGCACCCGGGCGAGATCACCGGCGCGAGCGTGGAGAAGCCGGCCTCGACCTGGCCGGACGGCGACTTCGCCAAGCCGTCGGTCGTGGTGACCTGGCGCCTGGACGGCGGCCCGGTCGGCAGCTGAGCCGGCTGTCAGCTCCCGGCGCCACCCCGGCGCCGGGAGCGGTCCTGCTCCCACCGATCCGGCTGCCGGCCGTCCCGGTCCCAGCCGAGACGGACGGGAGACACGTCCGGCTCCTCCGGAGGCTTCTGCCAGGCCCGCTTCATCATCTCCCGCGTCCTCCCGCTGAGCAGTGCGGCGAAGCCACCGATGACCGTCAACGGCATCATGATCAGGGTGCGGGCCGGGTTGCCGTCGTCGGCCGAGCCCCCGCGACGGTACTGGATGACCAGGGCCAGTCCGGCCAGCACGACGTACGCGATGGAGACCACGTCCCAGCGCAGCGAGGCGATGAACTCACCCCAGTGCGGACCGTCGTGCACCGGCCGGTTGAGCACGAACGACGCGACGCCGTTGACGACGACGTACGACGACGCCAGCCATACCCCCTGGATCGCCAGAACGGCGATGCTGACCACGGTGGCCACCAGGACCTGCACCGGGCCGATCCGCCGCAATCTTGTGTAAGCCCTGGTGGTGGCCTGAATGCCCTGGCGGGGCGACCCGCCTTGGTCGCGAACGCCCGGTGGTTCGCTCACGAAGCAGCCGCGCACCGCGGGGATCCCGCAGCCATGAATCATTGCGGCATTCCGGGCGGCCGGACAGCCGTCGCGCACTGATGATCGGCTATGGCCGCTTCGGCTACACGGTGCGCAGGTCCAGGGTGTGCCAGATCAGGTTGTCCTGGTCGCCGGTGGCCCACCAGACCACGCCGTTGCGGCTGAAGACGCCGTCGACCGCCGCGCTGATGTCCACCGTGCGGTCCGTCTTCAGGTCGTAGATCAGCAGGCCGGCCGTACCGGTCAGGTCCGAGTCCGGGCCGGTCTCCGACAGCAGCTCGAAGCGGTCCAGCGCCGCCACATCCGGGACCGCCGCCCCGGCCGCGCTGCCCGCCACGCGCCGGCGGGCCGAGCCGTCCGGGTGCATGAGGTCGATGCGGGCCAGGCCGTCGCCGTTCATCACCAGGACCCGGCACCACGCCGCGGAGCAGGTGATCAGCTCCGGGCCGGTCGTGCGGACCGGGGTGTCCTTGTTGGCCGCCAGGTTGCGCAGGACCGTCGTGCCGGACTGGTCGCCGCCGCCGTTGGTCAGCCAGGGCCAGGTGGTCAGTGCCCAGGTGCCCGGCTCCTCGCGGACGGCGACCGTGCCGCCGGTCAGGGGGACCGAGCGGATCTCGGTCATCTGCTCGCCCTCCGGGGCAGCGGCGGCCCAGTGCACCCGGCCGTCGGCCAGCACCAGGTCCCACTGGGAGCCGAAGAAGACCGCGTTGCCGGTGTCGGTGGAGAGGCGCCGGGCCGGCCCACCGACTTTCGCGGTCCAGATCTCCAGCGGAGTGCCGTCGGCGGACTCCGTCCACACCAGGTCGTCGCCGTTGACGGTGAAGGCACCGAACTCGGGGTTGCCCGACAGCGGACGGCGGCGCAGCTCCCGGACGGTTTCGTCGGCGTTGCGCACGAGCAGCCGCTCGGCGGTGCCGTCGGGGCTGGGCGCGGTGCCGACGCTGGTGCGGGCGTCCAGGAACAGGCCCGGGTGGTAGATCGGCCCGTCGCGCAGGTTGCCGGGCAGATCGGCGCGCTGGGCCCGGGGCCAGGCGGCGGCCAACCCCACCCGGGCGGCGGGGGTGGGGTCCGGCTTGTCCGGGGCGAACACGAGCAGGGCAGCGCCCGCGGCGAGGGCCACGGCGAGCGCGGCCAGGGCGCGGAGCGGGGTCACTCGTACTGCTGCTTCGGTACGGCGATCTCCTGCCAGGACGCGACCTGCAGGTACGGCACCTTGGCGTCGTTGACCGGGTCCTGCTCGGTCTTGTCGGTCCACGTGCCGACCACCTGGATCCAGGTGTCCGCCGGTACGGCCGCGGGCACCTCACCGCTGAGCGCCACCTTGATCGGCCGGCCGTCGGCGGCGCAGCACGACATCACCATCCGGGCCAGCATCGGTTCGCCGTCGCGGCCGGGCGTGACGAAGCCGGTCAGTCGCAGGTTGCGCCCGGTGAGGCTGCGGCCGTCGTCGAAGACCGCCCGGGAGGCGTAGTCCAGCAGCCCGAGATCGACGGGGTCGCCCGCCGGCAGCGCCGGATAGTCCGAGTCCGTGCCGGGGGCGGTCAGCACCGTGCCGGCCTGCCCGGCCGCGTCCGAGCCGAGCGCGGGCGGGGCCACCAGCAGCAACCCCAGGACGGGGAGCAGCAGCAGCCACCCGACCTTCGGCTCGTGGTGGTGCTCACCGTGCGCCTGGGCCTTGCCGCGCAGGTCGTACCAGAGGGTCAGCACGGCCGCCGCGACCAGCAGCAGGCCCGCGCCGATCAGGAAGGGCCGCAGGCCCTCCTTGACGTAGCGCAGGTACAGGTCGGAGAGGCTCGCCTTGAGGATCGCACCGCCGAACAGCAGCATGATCACGGCCTGGGCCTGCTTGTTCACAGCAGCACCGCCCCGATGCCGGTGCCGACCAGGATCGCCGCGGCGAACGTGGCCGGGGCGAAGCGCACGGAGAAGCGCCGGCCGAAGACCCCCGTCTGCATGGCGATCAGCTTGAGGTCGACCATCGGGCCGACGACCAGGAACACCAGCCGGGAGGTCAGCGAGAACTGGGACAACGACGCGGCCACGAAGGCGTCCGCCTCGCTGCAGATGGACAGCAGGACGGCCAGCACCGCCAGCGCGATGATCGACAGCACTTCCTGGCCGGCCAGCGTCTGCAGCCAGCTCTCGGGCACGACCACGTTGATGGTGGCCGCGGCCGCGGCGCCGAGCACCAGGAATCCGCCGGCGTGCATGACGTCGTGCCGGCAGGCGGCGACGAAGGCCTTGAGGCGGGAACCGTCCTCGTGCGGGCGGGCCGGCAGCTTGATCCATTCCGCCTTGCCCAGCCGCAGCCAGAGCCAGCCCATCGCGACAGCGACGATCAGGCTGGCCACGCCCCGCGCGACGACCATCTCGGGTCGGCCGGGGAAGGCGACCGCGGTCGCGGTCAGCACGATCGGGTTGATCGCCGGGGCCGCGAGCAGGAACGCCAGCGCGGCCGCCGGGGTGACGCCGCGGCGGATCAGCGACCCGGCGATCGGCACGCTGCCGCACTCGCAGCCGGGCAGGATCACCCCGGCCAGGCCGGCGGCGGGCACGGCCAGGGCGGGATGCCGCGGCAGCGCCCGGGCCCAGAACGAGCGCGGCACGAACACGGCGATGACCGCGGACAGCACCACGCCGAACACCAGGAACGGCACGGCCTGCACCAGCACCGAGACGAAGACGGTGGTCCAGGTCTGCAGCCGGGGCGCGGAGACCAGAGCGGCCAGCGGATTGCGGAAGACCACGAGCAGCACCAGCAGCCCGGCCAGGATCTCGACCGAGCCGATCCGGCGGCCGGGCGCCGGGCCGTCCGGGGGTGCGGGCGGGGCCGGGGTCCGGCCGGTGTCGTCACCGGGCGCGGCGTCGCGCCGGTCGGTGACGTCCTCGGGTGCGGTCACAGTGGTCACTCCGGATGGCGGGTGGGTCGGTCGGCCGCCGCCCACCATACCGACCCGCCCCGGCGTCCGGGCATCCCGCAACGGCGGGAGTCACCCTATGCTGAGCTGCGCATATGTTCACGTGACGAGGCGGCGGCGATCTGGTTGCGGCCGGCTGCCTTGGCCTCGTACAGGCCGGCGTCGGCCCGCTGGAGGAGATCCTCCGAGGTCTCGGCGCCGTTCCACTGCGCGACCCCGGCCGAGAAGGTCTGACCCAGCGGCGTGCGCTCCAGGGCCCGGCCGAGCACCTCGCGGGCCACCTCGACGTCGGCGCCGGGCAGCAGCACGACGAACTCCTCGCCGCCCCAGCGCGCCACCGTGTCGCCCTGGCGCAGCGCGCCGTGCCAGGCCGCGCTGGCCTCCTTGAGCAGCCGGTCGCCGGCGGGGTGGCCGTAGCTGTCGTTGAACTTCTTGAAGTGGTCGAGGTCCAGCAGCGCGACCGCCAGCGGGGCACCGTCGCGGCGTGCGTGCTCCAGGGCCCGGGGCAGCTCGTCGTTCCAGGCGCGGCGGTTCGGCAGCCCGGTCAGCTCGTCGGTGCGCGACAGCTCCCGGACCTGCCGGGTCTGCAGCTCCACCTGCCGGACCAGCTGGGCCATCCGGGTGACGACCAGCAGGAACAGGGCCGTGCAGCCGATCACGATGGCCACGCCGTCGGTGATCGCGCCGTGGTAGAGCTGGATGGCCAGCAGCGCCGGGGCGATCAGCGACGCGGTGGTCAGCAGGACCAGCTGGAGCTTGCCCAGCCGCGGCGGCTGCGGCGCCGCGGTGACGCCCACCTCCCGAGCGCCGGAGTGGAGCGCCGCGATGCCGAACAGAGTGAACGCGACCAGGAACACCTCGTCCAGACCGCGGCGGAACCACAGCACCTCCTCCAGGTGCCAGCCGACGTCCCCGAGGTTGCCCAGCACCACCCAGGCCGTGTCGCCGACCAGGAACGCGCCCAGCGAAGCGGTGATCCACCAGAACGGCGCGCCGCGGCTGCCGCCGCTGCGCAGCAGCCGGGTCATCATCGCCAGCAGCAGCAGGTCACCGACCGGGTACGCGACCTGCACGGTGCGCCCGAGCATCGACATGTCCGAGTCCTGGGCGGCCGGGTGGATCACGTACACCCAGGCGAGCAGGGCGAGACCGGTGGTGATGGTGGTGGCGTCGACCATCGCCGTCCAGTTGCGCCGCCGGTCGCGGCGCCGGATCAGCAGGGCCATCCCGAGCGCGCAGGCCGGATAGAGGACCAGGAAGAACGGGTCGGACGGGGTGGGCAGGTCGACCCAGCCCAGCACCTGTTCGCTGTAGACGGCGACGCCGATGCCGGTGGCGTTGCTGAAGACCCCGGCGGCGAAGCACCACCAGGGCAGCCGGTCGGTCAACGGCAGCCGGCGCACCCCGACGAGGATGGCGGCGGTGCCCGCGTACCCGATGACGACTTGCCAGATGCTCTGCCACCAGCCGTTCTCCGGGATCAGTTGGTAACCGGCGATGGCGAGGGCCATCGCGGCGGCGTAGAGCTTCCAGGTGCGGCCACTCGTCATCTGTTCAGGAGAACCCGGCTGCGGTGCCGACCCGGGAGCGGTCCCGGTGCCGGGCGGTTGCACCTACGATCGGGCGGTGCCGACGATTGATTCGCATGACGCCGCCCTCACCGCCGCCGCTGACGTCGCCGCGGCGCTCGCCCCGGGGGTGATCCAGCGCGACCGGGACGGGGCTGCCGCCGTACCGGTGGAAGCTCTGGCGGCCCTGGACCGCTCGGGGCTGCTCGCGATCACCGTGCCGGCCGCCGACGGCGGCCCGGCGCTCGGCCCGGTCACGCTGGCCGAGGTCACCCGGGTCATCGCCGCGGTCGACCCGGCGATCGCCCAGGTTCCGCAGGCTCACTACCTGCTGGTCGACGTGCTCGCCGCGCACGGTGACGCGGCGTTGCGGGCCCGCCTGTTCGGCGACGTGCTCGCCGGCCGCCGGATCGGCAACGCGCTGGCCGAGCGCGGCGGCAAGCACGCCCAGGACCTGTCCACCCGGCTGAAGGACGGCCTGCTCAGCGGCCGTAAGTACTACTGCACCGGTGCGCTGACGGCGGCCTGGATCGCGGTCAGCGCGCTCGACGGCGACGGCCGCCTGGTCCTGGCCTTCGTGCCGCGCGACGCGGACGGCGTGACCGTCGACACCGACTGGGACGTGATGGGGCAGCGGGCCACGATCAGCGGCACCACGACGTTCGAGGACGTGCCGGTCGAGCTGGTCCTGGACTACGCCGGCGCCTTCGAGGTGCCGCAGCAGCTGGGCGCGCGGGCCCAGCTGGTGCACGCGGCGATCGAGGTCGGCATCGCCGAGGGCGCGCTGCGCGACGCCACCGCGTACCTGCGGGAGAAGGCCCGGCCGTCCACCGAGGCGGTGCGGGCCGGTGCCGCCACGGCGGCGGGCGATCCGCACGTGCTGCACCGGTACGGCCGCACGGCGACCCGCGTCCGAGCGGCGGCAGCCCTGCTGCGCGAGGCGGCGGCCGTCCTCGAGGAGATCGGGCTCGTCCCGGCCGACGCCGAGGCCGCCGCCCGCGGTTCCCTGGCCGTGGCCACCGCCAAGGCGTTCGCCAGTGAGGTGGCGGTCGAGACAGCCTCCGAGCTGTTCACGATGTGCGGCACCAGCTCGACGGCGGCCAAGTACGACCTCGACCGGCACTGGCGCAACGCGCGGACGCACAGCGTGCACGACCCGCTGGACTGGAAGTACCACCACCTGGCGGCCTGGGAGCTGGCCGGCGTGCAACCGCCGAACCACGGGCAGCTGTGACTACCCGGCCGGCTCCAGCCGGTACGCCGCGAACACGATCGGCGACCGGACGGTGAAGCCGAGCTGCTCGTAGAGCCGGATGGCGCCGGTGTTGGTGCCCGCCGCGTGCAGGAACGGCACCTCACCGCGCGACCGGATGCCGGCCACCACCGCCCCGATCAGCCGCGTCGCCAGCCCGGCCCCGCGGTACGCCGGGTCGGTGCACACCGCGCTGACCTCGGTCCAGCCGTCCAGCCGCATCCGTTCGCCGGCCATCGCCGCGAGCACCCCGTCGCGCCGGATGCCCAGGTAGGTGCCCAGCTCGGGGGTGCGCTTGCCGAACGGTCCGGGCCGGGTCCGCTGCACCAGGTCCAGCATCTCCGGTACGTCGTCGGCGGTCAGCACCAGCGCCTCGGGGTCCGCCGCGCCTCGCACGCCGGGCCCGATCAGCTGCACTCCCGGTATCCCGCCGACGTGCGTCCAGCCGGGCTGCCCGGCCAGTCCCGGCGCGGCCAGCAGCGGCTGATGGCCGGGCCCGGCCAGCGCGGCCAGGTCACGCCAGGCGGCCGGGTCGGCGGGATCGTCGACGGCCGCGAACGGGCTGACGTCGCTCAGGTAGCGGGCGCTGCGGCCGTGCCGCTCGGCGAGGCCGGCGTGCGGGCCCGTGAGGGCGGCCCAGGCGGGATTGTCCAGTACGTGCACGCCGCCGATTCTGCCCGGTGCCGGGCCGCCGGGCGCAGGCATTTGTGCCGCCTGCCACAGTGGACCGTCCGGATATAGTCGGGTGTCGTTGCCGAGGGGGATCGGAGCACGCGTGGCGGAGCTGGGCCGGCCGGGGTCCGCGGTGGTGCGGTTCCGCGACGGCGACGGCACGGTCGTCGGCGCCGGGTTCCTCGTCGGCGACGGCCTGGTCGTCACGTGCGCGCACGTCGTCGCCGCCGCGCTCGGCCGCGACGAGCAGCAGCGGCCCGGCGGTCCGGTCGCCCTGGAGTTCCCGGTACGCGGCCCGCTCGGCCCCGCCCGGCGCACCGCCGAGGTGATCGGCTGGACCCCGACCCGCCCGGACGATCGCGGGGACATCGCCGTGCTGCGCCTCGACGACGACCTGCCCGAGGGGGTGCGCCCGCTTCCGCTGAGCCCCGGACCGGTCCCGTCCGGGGCCGGGATCAAGGCCCTCGGCTTCCCGGACGACCTGTCCGAGCAGGGTATCTGGGCGTACGGCCGGCTCCGCGACGAGCAGGCCACCGGCTGGCTCCAGGTCGACGCCGTCTCCGACGCCCGGGCGATCAGCCCCGGCTTCAGCGGCACCCCGGTGTTCGGGGCCGATTCGGGCGCGGTCGTCGGCATGGTCGTCGCGGTGGTCGGCGACGCCCGGCACACCACGGCGTTCCTGCACCCGGTCCGGACGCTGCTGGCCGAGCACCCGGAGCTGCAGCACGCGCAGGCCTCGCCGTACCGGGGGCTGGCCGCGTTCGCCGAGCGCGACGCCGAGTACTTCCGGGGCCGCGACGAGCTGATCGAGGACGCCCTCGGCAAGGCCGCCACGCATCCGCTGCTCGTGCTGATCGGGCCCTCCGGCAGCGGCAAGTCCTCGCTGGCCCGCGCCGGCCTGCTGCCCCGGCTGCGGGCGCGGGGCCGGACGGTCGTCACGGCCCGCGTGCTGCCGGACGAGCCGGCCGCCGTGCTGCTGGCCCGGATCCGCGGCGAGCTGACCGGCTCACCCGCCGACGGGCCCGAGCCCCCGGCCGGCCGCGTCGCGGAGCAGCTGCACGACGGGCCGGCTCTGGTCCTGCTGGTGGACCAGCTCGAGGAGGCCGGCCCGGACACCGCCCGGACGGTCACCGGATATCTCCACCACCTGGCGGAGGCGGCCGGGACGCTGCCCGACGGCTCACCCCGGCTGCTGATCGTGCTGACTCTGCGCGGCGGTCAGCTCGACGCGGTCGCCACCGGGGAGACCGCCGAGGCCATGCAGGCCGGCCTGGTGCTGGTCGCGCCGATGACCGCCGGGCAGCTGCGCGCGGCGGTGACCGCGCCCGGGGCTGCGTTCGAGCCGGGCCTGGTGGAGCGGATCGTCACCGACGCCGGTACGGAGCCCGGCACCCTGCCGCTGCTGGAGTTCACCCTGGACCGGCTCTGGCAGCGCCGCGAGCACGGTCTGCTCACCCACGCCGGCTACGACGAGCTGGGCGGGGTCGAGGGTGCGGTGGCCCGCTACGCCGACCGCACGTACGAGCGGGACCCGGTCAGGTCGCGCCGGCTGCTGGTGCTGCTGGCCGGTCCGGACGACGACGGGCTGTTCCGCCGCCGCCCGCTGCGCCTGGCCGACCTGCCGTCCGGGTTGCGGCCGACCCTGGACCGGCTGGTGGCGGCGCGGCTGGTCGTCGTCGGGCCGGGCGCGGCGGGGGAGCCCGTGGTCGAGCTGGCCCACGAGGCGCTGATCCGGGCCTGGCCCCGGCTGGGCGAATGGCTGGAGCAGGACCGCGCCTTCCTGACCTGGCTCACGGAGATCCGGCGGACCGCCCGGGGCTGGACGGAGACCCAGCGGGAGCCGGATGCCCTGCTGCGCGGGGCCGCGCTGACCACGGCAGCCCGCTGGGTCCAGGACAGAGGCCCCGACCTGGGCGCGGACGAGGCGCAGTTCGTCCACGCGAGCGTGGCCCAGGACCACCGCCGGGCCCGCCGCCGGCGCAGTGTGACGGCGGCGCTGGTGGTGCTGACCCTGCTCGCCGGCGCGTTCGCGCTGGGCGCCCAGCAGCAGACCGGAGTGGTTCGCGACCAGCTGCGCACGGCGGTCTCCTGGCAGCTCGCCGACGACGCCGAGCGGTTCCGGCGCAGCGATCCGGCCACCTCCCTGCAGCTCGCCCTGGCCGCCTGGCACACCCAGCAGACCCCGGAGGCGTACGGCGCCCTGTTCACCCAGTACGCGACCTACGAACCGGTGGAGCGCCTGTTCACCGGCCTCACCGCCACTCCGGACGCGCCGATCTCCTCGATCTCCACCAGCCGGGACGGATCCGTGGCCGTGGTGGTCGACGAGTTCGGCGGCGGCACGCTCTGGCGCGGCCTGGCCACCGGGGAGCCGCAACGGGTCAGGCTCGCGCCCGGCCCGGCCCAGTACGTCGGCGGCAGTTTCCAGGTCAGCCCGTCCGGCCGCTACCTCGGCTACGCCAACGCCCTGGGCGGGGTCTACGTGCGCGACATCACCCGGCCCGACCTGCCGCCGGTCGACCTGGCGCCGTCCGGGCCGGACGGCGCGCACGGCCAGACGGTGGTGAAGTCGCTGCGGTTCGCGCCCGACGACAGCCGCCTGCTGGTGCTGCGGACGGACTTCGGGGAGACCAGCGCCGAACTGCGGATGTGGGACCTGCGTACCCGCGCAGTGGTGCCGGATCTGCCGCCGACCGACGGGGAGCTGGTGCCGTCGGGGGCCTTCTTCGGTCCGGAACCCGGCACTGTGGTGTTCAGCTCCTTCGATTTCGTCGCCGCGTACGACCTGGGCGGCCGGCGCGAGCCGCGGGTCTTCCGGGGCGGCGACGACCGCCTGTGGGTGGCGGCCGGGGGTGCTGTGGTCCTGTCCTGTGCCGAGGGCCGGGTCACGGTCCGCGACATCGGCACCGGCAAGGTGGTGCGGACGATCGGGCTTCCGGGTTGTTCCGGTCTGGAGATGGACGCCGCGAGCGAGTTCGCCACGGTGGCCAAGGTCGAGGGCGGGGACCAGGGGACCAGCGCGACGCTGGTGGTACTGGATCCCCGTACCGGGGAGGTGCACCGGGCACCGGCGCCGCCGGCCAACTTCATCACCGGGTTCACGCCGATCGGGCGGCTGGCCGTCCGCCGGGGCCCCGGCGGTCCGCCCGGTGCGCTGATCGCGGACGGGGTCCAGCTCTACCGGCTGCCGCTGGGCCCGCCGGTCACCCTGGAGGCGACGAACGGAGACACCCTGGACCTGAGCGGGCGCACGCTGGTGACGCCCGACGGCGCCCATCGCGTGCGGTTCGACAACCGCAGCGGGCGCATCACGGTCGTGCGGGCGCGGACGCAGCAGCAGGTCGGGGCCATCCCTGCCGAGCGGCTCCCGAACATCGGCTTCTTCCACGGCTTGCCGCACGCGATCACCGGCGACAGCAGGCGCCTGCTCACCGCCCACCACGGACAGCTGATCGTCTACGCCCTGCCGGCGTTGACGGTCGAGCATCGCGTCCGGCTGCCGGTCCCGCCCGGCCTGGGCGCACTGCCGATCACCGACAACACCGCCGACGACTGGGCCGGCTCGGTCGTGCCGATCAGCGACGCCGAGGCCATCGTCCTGTACGCCGGCGTGCTGACCCGCTGGAACGTGGTCACCGGCACGCCCATCGGCGAACCGCTGGAGCTGCGCGCGGGCCAGGCGCAGGGCGCCCGCAGCCGGGCGGCGCAGCTGGCCTTCGCCTCGGGCCGCCGGCCGGGCTTCCCGGACCAGATCGCGGTGGTGATGCCCGGCGCCACGGTGCAGATCTGGAGCCTCGACCGCCGCCGGGCTCTGGCCACCTTCCGGGTGGACCCGACCGAGGACGCCAACTCCGTCATCTTCAACCCGGACGGCTCACGGCTGGCAGTGAGTCTGGAGAAAGGGCTCGTGGCGATCTGGCCGGTGAGCGACCCGCAACGGACGCCGTGGACCATCCCCGTCGGCGTGAGCTCCACGGTCCTGGGTTTCACCCCGGGCCCGGACAGCCACCTGGTCACCGTCGAGTCGCTGGCGGCCACCGAGCTGAGCTTCTGGGCGGTCCGCAGCGCGAAACGGGTGGCGGTGCTGACCACCCCGTCCGGCAGCCGGCTCCGGCTGCAGGGCGACGACCTGCGGGTGGTCTCCGACGGCTTCACGCGACAGCTACGCGTGGACCCGCAGCTCTGGTACCGCAGTCTGTGCGAGCTGGCCGCCCGGCCCTACACGGCCGAGGAGACCCGGCTGCTGCGCGAGCGTAAGGCCCCGGTCGACCGGCCCTGCCCGTAACGTCATGGTCATGCGTGCAATCGCCGTCACCGGCGCGACCGGTCAGCTCGGCGGCCGGGTCGCCCGCCGTCTCGCCGCCCGGGGCATCGCGCAGCAGCTGCTGGTCCGCGACCCCGCCCGCGCGCCCCAGTTGCCCGGAGCCACCGTCACCCGGGCGGGCTTCACCGACCGCGACGCCGTCCGGGAGGCCCTCGCCGGGGTACCGGTCGTGCTCATGGTGTCGGCGTCGGAGAGCGAGGACCGCGTCGAGCAGCACCGGGCCTTCGTCGACGCCGCGGCCGCCGCCGGGGTGGGCCATCTCGTGTACGTCTCGTTCGTCGGTGCCGCCCCCGATTCGACGTTCACCCATGCCCGCGACCACTGGCACACCGAGCAGCACATCCGGGCCACCGGGCTGCCGTTCACCTTCCTGCGCGACAACCTCTACGCCGACTTCCTGCCGTACCTGGCCGGAACCGACGGGGTCATCCGGGGACCGGCCGGCGACGGCCGGGTCGCCGCCGTCGCCCAGGACGACATCGCCGACGCCGCGACCGCGGTGCTCACCGATGCCCCGGCCCACGCCGGGCACACGTACGACCTGACCGGCCCGGAAGCGCTGACCCTGCACGAGATCGCGGCCCTGCTGTCGGTCACCTACCAGCCCGAGACCGTGCCGGAGGCGTACCGGTCGCGGAGCGCGTCGGGCGCACCCGGCTGGCTGGTCGACGCGTGGGTCTCGACCTACACAGCCATCGCCGCCGGTGACCTGGCCGCGGTCAGCGACGCGGTGCCGCACCTGACGGGCCGACCGGCCACCTCGGTGAGCGAGTTGCAAAAGCGCTAGCGTCCGCCGCGCGCCCGCCCTAGTGTGGCGGGGACCAGCGGAGCCCAGGGAAAGGGACGGACATGCGAGGAACCGGTGTGTTCAGGCCGTCCATCCGTTCCCTGACCTCCGAGGATCTCCTTGCCCACGCTCAATCTCGGCATCCTGGCGCACGTCGACGCCGGTAAGACCAGCCTCACCGAGCGCCTGCTCTTCGCCCACGGCGCCGTGGCGGCGCTCGGCAGCGTCGACGCCGGCAGCACCACCACCGACAGCGGCGCGCTCGAACGCGAACGCGGCATCACCATCCGTTCCGCGGTGGCGTCGTTCCCGCTCGGCGACCTGCGCGTGAACCTCATCGACACCCCTGGCCACCCCGACTTCATCGCCGAGGTGGAACGTGCCCTGGCCGTCCTCGACGGTGCGGTCCTGGTGCTCTCCGCCGTCGAGGGGGTGCAGGCGCAGACCCGGGTGCTGATGCGCTCGCTGCGCCGGCTGGGCGTCCCCACGCTGATCTTCGTCAACAAGGTCGACCGGGCGGGCGCCCGCGGCGACACTCTGCTCGCCGAGATCCGGACGAGGCTGGGCGTCGCCGTGGTGGCCCTCGATGCCGTCCGGGACGCTGGCAGCCCCACGGCGCACATCGTGGCCCGGGAGTGGGAAAGCGACGCCGCGGAAACTCTGGCCGACCACGACGACGATCTGCTGACCCAGCTGGTCGACGGCCGCGTACCGGATCCGGCCCGGGTCCGGGCAGCGCTGGCGGCGCAGACGGCCGCCGGTCGGGTCCATCCGGTGTTCTTCGGCTCGGCGACCACCGGTGCCGGCACCGACCGGCTGGCCACCGGCATCGCCACGCTGCTGCGGCCCCGCCCGGTGACGGCGACCGGCACCCGCGGCGTGGTGTTCGCCGTCGAGCGCGGTCCCGGCGGCGAGAAGGTGGCCTATCTGCGGCTCTTCGCCGGTGCGGTGCGCCCACGGCAGCGGGTCGTGCTGCACCGGCCCCGCCCGGACGGCACGAGCGGCGAGATCCGCGGCCGGATCAGCACCCTGCAGGTCGTCGGCGGCGCGGAGACCGAGCTCACCGCCGGTGCCATCGCCCGCGTCCACGGCCTCGGCGGCGTCCGGGTCGGCGACCGGCTCGGACCCCCGGGCGAGCACGGTCCGGCGCCGCA
Organism: Actinoplanes sp. NPDC004185; assembly: GCF_053603475.1. Taxonomy (NCBI): domain Bacteria; kingdom Bacillati; phylum Actinomycetota; class Actinomycetes; order Micromonosporales; family Micromonosporaceae; genus Actinoplanes; species Actinoplanes sp. NPDC004185. Next base: position 11,635 of record NZ_JBSGFR010000069.1, on the reverse strand, counting down.
GTTCTCCCCGCCGAGCCTGGAGTCCCTGGTCCGGCCCCGCGACCCGGCCCAGCAGCTGCGGCTGCACGCCGCCCTGACCGCCCTGGCGGACGAGGACCCGCTGATCGGTGTCCGTGCGGTGCCCGGCGGCGGCACCTCCGTGCTGCTGTACGGCGCGGTCCAGCGCGAGGTGCTGGCCGACCGTCTGGCCCGCGACTTCGGGCTGGCCGCGGAGTTCGGTGGGATCCGGCCGGTCTACTTCGAGCGGGTGGCCGGCACCGGTGAGTGCGTGGTCGCGTTCGACCCGCGGCAGCCCAACGATTACTGGGCCACGGTCGGGCTGCGGGTCGAGCCGGGACCGCCGGGTTCCGGGTTGCGCTACCGCCGTGACGTGCAGCCGGGCGCTGTGCCGAAGGCCTTCCACCGGGCGACCGAGGAGGCCGTACGCCGCACGCTGGAGCAGGGGCTGCGCGGCTGGGAGGTGATCGACTGCACTGTCACGGTCATCCGTACCGGCTACAAGTCGCCGATCTCGACGGCCGCTGACTTCCGCGGGCTGACGCCGGTCGTGCTGTTGCGGGCCCTGCGCGCGGCCGGCACCCGGGTGTGCGAGCCGTGCCAGTCCTTCGAGCTGGAGGTGCCCGCCGTGGCGCTGAACGCGGTGCTGGGCCGGCTGGCGGTCCTCGGCGCCGATGTCACCGGCTCGGCCGAGCGGGCGGAGTCATGGCTGGTCACCGGACTGCTACCGGCCCGGCTGATGCACGAGCTCACCAACGCCCTGCCCGGGCTCACCCACGGCGAGGGTGCCCTGTGGAGCCGGCCGGGACCGGACCGGCCGTTGCGCGGGCCCGCACCGAGCCGGCCGCGCTCGGACGGCAACCCGCTCGACTACGACGAGTACCGGCGCTTCCTCAGCGCCCGGCCACCTCAGGCCGCGACGCCCACCACACCCAGCAGCGGCGGGATCTCGGCCGGCCACAGCGGACGGGCGAACAGGTAGCCCTGGCCGTACGGGCAGCCCATCCGCTCCAGCAGCTCGCGCTGGGCGCCGTCCTCGATGCCCTCGGCGACCACGGTCAGGTCCAGGTTGCGGGCCAGCGTGACGATCGCGTTGACCAGCGCGCGCTGCTGCGGGCTGGCGATGATGTCGTCGATGAACGACTTGTCGATCTTGAGTACGTCGACCGGCATCTGCCGCAGGTAGCTCAGCGAGGAGTAGCCGGTGCCGAAGTCGTCGATGGCGATCCGCACGCCGAGCTCGCGGAGCACCCGCAGGTCGGCCCAGACCTGCTCGGCGTCGCGCAGCACCAGGCTCTCGGTGATCTCCAGGAGCAGCCACCCGGGCTGCGCGCCGGCGTCGGCGAGGGCCTGGCGGACCTGGTCGACGAAGCCGGGGGTGCGGAACTGCCGGGCCGAGACGTTGACGCTCACGTAGCCCAGCGCGAGCTGCGGGTCGGCCGCGTGCCAGGCCGCGAACTGGCGCAGCGACTCGCCCAGCACCCACGCGCCGATGCCGACGATCGCGCCGCTCTCCTCGGCCAGGTCGATGAAGTGGTACGGCCCCAGCAGCCCCCGCTCCGGGTGCTGCCAGCGCACCAGCGACTCGACCCCGACGACGGCCTGGGTGGTGACGTCCACGATCGGCTGGTACTGCAGCACGAACTGCCGCGCGTCGATCGCCTCCAGCAGCGAGGTGCGCAGCTCGAGCCGTTCCACCATGGCGGTGTGCAGGTCGCTCTGGTAGCGCTGCCAGGTGCCCTTGCCGGCCCCCTTGGCCAGATACAGCGCCAGGTCGGCATGGCGCAGCAGCTCGGTCGGGCTGGTGGCGTCGTGGTTGGTCGCCACGCCGACGCTGGCCGCGCCGTTGACGATGTGCGTACCGCCGAGACCGTCGCTCACCTCGACCGGCGTGGACAGCACGCTGATGATGCGGGCCGCCACCTCCTCGGCGGCGCTGGCGTCGGCGGCGTGCGCGACCAGGATGGCGAACTCGTCGCCGCCCATCCGGGCGGCCGTGTTGCCCGGCCCGATGGCCTGCGCGATGCGCTGGCCGACCGCGACCAGCAGCTGGTCGCCGACGGCGTGCCCGAGGGTGTCGTTGACCTCCTTGAAGTCGTCCAGGTCGACGAAGAGCACACCGAGCTCGCCGGCGCCGCTCTCGGCCAGCACGAACGCGTGGTCGAGCCGGTCGCGGAACAGCACCCGGTTGGCCAGCCCGGTCAGGCCGTCGTGGAACGCCTGGTGGGCCAGGTCGTTCTCCAGCCGGCGGCGCTCGGTGACGTCACGGACGGTCAGCACCACGCCCGCGACGGTCGGGTCGGCGCGCAGGTCGCGACCGCCGCACTCGACCTGCAGCAGGCGCCGGTCCGCGCAGACGGCGGTGAGGTCGATGCCGTCGGCGTGCCCGCGCTCGGTGCGGATCCGCACCAGGGCGTCGGTCAGCGCGTCGTGGTGGGTGTCGGCGATGAGCATGGCCAGCGGGGTGCCGGTGAGCTCGCTCCAGCCGAAGACGGTGGCGGCGGACGGGCTCGCGTACCGGATCCGGTCGTCGTCGCCGATGATCAGGATGACGTCCGACGCGCTCTGGATCAGGGTCCGGAAGTAGGCCTCGCCGTCGCGGCGGCTGATCTCGCCGGCCAGGCCGATCCGCTCGACGACCATGGTGACCTGGTCGAACAGTGCCTGTACGGCCGGCTGCAGCGAGCGCAGCGTGGGCGTCGGGGCGGCCAGGTGGATCGAGCCGCGCCGGGGCGGGTTGCCGGGCAGGATCATGACGGCGTGCAGGGCGGACCCGAAGCCGTACTCGGGCGCCGGCACCAGGCTGACGCCGAACTCGACGGTGCCGCCGTCGGTCAGCGGCGCCTTCTCACCCACGATCAGCTCGTAGCGGCGATCGGCGGGCATCAGCATGGCGACGGCGGCCCGTACCGCCGCCATGATGTCATCCTCGGTGGTCGCGGCGGCCAGGTCGGCGTTGGCGCGGCGCAGCGCGGTCTCCCGCAGGTTGGCCCGGCGCTGCTCGGCCAGCAGATCCCGGACCCGGCCCATGACCAGCAGGAACATCAGCGCCGAACCGGCCGCGATGACCGGCGCGTCGACCACGCCGCCGTTGAGGTACTGGGCGAGCAGGACGGCGGGCGCGATCAGGGTGGCGATCGAGAGCAGCAGCAGGCGGCGTCCGCCGGTCTCGACCCGGGTGCAGGCCGGCGCCCGGTCGTCGGTGAGCCAGATCATCGACGGGTGCAGCGCGGCGTAGCCGGCGCCGGCGTAGAAGACGATCCAGCCCAGGTCGATCGGGCCGCCGACGATCCAGTCGCTGTCCAGCCGGCCCAGGCCGTAGACGACGTCGGAGACCAGCACGCCGACGATCGAGGCGGCCAGCCAGCTCACCGCGGGCGGCTTGCGCCCGGCCGCGGTCAGCAGGCGGATCATCATCGCCAGCGCCAGCACGTCACCCAGCGGGTACGCGACCGAGACGGCCTTCTCGACCAGCGTCAGCTCGGTGGCCCGGGTGTACGGGGCGATCATGTAGACCCAGGACAGCAGGCCCAGGCTGACCGTGGGCACCAGCGCGTCGAGCAGCGCCGCCCGGTTGCCCTCGCCGGAGCGGGCCCGGATGAACAGCGTCAGCGCGGCCGCGAGCAGCGGGTAGACCAGCAGGTACAGCACGTCCGAGGGGCCCGGGAACGGCGCTTCCAGCTCCAGCGCCACCTGGGCGTAGTAGATGATGTCGCCGCCGACGAAGAAGACCAGGGCGGTGGCGAGCAGATACCAGGGCAGGGACCGCGAGGGCCGGTGCGCCCGCACGCCGAGCACGATCGCGGCCGCGCCGGACAGCCCGATCAGTCCCCACGTGAAGACGTGCAGGCCGGGCCAGAGGTAGTAGACCGCGGTCAGCACGGCGAGCCAGACGGCGAAGCAGGCGCGAACGATTCGCGTCGTCATCCGGCCTCCGTTCGGCGGACTGCGGGCAGGTCACCTCTCCCATCGGCGGTGATCGGGCCGGGTTGAGATGGTTTACGCCCAGATCTCCGTAACGGTGGTGACGGTCCGGTCGGTGTCGGCCGCTTCCTCGACGGCCAGCGCGATCAGGTGGTCCTGTGCCCCGTCAGCCAAAGGGTAGGGCGCGGGGGCGGTGCCGCGCACCCATGCGGCGGTGGCGTCCAGCAGCGTGGCGATGGCGATCTCCTCGTCGCTCCAGCGCCGGCCCGGGTACGGGTTGCGGTACAGCACCTCGCCGCCCAGCGTGATCGTGTCCGTGTCGAAGCCGTCCAGGTCCAGGTCGTAACCGGTCTGCCGGCGGACCAGGGGGGACCGGACCAGCGTGCGCGGCTCGCTGAGCCGGATCACCTCGTCGTCGCGCAGCTCCCCGTGGCTGCCGCGCACCAGCAGCCGCCGGAAGCGCAACTGGTTGTGCCACTGGTTGTCGGTGAAGTCGTAGAGTCCCGAGCGGCCGTCGCCGAAGTCGAGCGTGGCGATGGTCGTGGTGGCCGGCCGGGGGTCCGGGTCGTCGGTCCAGCCGTCGCGGGTCAGCGGGTCGACCAGCGGGGCGGTGCTGCGGCTGGCCCGTACGGTGACCGGCCCTCGGCCGACGCCCAGCAGCCCCCGCATCAGCGAGACCGCGTGGTACTGGTGGGTCGAGGAGACCTGCACCTGCGTCGGGGTGCCGATCAGCCCGGCCCGGACGGCCGCCGCCCGGGCCGCGTGCGACGGCATCAGCAGATACTGCTCGGCGACCTGCACCAGGCCCGAGTCGCCGACGGCCGCCCACAGCTCCCGCAGGCCCGCGGCGTCGGGCGCCGGCGGCGTCTCGGCCAGCACCGGCAGGCCGCGCTCGACGGCCTCGACGACCACGCCGGGGGTGACCGGCCAGGGCGTCGCGGTCACCACGAAGTCCGGCGCGGCCTCGGCCACGCACTCGGCCAGCGACGCGTACGTCGGCACGGGCAGCTCCCGCGGCGACCGCACCACGGCGCCGGCGCACCGCACATCCTCGAGGCCGGCCGCGAGCCGCCAGAACATCTCGGCGCGCCAGCCGGCGCCCACCACTGCGAAGGAGGTCACCGGCGCACTTTAGCGGCCCGGGGCCGTGCCGGTGGAGTCCCGGACGACCAGTTCCGTGGCCAGCTCGACGTGCAGGGCGTCCACGGCGTGCCGGTCCAGCAGCCGGGCCAGCAGCGTGACGGCCATCCGGCCCAGCTCGGCCAGGGGCTGACGCACCGTGGTCAGCATCGGGCTGGTGGCCCGGCTGAGGTCGATGTCGTCGAACCCGGCGACGGACAGGTCCTGCGGCACCCGCAGTCCGCGCCCGGCGGCGGCCTGCAGCGCGCCGACGGCGGCCTTGTCGTTGAAGCCGACCAGCGCGGTGGGCCGGTCGCGCAGGTCGAGCAGTTCGCCGGCGGCCCGGCGGCCCCACGCCACGGTCGGCTCGACGTGCCGGATCAGCTCCGGTGCGCCGATCACCCCGGCGTCGGCCAGCGCGGCCGCGTGTCCGGCGAGCCGGGCGTCGCTGGCCAGCCACTCGCGGGGACCGGCCACCACCCCGATGCGCCGGTGGCCGAGGCCGGTCAGGTGGGCGGTCAGGCTGCGGGCGCCGGCGGCGTGCGCGGCCGAGACGGCGGCGACGTCGCGGGGCGGAGGCAGCCGCGGGTCGACCACGACGAACGGAAACCGTCGGCTGCGCAGCGTCTCCAGGTCGGCGGCCGGTTCGGGCGGCAGGATCAGCACGGCGCCGGCGATGCCCGCCCGTCCGGGCAGGCCCGGCAGCACGGCGACGTTCTGGGCGGCCTCGCCGGCGCTGAGCAGCAGCGGACGGTCGTGCAGCTGCAGCGTCTCGGCGATCGAGGACATGATGATGCCGAAGTAGTCGGTCAGCCGGTACGGGCAGCGGACCAGCACCGCGCCGGGGATCGACCGGCCCGGGCCCCGCGGCCGGGGCCCGGGCCGGTCCAGCCGGGCGACTGTGCTCTCGACCAGCTCGCGGGTCTCGGCGGTGACACTGCCGCGGCCGTTGAGCACACGCGACACGGTGGCGATAGAGGCACCGGCCGCCGCGGCCACTTCCCGGACGGTGCTCCGGCCCGTCCTTGTTACATCGCCTTGTTTCACGAAAAGGACCGTAACAGCGGCACCCTTCGGTTGACAGGAGCGTTTCTGGATTGTTTCCTGTCGATGGCGGCGGAACCTCTTGTTCCATTTGTTACAGGGTTGGGGAGCAAGCCATGAGACGGCGAGCGTTCGGGGCGGCGGCCACCGCTGCCCTGGTGATATTGACGACGGCCCCCGCGCAGGCCCACGGCGGCCGGGCGCCCGAGGCCCGGGTGTGGGTCACCACGGTCGACCGGGCGGAGCAGCTGCACGAGCGGGCCCCGGTCGCGTTCCGGCGCGGCGGCAGCCCCGAGACCACCATCACGATCGACCCGGGCACCCGCTACCAGAGCATGGACGGCTTCGGTGCCTCGCTGACCGACTCGGCCGCGAGCGTGCTCCACCGCCTGGACCCGGCGGCGCGCGAGCAGGCGATGCGGTCGCTGTTCGACCCGCGCACCGGGATCGGCGTCAGCTTCCTGCGCCAGCCGATCGGCTCCTCCGACTTCACCGCCGCGGCGGCGCACTACAGCTACGACGACGTGCCGGCCGGGCAGACCGACTTCGGCCTGCGGCACTTCAGCATCGACCACGACCGGGCGCAGATCCTGCCGCTGCTGCGCCGGGCCCGCCAGCTCAACCCGGACCTCAAGATCATGGGTACGCCGTGGAGCCCGCCCGCGTGGATGAAGACCACGGACTCGCTGATCGGCGGCCACCTCAAGGACGACCCGAGGATCTACGACGCGTACGCCCGCTACCTGGTCGCCTTCGTGCAGGCGTACACCCGGGCCGGGGTGCCGATCGACTACCTCACCGTGCAGAACGAGCCGCAGAACCGGCACGACGGCGGCTACCCGGGCGCGGCCGTGCCGGTGGCCCAGGAGGCCGCGGTCATCTCGGCGCTCGGCCCGCTGCTGCGCCGGGTCAGCCCCCGCACGAAGATCCTTGGTTACGACCACAACTGGACCACCCATCCCGGCGATGTCGCCACGACCCCGGCCGGTGAGGACCCCGAGACGGACTACCCGTACCGGTTGCTGGAGAGCCCGGCCGCGAAGTGGATCGCCGGGACCGCGTACCACTGCTATTCGGGGGATCCGAGCGCCCAGACCGCCCTGCACGAGGCGCACCCGGACAAGGGCATCTGGTTCACCGAGTGCTCGGGCTCGCACGGCCCCACCGACACCCCGGAGCAGATCTTCCGCGGCACGCTCACCTGGCACGCCCGCACGCTGGCCATCGGCACCACCCGCAACTGGGCGAAGTCCGTGGTCAACTGGAACATCGCCCTGGACAGCACCGGCGGCCCGCACCTGGGCGGCTGCGACACCTGCACCGGGCTGCTCACCCTGCAGGCCGACGGCACGGTGACCCGCGACGCCGAGTACTTCACCATCGGGCACCTGGCCAAGTTCGTCCGCCCCGGCGCGGTCCGCATCGCCAGCACGTCGTTCGGCACCACCGGCTGGAACGGCCAGCTCATGGACGTGGCGTTCCGCAACCCGGACGGCTCCACCGCGCTGGTGGTGCACAACGAGAACGACGACCCGCGCACGTTCGCGGTCGCCGTCGAGAACCGGTCGTTCGAGTACACGCTGCCCGGCGGCGCCCTGGCCACCTTCACCTGGCCGCGCGGTCTCACCTCGGAGCTGGACCTCGTGCCGCTGACCGGAGCCACGGCGACGGCCTCGCCGGCGGGGGAGACCCCGGCGGCCGCGGTCGACGGTGACGGCTCCACCCGCTGGTCCAGCGGCGCCGCGCAGCAACCGGGCCAGTACCTCCAGGTCGACCTCGGCCGTACGCGCACGTTCCGCCGGGTGGCCGTCGACAGCGGCGCCAGCACCGGCGACTACGCCCGCGGCTGGGAGCTCACCGCCAGTACCGACGGCACCCACTGGCACACCCTGGCCCGCGGTACGGGCACCGGCCAGCTCACCAACGTCGACGTCCGGCCGACCCGGGCCCGGCACCTGCGGGTCACGTCGACCGGGAGCAGCGGAAGCTGGTGGAGCATCGCGGATCTGCGGCTGTACCGATGATCGCTTGACCCCGCCCCAGGGGCAGGCGGCACCCTGAACGCCTGCCCCTGAGTGGAGGAGAGAGCTGATGGACATCCGTACCCGTGACGTGCCCGAGCAGCACGTCGTCACCGAGCAGCGCAGCGTCGACCAGGCTGCCCTCGAGGCCTGGCTGCCCGGCGCGATGGCCCGGGTCGCGGCGGCCGCCACCGAGGCCGGCGGGGTGCTCGCCGCGGGCACGTGGAGCTATCTCGAGCGCCCGGTGACCGACGACCCGGTGTTCGTGGTCATCTACGAGGGCAACCCGAACGAGGGGGAGACCCCGGTCGAGGTCTGCGCCCCGATCGCGGACGCCGCCGCCGCAACGCGCACGATCCCCGCGCACCGCGAGGCGTACGTGCGGGTCACCAAGGAACAGGTCGTCTCCGGCGCGCTCGGCGGCGTGTACGAGGCCATCGAGAAGTGGATCGGCGAGCAGGACCTGGTCGTGGCCGCGGCGCCGCGGGAGACGTACTGGACCGACTTCCCTGCCGCGGGGGCGCAGGAGCCGGTCTTCGACGTCTCCTTCCCGATCACCGCCCGTGGCTGAGGAGCTGTCCGGGCTGCTGACGACCGGCGAGTTCGCCCGCCGGTCCCGGCTGTCGGTCAAGGCCCTGCGCCTGTACGACCGCAGCGGCCTGTTACGCCCCGCCGAGGTGCAGCCCGGCAACGGCTACCGGCGCTACGCCGAGCACCAGCTCTACGCGGCCCGGCTGATCGTGCTGCTGCGCCGCCTGGACATGCCGCTGTCGCAGATCGCCGAGATCCTCGGGGCCGGCGGCGCGTCGGCCGGGGAGCTGCTGGCTCGCTACTGGACGGACGTGGAACGGCGGCTGGCGGCCCAGCGCGACCTGGCCGACCGTCTGGTGCGCAGCCTGGCCGGAGAGACCGGGGCCCCGGCCGGCGACTGGCCGGTGGCCACCCGCGAGGTGCCCGCCCAGGTCGTGCTCACCGAGCAGCGCTACGTCACCTCGGGCGAGCTGAGCTGGATCCGCGAGGCCGCCGCCCGGCTCACCGCCATCGCCGGGCGCCACGGCGGCCCGGCCGGACCCCGCTTCGTGGTCTTCCACAACGAGGTCAGCGAGGACAGCGACGGCCCGGTCGAGGTGTGCGTGCCCGTCGCGCCCGGCGCGGTCGACCCGCTGGTGGCCGCGACCCGCCACGAGCCCGCGCACCGGGAGGCGTACATCCCGGTGATCCGCGGCCACTTCGAACCGCCGCTGATCATGTCGGTCTACGACGCCGCGCGCCGCTGGGTGCGCGAGCGTGGCCTGCTGGTCACAGCACCCCCACGCGAGGTGTACGCCTACCCGGCCGACCTGGACCACGGCGCCCCGGACGACGTGATGTGTGACGTGGCAGTCCCGTACGCCTGAGCACAACCGCGTTTGCCGGGGAAGTCGCGGGGCATCAGCGGCCCGTGACGAGTACCCAGGATGCCCACCGCTGGAAGGCGATGTCCGTCGCCCTGGTCGCCGGCTTCATGACCCTGCTCGACGTGAGCATCGTGAACGTCGCGCTGCCCTCGATCCGGGCCGACCTCGACCTCAGCTCGGGCGGTCTGCAGTGGGTGCTGTCCGGCTACGCCCTGACCTTCGGGCTGCTGCTGGTGCCCGCCGGCCGCTTCGGCGACGCCCGCGGCCGCCGCAACGTGTTCATCGCCGGCCTGGCCGTCTTCACGCTGGCCAGCGCCGCGGCCGGGCTGGCCACCAGCGCGCTCTGGCTGATCGTGGCCCGCCTGGTCCAGGGCGCCGCCGCCGGCGTGGTCAACCCGCAGGTGTCCGGCCTGATCCAGCAGCTGTTCCGCCCGGCCGAGCGGGGCCGCCCGTTCGGCCTGCTCGGCGCGACCATCGGCATCTCCACGGCGGTCGGCCCGCTGCTCGGCGGCCTGCTCATCCAGGTCTTCGGGGCCGAGGCGGGCTGGCGGTGGATCTTCTTCATCAACGTGCCGATCGGGGCGGCGGCGATCCTGCTCAGCTACAAGTGGATCCCCGCCCGCCGCGAGGACGAGCGCAAGCGCGAGAGCCTGGATCCGGTCGGCGTGGTGCTGCTCGGCGTGGCCGTGCTGCTGGTCCTGCTGCCCCTGGTCGAGGAGCGCGAATGGCAGGGCCCGGCGAAGTGGCTGCTGCTGGTGGCCGGGCTGGCCCTGCTGGGCGGTTTCCTGGCCTGGGAGCGCCGGTACGCCCGCCGCGAGACCCCGCTGATCGAGCTGAACCTCTTCAAGGTCCGCTCGTACGGCCTGGGCGCGCTGATCGGCCTGCTCTACTTCGCGGGCTTCACCACACTGTTCTTCATCTACACGCTCTACCTGCAGAACGGCCTGCGCTACAGCGCGCTGCTGGCCGGGGTGGCGATCACGCCGTTCGCGCTGGGCTCGGCGGGTGCGGCCGCGCTCGGGGGCCGGATCGTCAACCGCTACGGCCGGCCCCTGGTGGCCGTGGGCCTGGCCCTGGTCGCGACCGGTCTGGCCGGTACGGTCCTGGCCCTGGACCTGGTCCCGGGCACGAACGGCGGCTGGGCCGCGGCGCTGCCGCTGCTGGTGGCGGGCCTGGGCAGCGGCCTGGTGATCAGCCCGAACCAGACGCTGACGCTGGCCGAGGTGCCGGTCGAGCGGGCGGGCAGCGCGGGCGCGGTCCTGCAGACCGGCCAGCGCATCGGTACGGCGGTGGGTATCGCCGTGGTCGGGGCGGTCTTCTTCAACCGCCTGGCGTCGACGGACAACGACTGGTCGTCGGCGCTGCGCACGGCCCTGCTGGTGACCATCGGCCTGGTGCTGGTGGCGCTGGTCGCGGCTCTGGCCGACGTGGTCGCCGCCCGTCGTGCGGGCGCCCACGAGGACCACACCGCCGACCGGGAACCCCAGCGCGTCGGCTGAGGCGAAGATCGCTGGAACTTTCCGGCGGCGGCGAGCGACTACGGAACCGGTTCGTCTCTCTCCCGCGAAGGTGGTTCTCGGCGTGCGTAACAGGTTCCGGATGACGACGATCGGTGTGCTGGCGGGGCTGGGGGTGCTGGCCGCGGCCGGTCCGGCGGCGGCGCACGTCGAGGTGAGCGCCGACAAGAACCGGGCCGGGGCCACGGACGTGACCCTGACCTTCCACGGCGAGGCCGAGAACCCGTCCGGCATCAAGAGCGAACGCGTGGTGCTGCCCGAGGGCATCGCCCCGGCCGACGTGACCCTGGTCAAGGCCCCGGCGGGCTGGACGTTCCAGGCGACCGCGGACGGCTTCACGGTGGGTGGCAAGGCGCTGGCGTCGGGCAAGGACGCCGAGTGGAAGGTCAAGGTGGCCAAGCTGCCCGACGGCGAGACCCGGCTGTCGTTCAAGACCCTGGAGACGTACGCCGACGGTGAGGTGTCCCGCTGGATCGAGGTCCAGGAGGAGGGCAAGGAGGAGTCGGACAACCCGGCGCCGCTGATCAAGCTCAAGCCGGGGCCGTCGACCGCGCCCGCGACCACCATCGCTGCACCCTCGGCCGCCCCGTCGGCCTCTGCGCCCGCCGCCCCGGCC
>NZ_JBSGFR010000068.1:0-35982 GCF_053603475.1 Actinoplanes sp. NPDC004185 | reverse complement strand
GGCCGCCGACACCCTGCACGCCGCGTTGCACCGGCTCGTCGACGGCCTGGTGCGCACCCGGCTCGCCGAGGCCGGCGTGTCCCTCGACGGGGCCGCGTGGCTCACCGCCCTGGCCGCGGAGCCCGACTTCGACGCGGGGCCGGGCGAGCTCGATCCGCTCACCGACGCCCTCGACGCCTGGCATGCCGAGGCCACCAGCGACGCCGCCGTCCGGCTCTGCTTCCGGCTCACCCACCTCGACGACCTGGAGCCGGAGGAGCCCGACGCCACCGGCACCCCCGAGCCCGTCACGGCCGAGGATGCCTGGCTGCTCGAGTTCCTGTTGCAGCCGCTGGACGAGCCCAGCCTGCTGGTCACCGCCCAGGACGTGTGGCGTGACCGCAGTGCGCCGCTGCGGCGCTGGACCCACCACCCGCACGAGCGCCTGCTCGCCGGGCTCGGCCGGGCCGCCCGGCTGTTCGGCGACCTCGACGCCGCCCTGCGCGGGGCCCGGCCCACCGAGCTCGTCCTCGACACCGAGGGCGCGCACCGCTTCCTGAGCCACGCCACCCTGCTCGAACAGGCCGGTTACGGTGTCCTGCTCCCCGCCTGGTGGCGTGAGCCGCAGAGTCTCGGCCTGGCGCTGGAGGTCCGCCCCCGCGACGAGACCGCCCCGGTGCTGCGTGACGACGCCGCCGACCTGGCCACCATCGTCGGCTACAACTGGGGGCTGGCGCTGGGCGGGCGCACGCTGACCGAGGACGAGCTGGCCGACCTGGCCCGGGTGAAGGGGCCGCTGGTGAAGCTGCGCGGCCGGTGGGTCTATCTCGACCCGGAACGGCTGCGGGCGGGGCTCGAGTTCCTGCGGCGCGGCGGCGGCACGATGACCGCCGGGGAGGCGCTGCGCCTGATCCGGCTGCTGCCACCCGAGGAGCTGCCCCTGCCGGTGACGGCGTTCGGGGGCAACGGGTGGCTCGCCGACCTGCTCTCCGGGCGGCTGGGGGAGCGGCTGGAGCTGCTGGAGCCGCCCGCGGGCCTGGCCGGTGAGCTGCGGCCGTACCAGGTGCGGGGTTTCTCCTGGCTGGCGTTCCTGGACGCGCTGGGGGTGGGCGCCTGCCTGGCCGACGACATGGGCCTGGGCAAGACGGTCCAGCTGCTGGCGCTGCTGCTGCACCGCGGTGGCGGGCCGACGCTGCTGATCTGCCCGCTGTCGGTGCTGGGCAACTGGCAGCGCGAGGCCGCCCGGTTCGCGCCCGGGTTGCGGGTCCGGGTGCTGCACGGCGCTGATCGGCCCGGGCCCGCCGAGCTGCTCGACGGGGCCGATGTGATGCTGACCACGTACGCGATCGCCGCCCGCGATGCCGACCAGCTGGCCGCTGTGGCCTGGGACCGGGTGGTTCTCGACGAGGCGCAGCACATCAAGAACAGCGCGGCCGGCGTGGCCCGGGCCGTCCGCCGTTTCCCGGCGCGGCACCGGGTCGCGCTCACCGGCACCCCGGTGGAGAACCGCCTGGCCGAGCTGTGGTCCATCCTGGACTTCCTCAACCCCGGGCTGCTGGGCAGCGCGCACACGTTCCGCGCCCGCTACGCGGTCCCGATCGAGCGGTACGCCGACGAGGACGCCGCCGCCCGGCTGCGCCACGCCACCCGGCCGTTCATGTTGCGCCGGGTCAAGGCCGACCCGGCGGTCATCCAGGATCTGCCGGACAAGCGGCACACCCGGCACCTGTGCGGGCTGACCGTCGAGCAGGCCACCCTCTACCAGGCGGTGCTCAACGAGATGAGCGAGCGGCTCAAGGAGGAGACCGAGATCCGCACCAAGGGCATCGTGCTGTCCGCGATGACCAAGCTCAAGCAGGTGTGCAACCACCCGGCCCAGCTGCTCGGCGACGGCTCCCCGCTGCCCGGGCGCTCCGGCAAGCTCGAACGGCTGGAGGAGATCCTCGACGCCGCCCTGGCCGACGGGGAGAGTGTGCTGTGCTTCACCCAGTTCGCCCGCTTCGGCGCGATGCTGGTGCCGCACCTGGCCGCCCGGTTCGCCGTACCGGTGCGTTATCTGCACGGCGGCACGCCGCGGCGTGAGCGGGACGCGATGGTGGCGGCCTTCCAGGCCGACCGCCGTCCCGGCATCTTCGTGCTGTCGCTGAAAGCCGGCGGCACCGGCCTCAACCTGACCGCGGCCAACCACGTCGTGCACGTCGACCGCTGGTGGAACCCCGCCACCGAGACCCAGGCGACCGACCGGGCGTTCCGCATCGGCCAGCACAAGGACGTCCAGGTGCACACCCTCGTGTGCCTGGGGACCCTGGAGGAACGCATCGACCGGCTCATCACCGACAAGGGTGTGCTCGCCGAGCGGGTGGTCGGCAATGGCGAGGGCTGGCTGACCGGCCTGAGCACCGACGAGCTGCGGTCACTGCTGACGCTGTCCCCGGAGGCCGTCGGTGAGTGACCGTTTCTCGGCGCCGTTCATCGCCATGGTCGAATCGCTGCGGATGGCGCCGACGTTCGCCCGGGGCCGCCGCGACGCCCGGGCCGGGCATGTCCGGCACCTGGCGATCTCCGGCAGCCTGATCACGGCGCAGGTGCGCGGCCCGGACGACCCGGCGGCGTTCCGGGCCCGGATCGCGGTCCGGGCCTTCGGGGCCGCGGAATGGGCCCGGATCGAGGACGACCTGGCGGCCCAGGCCCGGTACGTGGCCGACCTGCTGGCCGGGCGGATGCCGGACGACATCGCCGCGGTGTTCACCCGGGCCGGGCTGACCCTGCTGCCGCTGTCGCTGGACGAGGTGGCGATGGACTGCTCGTGCGAGCGCTGGCCGATGCCGTGCGTGCATCTCGCCGCGACGTTCTACGCGCTCGCGGAGTCGTTCGAGACCGACCCGTTCGGTGCTTTCACCTGGCGGGGCCGGGGTCGTGACGAGCTGCTGACCCGGCTCAGCCAGCTGCGCGGCACGAGGGCTCCCGCGCCGGAGCTCGAGGTGGCAGACGGCAGTCTGGGCGAGATCGCCGACTTCTGGGGCGGTGCGACGCCGGCCGGGACCCTGCCGGTGCCCGACGCCGGCCGGCCGGACCTGCTGCTGGATCAGCTCGACCCGCCGCCGCTGCGCCCGGGCGGCGTGCCGCTGATCGAGGCGCTGCGCCCCGCGTACCGGGCGCTGCCGGGATAGCCTGGAGAGTGAGCCAGACGCAGAAAGAGATCTTCGAACGATATCTGTCCGCCGGCGCGATCCGGCGTGACCCCGACGCGGTCGCGGCGCTGTTCACCGACGACGGCGTCTACGAGGCGCCGCTGGTGCCGCCCGGCCATCCGCTGCCGCGCCGCCTGGCCGGCCGGGAGCAGATCCGCGACGGGATCGGCGCCTACCACCGGTATCCGGCCTTCGAGGTCACTGTGGACTTCGAGCGTTCCGGTTACGTCCTGCATGACACCGCGGATCCCGGCGTCTTCGTCGTCGAGATCGACACTGTGCTGGTGACGCCGCCGGGGGAGCGGACGACGATGTCACTCGTGCAGATCTTCCGGGTCCGGGACGGGCTGATCGCTCAGCTCCGGGACTACTTCGCGCCGAGCTGACCGGCTCGGCGCCGTGCGCTCAGCCGGCCCGGTTGTCGACCGGGCCGGCTGAGGCGGGACGGATCAGGCGAAGGTCGCCGCGTCGATGACGAAGCGGTAGCGCACGTCGGAGTTCACGACCCGCTCGTACGCCTCGTTGATCTGCTCGGCCGGGATGGTCTCGATCTCCGCCCCGATGTTGTGCTCGGCGCAGAAGTCGAGCATCTCCTGCGTCTCCCGGATGCCGCCGATGGTCGACCCGGCGAACGAGCGGCGCTTCGGGATCAGCGAGAAGACCTGCAGCGACAGCGGCTTCTCCGGGGCGCCCACGTTGACCATCGTGCCGTCCACGGCCAGCAGCGACAGGTACGCGTCCAGGTCGAGCGACGAGCTCACCGTGTTGATGATCAGGTCGAACGAGTTCGCCAGCTCGGTGAACGTGTCCGGGTCGGAGGTCGCGTAGTAGGCGTTCGCGCCCAGGCGCAGGCCGTCCTCCTGCTTCTTCAGCGACTGGGACAGGACCGTCACGTCCGCCCCCATGGCGTGAGCGATCTTCACGGCGACGTGGCCGAGGCCGCCCAGGCCGACGACGGCGACCTTCTTGCCGGGGCCCGCCTGCCAGTGGCGCAGCGGCGAGTACGTGGTGATGCCCGCGCACAGCAGCGGTGCGGCGACGTCGAGCCCGAGGCTGTCGGGGATGCGGACGACGAACCCCTCGGTGACGACGATGCTCTGCGAGTAGCCGCCCTGGGTCGGCTGGCCGTCCTTGCCGACGCCCGCGTACGTGCCGACGTTGCCCTTGGCGCAGTACTGCTCCTCGCCGGCGGTGCAGTACCGGCACTCGCCGCAGGAGTCGACCATGCAGCCGACGCCGACGCGGTCACCGACGGCGTACTTCGTCACCTCGGCGCCGACCTCGGCGACGATCCCGGCGATCTCGTGCCCGACCACGATCGGGTACGGGGTCGGCCCCCACTCGCTGCGGGCGGTGTGGATGTCCGAGTGGCAGATGCCGGCGTACTTGATGTCGATCCGGACGTCGTGCGGGCCGACGTCGCGGCGCTCGATCGTCGTCGGCGCCAGCGGCTCGGTGGCCGACGGGGCGGCGTATGCCTTCACGGTGGTGGTCACGGTTCTCCTCGGTGTTCCGGTGCTTTGCGTCCAGATAACCGCCGGCCGCCCGGATGCGGGAGGGCCTGACGATGGGGGTACTGGTGGAACCTCCCAGCGCGGGCCGGCCCGGCACAACGTCCGGGGCGGGACACCGCGCCCGGCTGTAGGTGCCCTCACGAGTTCCCGTTATGCCTGCCGAAGGAGTACCGCGATGGAGATGCGACCGCTGGGACGGACCGGAGTGCAGGTCAGCCAGCTGTGTCTCGGCACCGTGATGTCCGGCGACTGGGGGACCAGGGACCACGACGAGAGCATCAAGATCATACATCGGGCGCTGGACGCGGGGATCACGTTCGTCGACACGGCCGACGTCTACTCCCAGGGGAGTCCGAGGTCATCGTGGGCAAGGCGCTGACCGGCCGTCGACCTCGACGAGACGCTGGGCGCGCTCACCGACCTGGTCCGGGCCGGCAAGATCCGCCATCTCGGCCACTCCACGTACCCGGCGTCGGCGATCGTCGACGCCCAGTACGTCGCGCGGGACCGGCCGCGTGAGCGGTTCGTCACCGAGCAGCCGCCGTACTCGATGCTGACCCGGGCCATCGAGAACGAGGTCCTGCCGGTCTGTGCGCGTTACGGCATGGGCGTGATCCCGTACAGCCCGCTGGCCGGCGGCTGGCTCTCCGGCCGCTACCGCAAGGACGCCGATCCGGCCGGCCCCACCTCGGTCGCCCGGCAGCGGCTGGCCAACCGCTTCGACCTGTCCCGGCCGGAGAACCAGCGCAAGCTCGACGCCGCGGACCAGTTCGGAAAGCTGGCCGACGAGGCCGGGCTGACCCTGGTCGAGCTGGCGATCGCGTTCGTGCTGCGGCACCCGGCGATCACGGCACCGATCATCGGCCCGCGCACCATGGAGCACCTCGAGTCGCAGCTCGCCGCGGCCGACGTACGGCTGTCCGACGACGTGCTGGACCGGATCGACGAGATCGTGCCGCCCGGGGTCACCCTGAACCCGGCCGACAACGGCTGGGTCAGCCCGGCTCTGCTGCCCGCCGCCCGCCGCCGCTGAGCACGACGACCGGGTCAGCTCAGCGAGCTGAACTGGACCGCGGCCAGCTTCCAGGCGCCGGCCTGCCGGACCCACGCGTGGCTGACCCGGACGGTCAGGTCGATCGGTGTGCCCTGCCACGTGGCCCGGCAGTGCTGCACGCCGCGCACGATCGCGGTGCCGTCGTAGTGCCGGACGTCCGTTTCGGAATTGTCGACCGCGAGGAACCGGAAATCGTCGTGGCGGGCGATCCACTGCTGTTTGCCGAGCACGTATCCCTGTTCGCCGATGGACCGGAAATCGTCGGCCAGCAGCGATTCCAGCCGGTCGGTGTCACCGCGCAGATCCGCGTCGTCGAATGCGGCCTGCAAGGTCAGGATGTCGTCCGTCATGGTGTTTCCCCGGGTCCGGCCAGGCCGCCGCGGCAGCGCGTCACCGGACCACCGTAGCGGTTCAGACGGGGAGGTCCCCGGTCACCGGTTCGACGATCTCGGACTCGTCCGGGACACCCCGCGGGACCAGGACCGGGGTGGCGCCGGGCCGCCGGTGGGCCCGGTATCCTCCGAACGCCATGGGTACGCCGCGCGCGGTGAACGGATCCGCGGCGTCCATCACCTGGATGTGCAGGTGGGGCTGGAGCGAGTTGCCGGAGTTTCCGCAGTCGCCGAGCGGCTCGCCGGTGCCGACCTCGTCGCCCGGTCCGACCCGCACCGAGCCGGCGCGCAGGTGGGCGAGGACCACGTACCGCTGCTGGTCCCGCAGTCGCAGGATGACGTGGTTGCCGGCGATGGCCCCGGCGCCCTGCCGAGCCCGGGCCGCCTGGGTGAGCGCGTAGGCCACGCGGGTGAGCTGCGAGCGCCGGGCCTCGTGGTCGGGCTCGCCGCCGTGGACCGCGACGACCGTGCCCGCGGCGGGGGCGAGGACGGGCAGGCCGAACGCGTAGAACCGGTCCGGCGGTTCGGTGGCCAGGAGCGTGCGCCAGTCCCGTACGCCGGCCGTCCGCCGTCCCCGCACGGCGATGAAGTCCATGGCGTAGGTCGTGGCGAACAGGTGGGTGCCGTCGCTGGGCACCCGCCGGGCCGGGCTGTTGCGCGCCAGCCAGGTGCCCCGGAACGGCAGCGTGAGAGTGACCCGGTCGAGATCGGACATGCGGTTTCCCCCGGTTCGCGGACCGTTCACCGTACCGGCGGGGCGCACCACCCGCGCTGCAAACCTTTGCGGTGGAGCCGCCTGCCATTTGGCGCAAATCCGCTCAGAGCCGGGCAGTCCGGTTGACGTCCCGGCCGCCCAGGGGTTTTGCTCGGCGCAAAGCTTTGCCGGGCACCATGGAAACCCTGGTGCAAACAACCGAAGAACGGCCCGGGCGCAAACCGGACCGAAAGCTTTCTTCTCGACCGTACGGCCGTCGGGCCGATGAACGCCGCGCTGGTTGCATGCAACAGACCTGCATATCGGCAGCATTGACTCCCGACGATGAATTTACCTATGTTTTCCGTAGACGTTTCGTCGACGTTTCGGTCAATTGATCGCGCCATTCCCCCCACCTGTCGTCACTCGGGAGAATTCGCCATGCCCAAGAATCCCCTCCTGGCCACCGCTGTCGCGGCTGCCCTGACTGTGATGGTCGCGCTCGCCGGCACCAATGCCGCTTTCGCCGACGCGTTCTTCGGTGACACCTTCGACGACGGCGACGCGAACGGCTGGACGAAGTCCGGCGGCAGTTGGTCGGTCGTCACCGACGGCTCACCGGCCTACCGGCAGGCCGGCACGGGCGCCGGCGCCCGGGCCCAGACCGGCGACCTGGCCTGGTCCGACTACACCGTGCGGGCCCGGGTCAAGCCGACCGCCTTCGCGACGCCCGCCCGCTCGGCCGGCATCACCGCCCGCAGCACGACGATGAGCAGCTACTACGCGCTGGTGCTGACCGGCGGCGGCGCGGCGCAGTTGCAACGCGTCGCGAACGGCACGGTCACCGTGCTGGGCTCCGCGGCCGTCGGCGTCATCACCGGCACCTGGTACGACCTGGCCCTGCGGGTCACCGGCTCCACCCTGGCCGGCTCCGTGAACGGCGCCCAGGTCGTGCAGGCGAGCGACGCGACCTTCAGCTCGGGCCGGATCGGCCTGGTCACCTCCTACGCCGCCGCCTCGTTCGACGACGTGGTGGTCGAGACCCCGGCACCGGGCCCCGACCCGACCGGCACGACCCCGCCGACCACGCCACCCGACCCCGGCTCCTGCCGGGTCGCCGGAGCACCCAGCGGCTTCGCGGCGGTGAACGCCTGGGGCCGGGCCACCACGACCGGCGGGGCGGGCGGTGCGACGATCGCGGTCGACACGGCAGCCGAGCTGCTCGGCGCCATCGCGCGGCCCGAGCCGCTGACCATCTGCGTCAGCGGCACGATCACCCTGCCGGCCGGCATGTACGACGTCGCGTCGCACAAGTCGATCGTCGGCGTCGGCGCCACCGCGGGCATCACCGGCGGCGGTTTCAATATCGGCCTGCCGGTCTCCGCGGCGACGACACTGCCGGCCGACGCCGTGCAGAACGTCATCATCCAGAACCTGTCGTTCCGCAAGGCCAGTGACGACTCGATCAACGTGCAGATGTTCTCGCACCACGTCTGGATCGACCACAACGACCTGGCCCAGGGCTACGACGGCCTGATCGACATCAAGCGCGGCTCGTCGTACGTGACCGTGTCGTGGAACCACACCCACCACCACACCAAGAACATGCTGCTCGGCCACGACGACAAGAACGCGGCGCAGGACACCGGCCGGCTGAAGGTCTCCTACCACCACAACTGGTTCGACGCGACGCCGCAGCGCAACCCGCGGGTCCGCTTCGGCGAGCCGGTGCACGTCTACAACAACTACTACTTCCACAACACCGACACCGGCGTGGCCTGCCAGAACAACGCCGGATGCCTGGTCGAGGGCAACTACTTCGAGAATGTGGAGGAGCCGGTGACCAACACCTACGCCGGGCCCGCCGGCCGGTGCGTCGCCCGCAACAACGTCTTCGTCGGCGAGTCGGGTGCCCCGGACTGCTCCGGCACTGTGCAGGAGGCCAGCGCCTACTACGCGTACACGCTGGACGACCCGAACTCGGTCAAGGCGATCGTCACCGGTGGTGCCGGCGTCGGAAGGGTCGCGGCATGAGGACGGCTGCCCTTGTTGTCGCCGCCCTGGCCGCGGCTGCCGCTGTACAGGTGCCCTCCACGCAGGTCGCGGCGGCACCCGCCGTAGCGGACGGCTTCGCGAGCGTCAGTGCGCTCGGGCGCAACGGCACCACCGGTGGCGCGGCGGGACCGACGGTCACGGTCACCACGGGCGCCGCGCTGGCGCAGTACGCCGGCACGAACAGCCCGTACACGATCCTGGTCAGCGGCCGCATCACCGTCGACGACATGGTCACCGTGGTGGCCGACAAGAGCATCATCGGCGTCGGCTCCACGGCGGAGATCACCGGCGGTGGCCTGCAACTGGGCTCCACCACGCGACCCGGCAACAACGTGATCATCCGCAACATCAGGTTCAGCAACGCCTCGGACGACTCGGTGAGCGTCACCAACGGCGCCCACCACGTGTGGATCGACCACAACGAGTTCCTGCCGAGTTACGACGGCTCGCTCGACATCAAGCGCAAGTCCACCTTCGTCACCGTCTCCTGGAACCGTTTCCGCGGCACCGACAAGACGATGCTGCTCGGCCACTCGGACTCGTACACCGCCGACGTCGGCTACCTCAAGGTCACCTACCACCACAATTACTTCGAGGGCAGCAACCAGCGCCACCCTCGGGCCCGGTTCGGCGACCCGGTGCACGTCTACAACAACTACTACCGCGACATCGGGCTCTACGGGATCGCGTCCACCCAGAACGCGGGCGTGGTGGCCGAGGGCAACTACTTCGAGAACGTGCCGTTCCCGTGCCACTCGGTGAGCGGCTACGCCGACAGCGATCCGGGCCGGCTCGTGCAACGCGCCAACGCCTTCGTCAACTCCGGGATCTGTGAGGCCGGTGGCACTGTCACCGAGCCGTCGACGTTCTACGCGTACCAGCTCGATGCCGCGTCGTCGGTGCCCGCCGCGGTCACCGCGGGCGCCGGAGTGGGGAGGGTCTCATGAGAATCGCTCTGTGTGCGGTGCTGGTGGCGGCCGGTCTGACGGTGGCCGGGCCGGCCCAGGCGGCCCCGGCCGGCGCCCCGGACGGCTTCGCCTCCGTGGCGGCGCTGGGCCTGTCCGGCACCACCGGCGGCGCCGGCGGGCCGACGGTCACCGTCGACACCACCGACGAGCTGCTCACCGCGATCGACACGGTCGGCCCGATGACCATCCAGGTGTCGGGGACGATCGCCATCACCAGCAAGCAAGGGGTACGGCCGAACAAGACGATCGTGGGCCTCGGCGCCACGGCGGTCATCACCGGCGGCGGCTTCGACTTCTACCGCTCGTCGAACGTGATCGTGCGGAACCTGACCTTCACCGACGCGGAGGACGACGCGGTCAACGTGGGGCAGCAGTCGCACCACATCTGGATCGACCACAACACCTTCCGCCGCCCGGCGGACGGCTCGGTCGACATCGTCCGCGGCGCCGACTACGTGACGGTGTCCTGGAACCACTTCGCCGGCACCGACAAGAGCATGCTGATCGGCCACTCCGACGGGGCGGCGTCCACCGACATCGGCCACCTGAAGGTCAGCATCCACCACAACTTCTTCGACGACTCCCGCCAGCGCCACCCGCGGGTGCGCTTCGGGGAACCGGTGCACGTCTACAACAACTACTTCCTCGGCAACGAGCTCTACGGCATCGCCTCCACCGAGAACGCGGGCGTGCTGGTCGAGGGGAACTACTTCGCCTCGGTGCCGTACCCGTGCCACTCGACGAGCGGGTACGCCGACAGCGGCCCGGGCCGGCTGGTGCAGCGGGCCAACGTGTTCGTGGGGTCCGGACCGTGCGAGGCGGGCGGATCCGTGGTGGAGCCGAGGACCTTCTACGCGTACACGCTGGACGCGGCGACGTCCGTGCCGGGCCTGGTGGCGTCCGGGGCCGGCGCGGGCCGGATCTGACCGCGGGCGGCGCCGGTCCACCACCGGCGCCGCCCCCGGCCGGGCCGTTAAGGTGACCGGCATGGACTGGGCTGCCTGGCATGCCGGCTACGACGACCCCGGCTCGGTGCTCGCCGGCCGGCTCGCAGCGGTGCAGGCGGTCATCCGGGCGGCGCTCGACCGGGCGCCGCCCGGCCCGCTGACCGCGATCAGCATGTGCGCCGGCCAGGGCCGCGACCTGATCGGCGCGCTGGCGACCCACCCGCGCCGGGCCGACGTGCGGGCCCGGCTGGTCGAGCTCGACCCGCGCAACACGGCGGTGGCCGAGCAGAGCGCCGCTCAGGCCGGACTCACCGGGATCACGGTCGTGCCGGGTGACGCCGGGCTGATGCGCCACTACCGGGATGTGGCGCCGGCGGACCTGGTGCTGGCGTGCGGGGTGTTCGGCAACTTGACGGACGCGGACGTGCTCCGGACGGTCGAGGCGTGCGCCCAGCTGTGCCGGGAGGGCGGCACGGTGGTGTGGACCCGGCACCGGCGGCCGCCGGACCTGGTCCCGGTGATCGCGGACTGGTTCTCGGCGCGGGGCTTCGAGCAGGTTTTCGTGAGCGACCCGGCGGCCGGGTTCGGGGTGGGGGCGCACCGCCTCTGCCACCCACCGCGGGCGTTGCAGAGCGCCGACCGCATCTTCACCTTCGTCCCGGAGAAGCAACCCGCCCGACCCTGATCCGCCCGGCTGGGCGGCGCGACGGACGTGGTCCCGCACTGTCGGTGAGCTCAGCGAAAAGCCGCCGCGTGGTCGGCCGCCCAAGCGGCGAACGAGCGCGGTTCTCGGCCGAGCAGCTGCGCCACATCCCCGCTGACGTGTTGTTCCTCCGGGGTGGGGGAGCCCAGGATGTCCAGGGTGCCTGCCACGACCTCCGGCGGCATGAAGGCGCCCATCGCGGTCGCCGCCTCCGCGCGGGTCAGCTCCACGAACGTCACCTCCTCGCCGATCGCCGCCCCGATGGCGGCGGCCTGCGCGCGGGGTGCGATCGGCGCGGGACCCGTCAGCTCGTACACCTGGCTCTGGTGGTCGCCGCGGAGGGCGACCGCGGCGCAGGCCGCGAGATCCGCCGGATCGACCACCGGCAGCGCGACGTCCCCGAACGGCGCGGCCACCACGCGCCGCTCCCGCACCGAGGGCGCCCACGCGAACGCGTTGGAAGCAAATCCACCCGGCCGCAGGAGAGTCCACTCCAGCCCGGACCCCCGAACCGCCGCCTCGAACGCCACGAGATGCGCGTGTGACGCCGCGCCCGGCCGGGTCCGTACCCCTTGCGACGACTGCAGGACCACCCGGCGCACGCCCGCCGCCTTCGCCGCGCCCAGCACCGCGCCCGGGTCGATCCCCGCCCCGCCGCCCGCCACCAGCACGAACAGCGCCTCGGCGCCGTCGAGCGCGGGTCGCAGGGAGTCCGCCTCGGTCAGGTCGGCCGGCACGTGCCGGACCCCGGCCGGCAGCACCGCCGGCCGCCGCGACACCGCCGTCACCTGCTCGCCCGCCGCGGCCAGCTCGGCCACCAGCGGGGCGCCCACGTTCCCCGTCGCCCCCGTCACCACGATCATGTCGTTCCTTCCGTCGTTCATCGAGGAAGGGAAGCTAACATCGCCGGGATAGTAGGTACCTAGAGGAAAGTGACTACCCCGTGAAGCCCAGCCGCGACGCCCCGCCCGAGACCGCCTGCCCGATCGCTCCCGTGGTCGACATCGTCTTCAGCCGCTGGACCACGCCCATCCTGTGGGCGTTGCACGAGTTCGGCCGGCAGCGCTTCGTCGAGCTGCAGCGCCGGGTGGCCACCATCACCCCGAAGGTGCTGACCCAGCGGCTGCGCCAGCTCGAACGCGACGGGCTGATCACCCGCACGTACCATCCCGAGGTTCCGCCCCGCGTCGAGTACGAGATCAGCGAGCTCGGCCTGACCCTGGCACCCCTGTTCGCCGCCCTGGCCGACTGGGGCTCGGGCCACCTCGGCCGCGTCGAGCAGGCCCGCGCCGACTACGACGGTCACCAGGCGATCGGGGCGTAGTCCTTCAGGAAGACGCCGTACAGGTCCTCGCCCTGCTCGCCGCGCACGATCGGGTCGTACACCCGGGCCGCGCCGTCGACCAGGTCCAGCGGGGCGTGGAAGCCCTCGTCGGCCAGCCGCATCTTCGTCGGGTGCGGCCGCTCGTCGGTGATCCAGCCGGTGTCCACGCTGGTCATCAGGATGCCGTCGGTGAACATGTCCTCGGCGCTGGTGCGGGTCAGCATGTTCAGCGCCGCCTTGGCCATGTTCGTGTGCGGGTGGCCCGCGCCCTTGTAGCCGCGGGCGAACACACCCTCCATCGCGGACACGTTGACGACGTACCGGCGGGGGAACGGCGACGCCGTCATCGCCGCGCGCAGCCGGCTGACCAGCACGAACGGGGCCGTGACGTTGCAGAGCTGCACCTCCAGCAGCTCCAGGGCGTCGACCTCGTGCACCCGGTCGCTCCAGCTGTTGGTCGGCGCCAGGTCGGGGACCAGCCCGCCGGCGTCGATCGCGGTCAGCGCGGCGATCCGGTCGGGGCTGGCCGAGCCGCTGGTCAGCGCCAGGGCGGTCAGCGCGTGCGGGCTGAACGACGAGCCGTCGGTCAGTGACGCCGGGTGGGCCGCCATCGCGTGGCCGCCGAGATACTCCAGCTCCGGCAGCGGGCCGTCGGGCAACGGCGCCGACTCGGCCGCCACCAGCGCCGAGTAGGAGCCGGGCGAACGCCGTACCGTCTGGGCCGCGTTGTTGATCAGAATGTCGAGCGGGCCCCGGGCCGCGACCGAATCGGCCAGCGCGACCACCTGCCCCGGATCCCGCAGGTCGATGCCGACCACCCGCAGCCGGTGCAGCCAGTCCGCGCTGTCCGGCATCGCGGCGAAGCGGCGCACGGCGTCGTTCGGGAACCGCGTGGTGATGGTCGTGTGCGCGCCGTCCCGCAGCAGCCGCAACGCGATGTACATGCCGATCTTGGCGCGGCCGCCGGTGAGCAGCGCCCGCCGCCCGGTCAGGTCGGTGCGGGCGTCGCGGTGGCTGTGGTTCTTCGCCGCGCAGGCCGGGCAGAGCTGGTGGTAGAACGCGTCGACCTGCACGTAACGCTGCTTGCAGATGTAGCAGCCGCGCGGCTGGCGCAGGACGCCCGCACTGGTCGTGGTGGTCGCCGTGGCCAGCGGGATGCCGGCGGTCTCGTCATCGATGCGGCTGGGCGCGCCGGTCGCGGTCGCGGCGGTCACCGCGCGGTCGTTGGCCAGGATGGCGTCGCGGCGGTCCCGGCGGCGGCGCAGCTTCACGGTCTTGAAAAGACCGGCGGTCGCCCGGCGTACGGCCACAGCATCGGGGTGCTCCGGGTCCAGCTGCTCGGCCTCGGCGATGACCTGCAGGCACAGCGCGAGCCGCTCGGGGTCGATGCGGGTCGCCTCCGTGGTCGCGTCGGCGTAGCCGCCTGACGTGGCGGACTCGTCCATGGTCGCGGTCATGCTCATTCCATCCCGGTAGAACCCCAACTTCCCCGGGGCATGGTACTGACTGCGCCGGGCGCACGGCTGATCCGTACGGCCCGGCGGGCCACAATAGCCGCAAGACCGCCATAACGGCTAGCCGAGCGTGGTCAGGACGACTCTTGACGGCTCGGCGGCAGCTCCAGGACGGCCGTGGTGTCGACGCCGGGCTCCCGGCGCTCGGCGTCGTCCTCGGCCGGGTCGTCGTCGCCGGTAGCCGGCTCCCGGTCGATCGGGGTGACCCGGCCGGAGAGGTCGGCCGTGACCGGCGGGCCGTCGTCGTCGGCCTCGGTCCGGCGGCGTTCACCCGCCGGTGGCCAGGGCGGCGGAGCTGGCGGGCTCGTCGGCGCCGGGAATGCCTCCGGATCCGGCGCCGTGCCGGCACCAGGAACGGAGTCGCCCGTCGCCGTGCGGGGCCTCCACGAGGTGTCCGCGTCGTCCCGCTCGTCCAGTGTGATCCGTTCGGATGAGGGGTGCGGGGCGGACCCGGCGACCGGGTAGCCGGAGGACGCACCGCCCGGGACGGGCGAGCCCGCGACCGGCGATGCCGCCGGAGACACCGATGCGGTTCCGGAGAAATGGTCCGACCGGGCCGGTACGCCGGGAGAAACAGGAGCCGAGGCGGTGGAAGCGCCCGGGGACACCGGAGCCGCCGGGGACACCGACCGTGGTGCCGGCTGGGGAGGCCACGCCGACCCTGTGCCGCCCGCTCCGGCCGGCGGCTCGAACCAGGACGACGCCCGTGCCGGCTCCGTCACCCGGGCGCCCGGAGCCGGTCGCGAGCCCGCCGCCTCCGGAGCCGCGTGCCGCCCCACCGACACCGTCGGGAAGAGCTCCTCGTCCTCGTACTCCTGGAGCCCGGCCCGCTGCTGCAGGCGCCGCATCGAGCCCGGCGCCCACCAGGCCGCGTCGCCCATCAGCTTCAGGACCGCCGGGACCAGCAGCATCCGGACCACGGTCGCGTCCAGGAACAGCGCCACGATCATGCCGACGCCGATGAAGCGCATCGTGGTCACCGACGACAGGGCGAACGCCCCGGTCACCACGATGAGCAGGATCGCCGCGGCGCTGATCACCCGGCCGGTGCGGGCCAGGCCGGTCGTGACCGCTTCGGCCGTGGACGCGCCGCGGGTGCGGGCCTCGACCATGCGGGACAGCAGGAAGACCTCGTAGTCGGTGGACAGGCCGAAGACCACCGCCGCCATCAGCACCACGATGCCGACCTCGGGTGGCGCCGGGGTGACTCGCAGCAGGTCCGCGCCGTGGCCGTCCTGGAAGATCCAGACCAGGATGCCGAACGTCGCGCTCAGGCTCAGCGCGCTCAGCACCACCGCCTTGACCGGCAGCAGGATCGAGCCGAAGGCCAGGAACATCAGCACCAGCGTCGCCCCGACCAGCAGGCCGATCATCAGCGGCAGCCGGTCCGCGGTCGCGCCCAGGCTGTCGACGTTGCGCGCGGTCGTGCCGCCGACCAGGACCTGCGTGCCGGGCGGGGCGCGCAGGGCGCGGATGTCCTCGACCGCGTCGCGCGCCGCCGTGCTGAACGGGTCGGTGCCGGTCAGGGTCGCGGTGTAGAGCAGGACGTCGCCGCCGCTGCCCGCGGGCGTGACCGCGGCGATGCCCGGGACCTTCTTCACCTCGTTGGCGAACGCCGTACCGTCCTGGGCTGCCGGTGCGGCACCGCGGGTGCCGCGCAGCACCACCTGGACGCCCGCGCTGCTCAGCGCCGGGAAGTCCGCCTTGAG
Source organism: Actinoplanes sp. NPDC004185 (assembly GCF_053603475.1). NCBI lineage: Bacteria > Bacillati > Actinomycetota > Actinomycetes > Micromonosporales > Micromonosporaceae > Actinoplanes > Actinoplanes sp. NPDC004185. The sequence continues at coordinate 19,938 of NZ_JBSGFR010000068.1, read as the reverse complement.
GGTCTCGATGGCCTGCCGGGCCGGGTTGCCCGCCGGCAGGATGCGCTCGTCGTTGTCGCCGAAGCGCACCCCGGTGATCGGTGCGGCCAGCACCAGCAGACCGGCCAGGATCGGCAGGGCGACCAGCACCGGGTGGCGCAGCACCGCACCGGCGAGGCGGGCCCAGCCGGTCCCGGCCGGCCGGGTGCTGCCGCGGCGCGGCAGCCGCACCGGCAGCTTGTCGACGCGCGGGCCGAGGACCGCCAGCAGAGCGGGCAGCAGTGTCAGCGACAGCAGCGCGGCCGGGGCGACGGCGGCGAGGCCGCCGTAGGCCAGGGACTTGAGGAAGCCCTGTGGGAAGAGCAACAGCCCGGCCAGGGCGATCATCAGCAGGGTGGCGGAGAAGATCACGGTGCGTCCGGCGGTCGCGACGGTACGGGCCACAGCCTCACCCGGCGTACGCCCGAACCCCTGCTCCTCCCGGAACCGCCCGACCATGAACAGCCCGTAGTCGATGGCCATGCCCAGCCCGAGCAGGCTGGCCACGTTCACGGCGAACGAGTTGACGTCGTGGCCGTACGCGATCGCGTGCAGCACCCCCAGCGAGCCCAGTACCGCGCACCCGCCCACCAGCACCGGCAGCGAAGCGGCGACCAGCGAGCCGAAGATGAACAGCAGCAGGATCAGCACGATGGGCAGCGACACCGCCTCGGCGAACGCCAGGTCCTGCGTCGACAGCGTGGACGACGCGTCACTGAGCGGCGCGCCCCCGGCGAGCTGGATGCTCGCGCCCTCGACCGACAGCTTGTCGTCGATCTCCCGGTACGCCTCCAGCTTCGCGCCCTCGTCGTCGCCGGCCAGCGTCAGCACCGCCACGGCCCGGGACCGGTCGGCCGACGCGTACTGCGCGACCTTGTCCGGCCAGTACGACGCGACGGCCGTGACCGAGGACGGCGGCAGCGCCTCGAGCCGGGTCCGTACGCGCTGACCGAGCCCCGCGTCGTCGATGCCGCCGGAGGTGGGGGTGTAGATGACGACGACGTCGCCGCCCCGAGCGCCCAGCTCCTCGCGCACCACCTCGGCGGCCCGGGTCGACTCGCTGCCGGGGTCGTTGTAACCGCCCTCGGTCAGCTGGCCGAAGACGCCCAGCCCCCACATCCCGGCCACGGCCACCGCCACGACCGTGCCCACCAGCACCGGCCACCGGAACCGGGCCACCCATGATCCCCAGGCGGCGAACACACCGATCTCCTTAACCACCCGCGTCCCGCACCCCACGGAACGCCCGGATCCCCCCACCCCAGGGGGACCGGCCCACCTCAGCGCAGCGTGGCCGCCTCGAGCGCGACGCCGCCGCAGTCCTGGCTGAACGACTCCTCGGTGACCCAGCTCAGGTTGATCTTGCCGTTCTTCGGCGCCCGGTACGTGATCACGAAGACCGCCGTGTCGAGATTGTTGCTGCGTTCCTCGAACGTCGAGGTGGCCGAGGCCGAGCCGGTCGACAGCTTCGCCGTCAGCTTCCCGCGGCCGGCCAGCGCGCCCACGTAGAGCCGCAGGGTCCGCGCCGAGGTGCCGGCCGGGGCGGAGACGGTGAAGCCGTTGCCCTTGCCGCAGGTGCGGATGCCGGTCGGCGTGCCGTCGCTGTTGTTCACCGGCGAGCCGTCCCGCCAGCTGAACAGCTCTCGGCTGAAGCCGTGCCGGAAGCGTGGCGCGGTGGGGGAGCCCTCGAGGATCTGGAAGTCGCCGTCGGCCCGGCGTTCCAGCGAGAACGTGCTCTGCTCACCCCAGTGCACCCAGTCGCGGCTGCCCTCACCGGTCAGATCGACCCGGCCCGGTACGTCGTTGCGGTCGACCTTGATCGAGCCCTGGTCCGGCGGCTTCGGCTTGGTCGTGGTGGGCGCCGGCTGCGTGGTGCGGCTCTTCGACGGTGTGGGCGACGGCGAGGGCGAAGCCTCGTCGGAGGCGCTCGGCAGCGGGATCGGGAACTGGTCGGCCGGGTTCAGCGACACGTCCCCGAGCGCGGGCGGCTGGACCGGGGGGATCGCCTGCTGATCGTCGTCGCGCACCGCCCGGCTGATGATGAAGCCGAACGCGACCACGATGAGCACGCCCGCGAGGATGACCGCGGCGGGCATGAGGAACTCGGTCAGCCGGCGCCGCCCGTCGTCGAGCAGCAACGGTGGCACGGCCGCCCCCCGGCGGCCGGTCGTGCGGTAGCCATAACTGGTGCGCGGGTTCGGTGCGGCCGGGTAGGGCCTGCGGTGCCCCACGTCGGCCGGTCGTCCCGCGGACTCAGGCTGGCGACCTGTCGTACGGTCGTCGTCCGGCAACCGACCCTCCCCGGTCGTTCGCGGGCGCGCGCCGGCCGCCGGTGGCGGCCGGGCGGGTTGTCCCGAGTGCTGTGCTGCTTGAGCCGGTGCCGGCGACGAGCCGTCGCCGTGGTGCTGTGGGGAGGTACACCGTCTCACCTTCCGTGAGTGACGGAGAAGAGCGAAATGAGTAACCAAGCCGTCCGGATGATCACGGGGGTCGGCGGTTCGGCGGAGGTTCGCCCCGGGTCCCGGCCGGACGGCGAGTACGGTGTCCGGAGTCTGCCAGCATGTCCCGTCCGACAGGAGAGTCCGATACAGATGAGCGTCCAGGACAAGACCGGTACCAGTCGCCGGGGCCAGGCCCTGACCGGCGCCTTCGCGGGTGTGGCCGTGATCGCCGTACTGGTCGCGGTCTATATCGGCATCCAGGTGTCCGACGGCGACGACAAGCCGGCGACCCCGGTGGCCGCCGCCTCCGCTCCCGCCGACCCGGCCGCCGCGGCGCCGACCGAGCCCGCTCCCACCCCCAGCCAGCCGCCGGCCGCGGCCCAGGTCCCGCTGGACCCGGCGCTGCAGCAGCCGCCGGTGGTCAAGGCCGGCAAGGGCAAGGTCGCCGAGCTCAAGGTCACCGAGATCATCGCCGGCAAGGGCCCGAAGCTGAAGGCCGGCCAGACCATCCAGGCCAACTACGTGGGCGTGACCTTCAAGGACGGCAAGGAGTTCGACTCGTCCTGGAAGACCGGGCAGCCGGCCCAGTTCCCGGTCGGCGCCGGCCAGCTGATCGAGGGCTGGGACAAGGGCCTGGTCGGTGTGGCCGTCGGCAGCCGGGTGCAGCTCGACATCCCGGCCGCGATGGCCTACGGCGACCCGGCCCCCGAGGGCCGTCCCAGCGGCGACCTGCGCTTCGTCGTCGACGTGCTGGCCGCTCAGTAACGAGGCCCCGGTAGGTCAGAGCTCCCGCACGATCACGTCCACCTGCCGGGGGCGGCCCGCCGCGACGGGCCGCTCCTCGGCGGTGTACTTCAGGTCCCGCAACGCGGCCAGCAGCTCGTCCACCGACGCCGGCCGGGCCCCGGCCTCGGCCAGCGAGCGCACCAGCCGGCCCTTGGTGGCCTTGTTGAAGTGGCTCACCACCGAGCGCCGCGGCTCCCCGCCGACGATCCGCTCGTGCAGCACCCGCACAGTGGCGGTGCGCCCGGCGAGTGCGCCCGCGGGCGCCCACATGGCCGCATAGGCGCCGGACCGCAGATCCAGCACCGGGCCGTCGGCGGCCGCGCGGTCCAGCGCCGGGCTCAGCGCCTTCTTCCAGTACGCGGTGAGCCCGCCGGGCCCGGGCAGCGTGACCCCCACCGAGCACCGGTACGCCGGGATCCGGTCGGTCAGCCGCAGCACCCCCCACAGCCCCGAGAAGACCACCGCCCGCTCGTCGACCCAGTCCCGGGCCTGCGGTGCCAGCCCGGCCGGGTCGAGCGCCTCGTAGAGCACCCCGGTGTAGACCTGCGCGGCGGGTGCGGCCGGTGCCGTGGCCAGCCCGGCGTTGCGGGTCACCTCGGCGTGCTGGGCGGCGCTGAGCCCGAGCACGGCCAGCGAATCAGCGACGCTGCGGGCACTCGTGCGCCGGCACAGCGCCACGAGCTTGGACAGCACCCGGCGCCGGGCCGGGGCGAGCCGGGGGAGCCACAGCTCGGCGGGGTCGGCGGGGGCGCCGGTGGCCGGTGCGGTCTTGCCCTCGGACGGCGGCAGCAGGATGAGCACGCCGCGAGGTTACAAGTCCGGCTCGGTGGCCAGCGCGTCGGCCACGCTGGGATAGACCTCCAGCACCGGCATCAGCCCGGCGACGTCCAGCAGGCCGCTCAGCTGGTCGCCCGGGGCGGCCAGCCGCAGCCAGCCACCGGCGGCGACGGCCCGTTCGTGCCCGTTGATGAACGAGCGCAGCCCGGTCGAGTCGCAGAACCCGATGCCGGAGACGTCGACGACCACCCGCGGCACCGGCCGGTCCAGCACCTGCTCCAGAGTGGTGCTGAGCACGGTGTCGGTGCCACCGTCCAGGTCGCCGCGCACGGAGATGATCACGGTGTCGTCGGGGTCACCGATGACGGACACTTGCACGACTGGGCCTCCCGGGCACGACGGAGACCTCTTTCTGCCCAGTCACGAGGCCGGTGGAACCTGTGGCACCGTGATCGTCGTACGGACCGTCGCCTGGTCGATCTCGCTGACCCGGACGGTGAAGCTGATCTCGTACGTGCCGGGCAGCGGGAACGTCAGCGCGCCGACCGCGTCGTTGCGGGGCGTGAGCGGCAGCATCGGCTCGGACACCGGCTCCAGGCCCTGGCCCTGCAGGCGGGTCGTGACGGTCCACTCGGGGGCCGGCAGCGGCTTGCCCTCCGGCGTGTAGGTGAAGCCGTGCACGGTGTTGTTCTCGCCCAGCTCCACCGGATAGACGTAGTACTGCAGCGTGAACAGCTCCGAGGTGAGGGTCTGCGAGACCCCCTTCTCCGTGCTCGCGGTCCGCTCCCCGGTCGCGTTGCGGCCGGGCGTGACCTGCACCAGGACGGCGCTGAGGCCCAGCACCAGCACGGTGGCGGCGACCTCGGCCCCGACCGTGCGCCGCAACGTGGCCACCCCACCGTCGCGCACCTGGGCCCGCCGTACCATGCGCCGCGCGAACGCCGCCGCGGCCAGCACCCCGGCCAGGATCGCGATCTTGCCGAGCAGGAGGCGGCCGTACCCGGTGCCCCACAGCGCGCCGAGGGACCCGACCTGGACCACCGCCTGCAGCGTGCCCGCGCCGACCAGCCACACCACCGCCAGCGCCGCCCAGCGTGACCAGGCCGGCAGGATCACGCCCAGCACGCGGGGATGGGCGCCGCGCAGCAGGAACACCGCCAGCGTGACGAGCCCGCCCAGCCAGACCGCCATCGCGGCCAGGTGCACCACGTCGGCGGTCACGATCGCGGCGGCCAGCGGCGAGTCGGCGGCGTGCCCGGTCAGCGGCCAGGTGGTCAGCCCGGCGACGGCCAGCGCGAGCAGCACGCCACCGTGCCACCGCCGACCGGTGCCGTGCAGGACCGGCAGCAGCAGCGCGGTGGCCGCGGCGAGCACGGCCAGCCGGGCCAGCAGGATGACACCGAAGGGGCTGGCCAGCACGTCGGCCAGCTCGGTGACCGAGACGTCCCACAGCGGGGCGCCGCTGCTGTTCGGCGCCTGCGTCCACAGCGCGCCCAGGGTCGAGGCGGCGGTGCCGATCACCCCGGCGCGGACCAGCAGGATCGGGCCGCGGCGGGACAGGCGGCGGGGCCACAGGAGGGCCAGCAGCAGGGCCGGGCCGATGATGAGGGTCAGTCCGGCGTACCCGATGAACTTGAGCGCCGGGACCGCCGCCGCGACCGACGGGTGCACGCTGCCGGGATCGCTCTCCGGTGGGCGCGCCGAGGGCGCGCCCACCGAGAAGGTCATCGCACCGCCGACCGGGTGGCTGTCGCTGGAGATGATCCGGTAGCTGACCAGGTACGTGCCCAGCGGCTGGTCCGCCCGCCGCACCTGGATCCGCAGCGTCGAACCGGCAGCGGCCACCGCCCCGGTGATCCGCTTGCCGTCCGGCGCCAGCACCTGGGTGCGGTCCGGGACCGGGGTGATGCCCTCGGTGAAGGTCAGTGTGATCTCGCCGGGAGCCGTCGCCACCACACTGCCGGGCTCGGGCGTCGCCGTCGTCAACGCGGCGTGCGCGCTCGCCGGCGCCGCCGGAAGCAGCACCGCACCCAGTCCGATCATGGCCACGATGAGCGCGCGCACGATCCGCGGCCCCCCAGCCGCTGCAGCCCCAGTCACGACAGGTAGTTCGGATCATCGGAGGGAAAGGTTCAATCCGCGCACGGCGGCTTACCGTTCCGCCCGGCCGGGTACCACCCGGCGATACGATCCCGGGCAGGTCCACGCCCTCAAGGAGGCTCCTCGATGTCCGTGCATCCCCGCGCCGGCACCCCCGCCGAATCCCGCGACCGAATCGACGTGCCCCGGGTGGTCCTGAGCTACTACACCGACCACCCCGATCCCGGGGTCGCGGAGCAGCGCGTCGCCTTCGGCACCTCCGGGCACCGCGGCTCCAGCCTGAGGACGGCGTTCAACGAGGACCACATCGTGGCCACCAGCCAGGCCATCGTCGAGTACCGCCGCGAGCAGGGCACCGACGGCCCGCTCTACCTGGTCCGCGACACGCACGCGCTGAGCGAGCCGGCGATGATCTCGGCCCTGGAGGTCTTCGCCGCCAACGACGTGCGCGTGCTGATCGACAGCCGCGACGGCTACACCCCGACCCCGGCGCTGTCGCACGCCATCCTGACCTACAACAAGGGCCGCACCTCCGGGCTGGCCGACGGCGTGGTCGTCACCCCCTCGCACAACCCGCCGGACGACGGCGGCTTCAAGTACAACCCGCCGCACGGCGGTCCGGCCGACACCGACGCCACCAAGTGGATCCAGGACCGGGCGAACGCGCTGATCGCCGGCGGCCTCAAGGAGGTACGCCGGGTGCCGGCGGCCCGGGCCCGCACGTCGGAGCTGGTCAGCGGCTACGACTACCTGGCCACCTACGTCGACGATCTGGGCTCGGTCATCGACATGGAGGCGATCCGCTCGGCCGGCATCCGGATCGGCGCGGACCCGCTGGGCGGCGCCAGCGTCGCCTACTGGGGCGAGATCGGCTCCCGGTACGGCCTGGACCTGACCGTGGTGAACCCGGACGTCGACCCGACCTTCGGCTTCATGACGCTGGACTGGGACGGCAAGATCCGGATGGACTGCTCGTCGCCGTACGCGATGGCCTCGCTGATCGCCCAGAAGGACAAGTTCCAGCTGGCCACCGGCAACGACGCGGACGCCGACCGGCACGGCATCGTCACCCCCGACGGCGGCCTGATGAACCCCAACCACTACCTGGCCGTGGCGATCTCGTACCTGTACAAGGTCCGCACGGACTGGCCCGCCGCGGCGGCGATCGGCAAGACCCTGGTGTCCTCGTCGATGATCGACCGGGTGGCGGCGGACCTCAGCCGCAAACTGGACGAGGTACCGGTCGGCTTCAAGTGGTTCGTGCCGGGCCTGCTCGACGGCTCGGTCGGCTTCGGCGGCGAGGAGAGCGCGGGAGCGTCGTTCCTGCGCCGCGACGGCAGCCCGTGGAGCACCGACAAGGACGGCATCCTGCTGGACCTGCTGGCCTCGGAGATCGTGGCGACGACGGGCCGTACCCCGAGCGAGCACTACCGCGACCTGACGGCGAAGTTCGGCGACCCGGCGTACGCCCGCATCGACGCCCCGGCGACCCGCGACGAGAAGGCGATCCTGGGCAAGCTCTCGCCGTCGCAGGTGACGGCCAAGGAGCTCGACGGCGAACCGATCACGGCGGTGCTGACGTCGGCGCCGGGCAACAACGCGCCGATCGGCGGCCTGAAGGTGACGACGGAGTCGGGCTGGTTCGCGGCCCGGCCCTCGGGCACGGAGGACGTCTACAAGATCTACGCGGAGTCGTTCAAGGGGCCGGAGCACCTGGCGCGCATCCAGGAGGAGGCGCGGGCGGTGGTCTCGGCGGCCCTCAAGGGCTGAGCCCTGGACGAAGCCCGGCCCGGATCGCTGTTCTCCGGGCCGGGCTCACTCCGGGCCCAGGTGTCGGGCCGGGCCCAGCTCAGGGATTCGGGCGGACCAGGCCGAGGTCGTAGGCGGCGATCGTCGCCTGCACGCGGTCGCGGACGCCGAGCTTGGCCAGCAGCGCGTTGACGTGCACCTTCACCGTGCCGGTGGTGATGCCCAGGGCGGTGCCGATCTCGGCGTTGGACATGCCGGTGGCGATGCTGACCAGGACCTCGCGCTCGCGGGGAGTGAGGCCCTCCAGCCGCCGGCCGGGCTCGGCCGGGCCGGACAGCCCGCCGCTGGCGAACGCGTCGATCAACCGCCGCGTGACAGCGGGACTGAGCATCGCCTCGCCGTCGGCGACGACCCGGATGGCGGCGAGCAGGTCAGCGGGCAGGACATCCTTGAGCACGAACCCGGCAGCGCCCGCCTTCAACGCCTCGTAGACATACCGGTCCTGATGGAACGTCGTCAGGACCAGGACCTTGGTCTCCGGTGCGGCCGCGGTGAGCTGCGCGGTGGCGGTCAGCCCGTCCATGCCGGGCATCCGGATGTCCATCAGCACCACGTCGGGCCGCAGCCGGGCGGCCAGGTCGAGCGCGGCCTGCCCGTCGGCGGCCTCGCCGACGACCTCGAGCCCTTCCTCGGCGTCGACGATGGCGGCGATCCCGGCGCGCACCATGAGCTGGTCGTCGACGACCATCACGCGGACGGCGATGACGCCACCTCCTTGTCGTCCCCGGCCGGTCTGCCCGGCCCGTCGTCGGCAGGAATGGTCCCAGCCGGGCCTCCGCCCTCGCCGTCCGGGCTGCTCCCGCCCAGGTGCCCTGCCGGCGGCGCGGGCAGGAGGATCTCCGGGAGGCCGTCGCCCGCGGTGGCCATGCTGCCGCCCACCGCGGCCAGCCGCGCCCGCAACCCGGCCGCGATCTCCCCACCCTCGTCCGCCGGCATCGGCCGCATGCTGATCCGCACCGGATCGCCGCTCAGCTCCACCCGCACGCTCACCGGTCCGGTGTCCCCGGCCAGCAGCAGCTCCACCACCCGGAACGCCGACAGGTCCACGTCCGCCGGCAGCACCCGCCCGGCCCCGATGATCTCCAGGCCGACGTCCCGCCCGTGCCCCCGCCACCGGTCGGCCAGCCCGGGCAGGGCCGCCGTCGTCGGCTGCGGGTCGCGGTCGCCGGTGTCGCGGGCCGGGTCCGGTTCGGCGCGCAGGCCGTTGAGGAGGCCGCGCATCGCGTCCAGGGCGGTCCGGGCCGAGGTCAGCACCTGGTCGAGGTCGCCCGCGTCGGCCGCCGTCGCCACCCGGGCCGTGTCGCGCAGGACCGCCGCTTGCAGGCCGGCCGCGACCCGGGCGCGTTCGAGGCCCGCCTCCCAGATCGCCTGGGCGGTCGAGACGGCAACCAGGTCGTGCTCACGGGCCTCGAGTTTCGTGCGGCGGCGGCGGACGAGGAAACCGGCCAGCCACGAGCCCACCATCGGCACCCCGAACGGGCACCCGATCACCGCGGACATGAAGACCACCCACGCGACGAAGGGCATCCCCTCCTCGGGCGGCGCGTCCAGCGCCATCGTGAACCCGGTGGCCAGCACCGCCGCGGTGAGCGCGGCCGGGATCGCCAGGGCGGTCAGGTTGTTGCGGGGGGCGTAGCGGGCGACGGCGTACACCGCGACGGCTTCCGCACCCAGGCCGGCCAGCATGACCCAGCCCAGCGCCGGTGCGACCAGGCCGGCCGCGATCAGTGCCGGCAGCAGCCACGAGGTGAGCGCCACCGCGACCAGCACGGCCCAGGGGTGGGTCCGGCGCCAGATCACCGGTACGGCGTGGGCCGAGGCGACCAGGATCAGCAGGGGCACCGGCGCGCCGGCCAGGTCCGGATCGCCGTCGGAGATCAGCAGCGCCCCCACCGGCACGAACAGCGTCAGCAGGAACACGACCACGTCGATGACGTGCTCGGCGCCGGGCCGCTGCCGGCGGCGGGGGACCGGGGGCGGAGCGCTGGTCACGGGCAGCACGGCGCGGACGCGCCAGCCGCCGCCGGGGCGGGGGCCCGCGGTCAGGCTGCCGCCCAGTGCCGTGGCGCGTTCCCGCATGCCGGTGATGCCTCGTCCGGAGCCCATGCCGGTGACGCCGTCCGTGTGGGCGCCGTCGTCGTCGACGGTGAGCTCCAGGCCGTCGGTCACGGGGGCGAGCCGGATGCGGACGCCGCCGGCCGGGGCGTACCGCAGGGTGTTGGTCAGGGCCTCGCGGGTGATGCCGCAGACCGCCTCGGTCGTCGCGGGTGGCAGGGCGTCCGGGATGGTCTGCACGGTGACCTGCTGGCCGAGCAGCCGGAAGCCCTCGGCCAGTTCCTGCAGGCGGGCGGCGACCGGACCGGGCCGTTCGTCGGGCAGCTGCAGCAGCGCGACCAGCCGGTGCAGCGCCGTCAGGGTGTCGCGCCCGGTCCGGGCGGCGAACTCGCGAGCCTCGGCGACCAGGTCGGGACGGGTGCCGCCGAGGCGCTGGGCGGCCGAGGCGATGACCACGATCGACGTGAGGTGGTGGGCGGTCACGTCGTGCAGCTCGCGGGCCAGGCGGTGCCGTTCGGTGTCGGCGGCCCGGGCCCGCCGGTCCTCCGCCTCGGCGAGCCGGCCCGCGGCTTTCGCGCGCTCGGCGTGCCAGCGGTGCCGGGCCCGGCCGAACGCGACGACGGTCGAGTACACCACCAGGATGCTGACCAGCTCGAGGGCGTACTCGTCCAGGCCCGTGGTGGCGGCGATCAGCGCGGCCTGCCAGAGCATCACCGCCGCCGCGATGCCCAGCGTCAGCCGCTGGGTACGCAGCACGGCGATGCTGTAGAGCGTGATCAGGTCGGCGAGCGAGACGACCAGCAGCGCGTCCGTCGGCACGCCGTACGTCCCCACGGTCAGCGCCGCGGCCACGACGCCGAGGGCCGCGAGCGGGGCCGACCGCCGCCACAGCAGCGCCACCGTGGCGACGACGGTGGCGGTGACGCCGGTCGCGACGGCCGGCGCCGACAGCCGGTCGTCCGAGGCCAGCGGGATGCCCGGCCAGACCGCCAGCTGGGTGACGGCGAGGACCAGCGGCAGCAACCAACCCGGGATGCGCTCCATGACGCACCGACCCTAAGCGGGCCCGGCCACACCCCGCATCGGTCCCGGGTGCCACCGGCGTCTATATCTTCCGATCGAGGCCGCCCGGCCCGCAGCGGGAACGCTCAGCTTCGGCTCCCCATCGCCGACTGGTACTGCGCCAGGAGTGACAGAGACCAAGGAGCCGAGCGCAGCGATGAGTCCAGCCGACAAGCGGGTAGGCCGCCGGCGCGCGGTCCGGCCCGCCCGTCCGGGTGTGCTCCCGCTGGCCCTGGCGTTGCTGGCGGTGGCCTGGGTGCTCGGGTGGCTGGTGATGCACCACGGGGGCACGGTGATGCCCGGGTACGCCGGGGGACCGGTGGCCATGGTGGCCGCGTTCCTGGCCTGCCGGCGGATCGGCTCGATGATCGTGGTGCCGCGGCCGGTCCGGGGCTTCTGGCGGCTCTTCTCGCACGCGGCGATCTGCCTGGGGATCGGCTCGGTCGGTGCGTTCGCGTTCGCCAACAACGATCCCGGGCTGTCGCCGTACATGGCGGTGCCGACGCTGCTCGGCGTGGTCATGGTGGTGCTGGCCTTCCTGCGGTTGCCGGTGGAGCACCGGTCGGTGCTGCGCTGGGCCCAGCTCATGCTCGACGGCGCGACCGTCGCGGTGGCCGGTGCGCTGATCTACTGGTATGTCGTCCTCGACCTGGCCACGGCGGCGACCTCCACACTGACCCAGAACGGCGCCGCCGTCACCGGGGTCGGTTCCCTGATCGCCCTGGTCGTCATCGGCCGCGCGGCGATGAGCCCGGCCAGCGCCGTCGACTCCGTGTCGCTGCGCATCCTGACCGCCGCGCCGCTGGTCGCCGTGGCCACCACGGTGCTGCTCATCGCCGGCGGGGACACCGGACGGCTGATCATCTCGGTGCTGGGCGTTCCGCTCGTCGGCGCGGCGATGGCGCTGGCCGCGTACCGTCAGGAAGTCGTCCTGCGCCGCCCCGCGGCGCCCCCCGCCGCGCCGTCGGCGCGCAGCATCTACAACGCGCTCCCGCTGGTCGCAGTCATCGCGACGGCCGCCCTGGTGATCACCGTCTCCGCCCGCCAGCTCGGCTGGCACCAGCGGGTCGTGATCATCGGCGCCGTGCTCATCGCCACCTTCGTGGTGGCCCGGCAGCTGCTCGGGCTGCGGGCCAACGCCCGGATGCTGGCCGGCATCCGGCGGCAGCAGGCGGAGCTCGAGCACCTGGCAATGCATGATCCGTTGACCGGGCTGGCCAACCGCGCCCGCTTCGGCACCGTCCTCGGCGAGCGCCTCGACGCGCACCGCAGTGTCAGCGTGCTGCTGGTCGACATCGACGACTTCAAGATGGTCAACGACACCATGGGGCACGCCGTCGGCGACCAGCTGCTCTTCGAGGTGGCCCAGCGGCTGCGCCACCACAGCGCGGTCACCCACCTGCCGTCGCGCCTGGGCGGCGACGAGTTCGCGGTGCTGCTCGACGTCGACGATCCGGCCGGGGCCGAGGAGGTCGCCGCGCGGATCCTGACCGCGCTCGCGGTGCCGTTCCGGGTCGGTGAGCACCAGCTGCTGGCCAACGCCAGCATCGGCGTCGCCCTGGCCGGGCCGGGCGACAACGCCGACGAGGTGCTGCGCAACGCCGACATCGCCATGTACGCGGCCAAGGCCTCCGGCAAGGCGTCCTGGGCCCGCTTCGAACCGCGGATGCACAGCGAGGTCGTCAACCACGCCCGGCTCGGCAGCGAGCTGCACAACGCCATCATCCGCCACGAGCTGGAGCTGGCCTACCAGCCGGTGTTCGACCTGGTCACCGGCCTGATGTCCGGCGCCGAGGCGCTGGTGCGCTGGCGGCACCCGGTCCGCGGGCTGGTCTCGCCGGCCGACTTCATCCCGGTCGCCGAGCGTTCCGGGCTGATCGTGCCGCTGGGCTCCTGGGTGCTGCGGGAGGCCTGCGAGCAGCTGGCCAAGTGGCACGCCGAGTACGGCGCCGCCGCCATCCGCTCGATCAACGTCAACGTGGCGGCCCGGCAGCTGCGCGAGTCCGGCTTCGTGGACGAGGTCGCGGCCGTGCTCAGCGACACCGGGCTGATCCCGGCCAACCTGGTGCTGGAGGTCACCGAGTCCTCGGTCCTCGACGGCCGGCAGGTCCGCGAGACCCTGCAGGCCCTGCACGAGCTGGGGGTGCGGCTGGCGCTGGACGACTTCGGCACCGGCCAGTCCAGCCTGAGCCTGCTGCGCGCGTTCCCGGTGGACGTGCTGAAGCTGGACAAGTCGTTCGTGGACGGCATCTGCGACGGCGAGGACCGCGGCCGGCTGGCGGTGGCCGCGGCGGTCGCCCAGCTCGCCGAATACCTCGACCTGTACGCGGTCGCGGAGGGCATCGAGACGGCGGCGCAGGCCGAGCGGCTGCGGGCGATGGGCTACCGGCTGGGCCAGGGCTACTTCATGGCCAAGCCGCTGCCGCCGGCCGAGATGGCCGAGCTGATGATCCGGACGGTCCTGCCGGTCACCGCGGCGTGACGGGCCGGCCCGCGAGCGGGCCGGCCCGGCACTGCTACGCGGAGACCTCGTTGCGCTCGGCGCCCCACATGGTGTGGAAGGCGCCTTCCTTGTCGACGCGGCGGTACGTGTGCGCGCCGAAGAAGTCGCGCTGCCCCTGGATCAGAGCGGCCGGCAGGCGCTTGGCCCGCAGGCCGTCGTAGTAAGCCAGCGCCGACGCGAAGCCCGGGGCCGGGATGCCCTGCTGGGCCGCCGTGGCGACCACGCGCCGCCAGGCCTCCTGCGCGCCGCTGACGGCGTCCAGGAAGTACTCGTCGACCAGCAGCGACGGCAGGTCCGGGGACTTGTCGTAGGCCTGCTTGATGAAGTCGAGGAACTTGGCCCGGATGATGCAGCCGGCCCGCCAGATCTTGGCCATCTGGCCGGGGTCGATGTCCCAGCCGTACTCTGCGCTGGCCGCCTGGATCTGCTGGAAGCCCTGCGCGTACGCGACGATCTTCGAGGCGAACAGCGCCTGCTCGACGTCGGCCTGCAGGTCGGCGCCGCCCGCGCCGGCGGTCGCCGTGGGGCCGGGCAGGTGCGCCGCGGCCGCGCGGACCTTCGGGTCGCCGGACAGCGCCCGGGCGAAGACCGACTCGGCGATGCCGGAGACCGGCACGCCCAGGTCCAGGGCCGCCTGCACGGTCCAGCGGCCGGTGCCCTTCTGCTCGGCCTGGTCGACCACGATGTCGATGAACGGCTGGCCCGTCTCGGCGTCGGTCTGCTTGAGCACCTCGGCGGTGATCTCGATCAGGTACGAGCCCAGCCGGCCCTCGTTCCAGCCCTTGAAGATCTCCGCGATCTCCGCCGGCGAGTGCCCGCCGACCGAGCGGAGCAGGTCGTACGCCTCGGCGATGAGCTGCATGTCGGCGTACTCGATGCCGTTGTGCACCATCTTGACGAAGTGCCCGGCGCCGTCGGGGCCGACGTGCACGCAGCACGGCTCGCCGTCGACCTTGGCCGAGATGTCCTCGAGCAGCGGGCCGAGCGACTCGTAGGACTCCTTGGAGCCGCCGGGCATGATGCTCGGGCCGTGCAGGGCGCCCTCCTCGCCACCGGACACGCCGGTGCCGACGAAGTGCAGCCCGCGCTCCTTGAGCGCGGCCTCGCGCCGCCGGGTGTCGGCGAAGTGCGCGTTGCCCGCGTCGATGAGCATGTCGCCCTCTTCGAGCAGCGGGGCGAACTCGTCGATGACCGCGTCGGTGGCCTTGCCGGCCTTGACCATGATCACCACGCGGCGCGGGCGCTCCAGGCTCGCGACGAAGTCCTCGGCGCTCTCCGAGGGGATGAACGTGCCCTCGTGGCCGTACGACTCCACGAGTTCCTTGGTGCGCCCGTAGCTGCGGTTGTGCAGCGCGACCGTGTGGCCGTGGCGGGCGAAGTTGCGGGCCAGGTTGCGACCCATCACCGCCAGCCCGGTTACCCCGATTTGGGCCTTTTCCGTCATGAACGTCCTTCCTCCACGCGAGCCGCCGGAGTATGGGTCCCGGCGGCCGCAAGCCGTCGCGCTCATTCTTACGTGTTTCCCGGTCGCAGGGTTCGACTGTCCCGAGCACCGGTTGCCCCGGACGCCGGGCGGGGCAAATCCGAAGATCGGTGCGACGGTACGCTCCGTGCGTGAAGCGCGGCGAGATCTGGACCATCGGCAGCCGCACCGACCTGCGCTACCGGGTCCTCGTGCTCTCCTCCGACAACTACAACGACCGGGCCAACCCCTCGCCGTTCTGCGCGCCGATCGTGCGCCAGCGCGGGGCCACCGAGCTGCCGCCGTACGCGGTGGCCCTCACCGAGCAGGACCCGATCACCGGCGTCGTGGTGGTCAACCGGATGCGCCGGCTGCCGGCCTCGGTCGGCGCCGAGCGGATCGGCATGGTCACCGGCTCCAGCATGGCCCGGCTGGCCGAGGCCATGCGCGAGCTGTTCGAGCTGTGACCAGGGACTGTCCTACTCGACGCTGACGACGCTGACCTCGCGGCTGCCGGTCAGGGTGCCGCCCGGCGCCCCGACGTAGGTGCCGGAGGTGGGGGCCACATCCGCGTAGTCCCGCCCGACCGCCACCGTGACGTAGCCGTTGCCGGCCCGGCGGCCGTGGCACGGGTCGAAGGCCAGCGCCACCGCCCGGTCGCCCCGCGGCACCAGCACCTCGACCCAGGCGTGGGTGCCGCCCTGACCGATCAGGTGCCCGGAGACGTAGCGGGACGGCACGCCGAGCACGCGGCACATCGCCAGCATCACGTGCGCCGAGTCCTGGCAGACGCCCCGGCCGCCCGCCAGTGCCTGCGCCGCTGTGGTGCTGACCGAGGTTACGCCGTACTCGTAGGTCAGCGCTGCGTGCGCGAGCGCGCACGCCCGCTCGGCCGTCTCCTCGTTGTCCGCCGCCGCGCAGCCTCCGGCCAGCTCCCGCAGCGCCTCGTCCGGCGTGGTCAGCCGGGTCGGGCGCAGCAGGCGCGGGTCGTGCAGCGCCGCGAGCGGCAGCTGCGGCGGGCCGTCGCCGACCACCCGGTCCAGCGTGGCGGTGAGCCGGAACTCGACCGCCTGCTCGACCCGGGCGGCCACCACCCGCACCACCGTGTTGCCCGCCGCGTCCAGCCGTGAGCGCCGGGCGTGCGCGGCGCCGGTCACGGTCAGGTGGTGGCTGCGCCGGTAGAGGTCACCGTGGCGGCGCCGGGGCACCACCACGAGCCGCTGGGCGAGGGCGGTCACCGGTTCGCGGTAGGCGTACCGGAAGCTCTGCTCGACGCGGAAGCCGATCCGCCGCGCCCCGTCGAGGTCCATCCCGCCATGATCCGGCATCGGTGTTTCCGGCGCATCACCGCACCGGACCGGCCGGTTGCCGCCGCACCGCATCGGACCGGCGCCGCGGTCCGTTCGGTGACCTGCGGGAACCGGGCGGCCGGGGGCCGCCACCGGACGGCCCCCGGGCCCCGGTCGTCCTTCCGGGTGACCCGGCCGCGCTGCGCCGCAGGTCGACCCCGGGGGCAGGTGAACGGGGGATGACGCCGCGCGCCGCGCTGGCGTATGCAGGGAACCGTCATGGTGGATTCCGGCAGGTGGGAGCGGTATGGGCGGCAGGCAGCAGGCGTACCTGGAGGCGATGGAGAACCTGCGTTCGGTGGCGCGTCCGGCCACCGGGGACGGTTCACGCGCCACCATGGACCGGGCTGTGGGGCTGCTGGCCGGGCGTACCCGCTGCCGGCTGTCGGAAGCCCACCGCCACCTGCTGCAGATGGCCGCCGACCAGGACCGCGACGTGGTCGACGTCGCGGCCGGGGTGATCAGCATGCTGGACATCCCGGAGCCGGCCGACGACCGGGGCCCGCCGTTGCGCTCGATGCTGCTCGCGCGCCGGCGCGCGAGCGCCGACGTCCGTCCGGTCGAGCCCTGGCTGGCGGTCGTGCAGGCCGTGCTGGATTTGTTGCCCGGGCAGTCCGCTCTGCTCACGCCGGTACGGGGCGAGGGCGGGGAGCTGGCTGACCTGATCTACGCCGCCGCCACCCCGGAGGCGACCACGCCCGACGGGCTCCGCGGCCGGCAGCTGGTCGGCACCCGGATGGCCGAGCAGTTCCCGCACGCCCCGGTCAGCGACCGGTGGGCGGCCTACCAGCGGGTGCTGGACACCGGCGAGCCTGTGCAGCTCGGCCCGTTCACACTCAACGAGCACCGGTTCACCGTACGGGCGCACCGCCTCGGCTCCGGCCTGTTCATCACCTGGGTCGGGCACGGCGGCGGCCCGGACGAGGGTGACCGGATCAACGGCACCGAGCAGCTCGGCAACCTCGGCTGGGCCGAGTGGGACCTGGTCAGCGGCGAGGTGCGGTGGTCGGCCCAGCTGTACCGGATCTACGAGCGGGACCCGGCCCTCGGCCCACTGTCCACGGCGGAGACCGAGGCGCTCGCCGTGGCCGAGGACCACCCGCTGCGGCTGGCGGCGGCGGAGGCCTTCGAACGCGGCGAGCGGATCGACGTGACGTTGCGGGTCCGGATCAAGGGCCGGATCAAGCACCTGCGCACGGTCGCCGACGCCACCCGCGACGGCGCCGGCCGGCCACTGCGGCTGTACGGCATCGTGCAGGACGTCACCGCCCGGGAGAACAGCGCCCGCCGGCTGGCCGAGGTCGAGCAGCAGCTCGCCGAGCACCGCCGCAGCCTGCACGCCGAGCACGAGCTGGCCGCCCGGCTGCAGCACATCATCCTGCCGATCCCGGAGCGCCCGGTGGAGCTGCCCGGCATCAAGGTGGCCGTGCGGTACCTGCCGGCCGGCCAGGAGAGCCTGGTCGGCGGCGACTGGTACCACGCGGCGGCACTGCGTGACGGCTCGGTGCTGCTGGCGGTCGGTGACGTGGCCGGGCACGGCACGCTGGCCGCGACCACCATGGCGCAGCTGCGGTACTCACTGCGCGCTCTGGCGGTGACCACGAACGATCCGGCCGAGCTGCTCGGGCACCTCAACCGGATCACCTGTGACCTGGACGAGGAGCGGCCGGAGACGGCGGCGACCGCGATCGTGGCCCGCTACGAGCCGGCCCTGCGCCGGCTGACCTGGGCGCAGGCCGGGCACCCGCCGCCGCTGCTGAGCCGCGGTGGCCGTACGCAGCCGCTGCCGCGTCCGAGCGGGCCGATGCTGGGGGTGGTCGAGGACGCGACCTACGAGTGCGCCGAGCTGCGGCTGGCGATCGGCGATCTGCTGCTGCTCTACACCGACGGGCTGGTGGAATACCGCTGCCGCAGCCTGGACGAAGGGCTGGACACGGTGATCCGTACCGTCGACGAGGCCGTGGCCGCAGCGCCCCTGCAGCCGCTCGCGGAGCTGGTCAGCCGGCTGCGGCAGGCCAACCCGGACGACGACACGTGCATCCTGGCCGTCCGTCCCACCACCGGGGAGACCCAGGACCTGCGCCGCTATCTGCGTTCGCGCTGAGCGGTCCAGATCCGCAGCGCCCGCCGGACCAGGTCGGCGTTGCCGGTCGCGGGCCGGCCGTCGTCGGTGACCAGGGTGTCCTCGAGGCCGATCCGGGTGGGCAGGCCGAGACGCCCGGCGTGGGCGATCAGCGGCCAGCAGGCGTCCTGCTCACCGTGCAGCAGCCGCGGTCCGGGGACCGCGAGCCGGTCGAGGACGGCGTCGGCCGCGGCCACCGCGTCCGCGGCCGGCGTGCCGAGGATCTCGATCAAGATCCGGTCGACCGGTACGCCGTCCAGCCGCTCGGCGTCCGCCGGTGACCAGACTCCCGCCTCGACCCCCACCCCGGCTCCCCGCAGCAGCGCGACCAGCTCGGCGAAACCGTCCTCGCCGACGTTGACCGACGCGAACGAGGGCCGCTGGCCGGCGCCGAGGCCGGCCCACCGGGCCACGGTGGCGTGCCGCCGGCCGACGTCCCCGCCGGTGATCCACAGCCCGGTGGAGACCCCGACGGGCGTGCCGGGGCAACTCGCCCGGACGGCGGCCACCGCCGCGCCGATGTCGGCCGGGTCGAGGCTCTCCGCACCGTCCGCGCCCCGGGGGTGCACGTGGACCGCCTCGGCCCCGGCGGCCACCGCCTGCGCCGCGGCCACGGCCAGCTCGGCCGGGGTCACCGGGACGGCCGGATGCTCGTCGCGGGTGCGGCCGCCGTTGAGGCAGGCCTTGATCCGCCGGATCATTTCTCCTCCGGGGAGAACGGGGTCCGCGGCCGGTCCGGCCCCACCCGGTCGCCGAGCAGGCCGCGGATCCGGCGCGGCGCCGGCTCGCGGTGCCCGACCGGCGTGATCAGTCCGGGGTCGCCCGCCATGTCACTCCTTCACCCGCGCGGCCAGGAACTCGTCGACGGCCCGCCGGAACGCTGCCGGCTGCTCGACCCACGGGTAGTGCCCGCACCGGTCGAGCACCTCGGCGGTGCCGTCCGCGAACAGCTTCGTCAGCGCGACGGCCGGCGCGCAACCCGTGATGGCGTCCTCGGCGCCGGCGATGACCAGCACCGGCGCGGTGACGGCGGCCAGCCGGCGGGCGAGGTCGGCCGGTGGCTCCACGCGGGGCCAGGTCCGGTTCGCCGCGTAGCTGAACCGGCCGAGGACGGCGTGGGCCTGCTCCGCCGGGCCCCAGGTGGCGTAGCCAAGCGGCGCCACGCGGGTCATGAAGTCGTTGAGCCCTTCGTCGTCGCGCCGGGTGAGTCCCTGCCGGGACGCCGCCAGGGCCGCCTCGAAGACGGGGTCGCCGCGGCGGCGCTCGCCGACCTCGGCAATGTTGGAGGCCACGTCGAGCAGCCAGGTCACCGGCGGCGTGACCAGCATGAGGCAGCCGACCCGCTCCGGGTGTCGGGCGGCGTAGCTGGCGGCCAGCCGGCTCCCGCCGAGTGGCCCAGCAGCCGCAGCCGCTCGACGCCCAGGTGCCGCCGCAGCTGTTCGAGGTCGGCCGCC
>NZ_JBSGFR010000067.1:0-38795 GCF_053603475.1 Actinoplanes sp. NPDC004185 | reverse complement strand
CCGTGGTCCTCGGTCGAGGACCACGGCGGCGCGCATCAGCTGAGCCGGGTCAGAGCGCCCCGGCCTCGTGGGTCACCACGATCTCGCGCTCCTCGGCGAAGTGGCAGGCACTCGGGTGATCCGTGCCCGGCCGCTCCACCAGCTCCGGAACCTTCTCGGCGCAGATGTCCTGAGCCTTCCAGCACCGCGTACGGAACCGGCATCCCGACGGCGGATTCGCCGGGCTCGGCACGTCGCCGGTGAGCCGGATGATCGCCTTCGTGCTGCGGCTGTTCGGGTCCGGCACCGGCACCGCGGACAGCAGGGCCTGCGTGTACGGGTGCGTCGGCCGCTCGTAGATCTCGTCCTCGGTGCCGATCTCGACGATCTTGCCGAGGTACATCACCGCGACGCGGTCGGACAGGTGCCGGACCACCGACAGGTCGTGGGCGATGAAGATGTACGCCAGGCCCAGCTCCTTCTGGAGGCTGTCCAGCAGGTTCATCACCTGGGCCTGGATCGACACGTCGAGCGCGCTGACCGGCTCGTCGCAGACGATGATCTCCGGCCGCAGGGCGAGCGCGCGGGCGATGCCGATGCGCTGGCGCTGACCACCGGAGAACTGGTGCGGGTAACGGTTGATGTGCTCGGGGTTGAGCCCGACCACCTCCAGCAGCTCCTGCACCTTCTTGCGACGGCTGCCCTTGGGCGCGACGTCGGTGTGGATCTCGAACGGCTCCCCGATCAGGTCACCGACCGTCATCCGGGGGTTGAGCGAGGTGTACGGGTCCTGCATGACGAGCTGGATCTGGCGCCGCAGCTTGCGCATCTCGCCGCCGCCCATCGTGAACATGTCACGACCGCGGTACTCGACCGAGCCACTGGTGGGCCGTTCGAGGTTCATCAGCACCCGGGCGAGCGTCGACTTGCCGCAGCCCGACTCGCCCACGATGCCCAGCGTCTCGCCCTGCTTGAGGCTGAACGACACGCCGTCCACGGCCTGGACCTGGCCGATGGTCTTGCGGAACACCACGCCCCGGGTGACCGGATAGTGCTTGGCGACGTTCTTGGCCTCGAGAATGGTCTCACTCACCGCGCAGAACCTCCTCGGCGAAGTGGCAGGCGCTGCCCCGCGCCGGTGCCACCACGCGCAGTGGGGGAACCTTCTCGACGCAGACGGGCTGTGCCTTGGGGCAGCGGGGGTGGAACGGACAGCCCGGCGGGATCCGCATCAGGTTCGGCGGCAGCCCCTTGATGGTGCGGAGCTCCTGGCCCTTCTCGTCGATCCGGGGGATCGAGTTGAGCAGACCCACCGTGTACGGGTGCGCCGGCCGTGCGTACAGGTCGTGCACGTTGGCTTCCTCGACGATGCGGCCGGCGTACATGACCGCGATGCGGTCGGCCACGTCGGCCACGACGCCCAGGTCGTGCGTGATCAGGATGAGCCCCATCTGCCGCTCACGCTGCAGGTCGGCCAGCAGGTCCATGATCTGGGCCTGCACGGTCACGTCCAGCGCGGTGGTCGGCTCGTCGGCGATGAGCACCTCGGGGTCGAGGGCCAGCGACATCGCGATCATGACGCGCTGCCGCATGCCACCGGAGAACTGGTGCGGGTACTCGGTCACCCGCTGCTTCGCGTTGGGGATCTTGACCTGGTCGAGCAGCTCGATCGACCGCTTCTTGGCCTCGGCGCGGCTCAGCCCCTTACGGATGCGGAACTGCTCGCCGATCTGGAAGCCCACGGTGAAGACCGGATTGAGAGCCGACAGCGCGTCCTGGAACACCATGGCGATGCCATGGCCGCGAATCTTGCGCCGGCCCTCTTCCGACATGCTCAGCATGTCCTTGCCGTGGAAGCGGATCTGACCGCCGGAGACGTGCCCCGGCGGCTGGTCCAGGATGCCCATGATGGTCTGGGCGGTCACGCTCTTGCCGGAACCCGACTCGCCCAGCACCGCCAGCGTCTCGCCGGCGTCGACGTGGAACGAGACGCCGTTGATGGCCTTGGCGACGCCCTCGCGGGTGCGGAACTCGACGTGCAGATCCTCGACCTCGAGGAGCCGGCCGCTGGGACGGCCGGTCGTCGAGAAATCGGGATCGGTGATGACAACTTCGGACACGGTGGCTCCTACCGCATTTTCGGGTCGAGGGCCTCGCGCACGGCCTCGCCCAGCATCACGAAGCTGAGCACGGCGGTCACGAGGAAGGCGGCGGGGAACAGCAGCAGATACAGCGAGACGCGGATGTAGTTCTGGGACTCGTTGATCATGACGCCCCAGGACACCACCGGCGACTGCAGACCCACGCCGAGGAACGACAGCGTCGCCTCCGCACCGATGAAGGAACCCACCAGGATCGTGGAGTAGACCAGGAGCGGGGCCAGGCAGTTCGGGATCAGGTGCTTGAACACGATCCGCAGGTTGCTGGCACCCAGGGCCCGGGCCGCCACGATGTAGTCGGCCTCCTTGGTGGCCAGCACCGACGACCGCATGATCCGCATCGAGACCGGCCAGCTCAACAGGACCAGCGACGCGACCACCAGCATGATGATCTGGAACTCGCCGCGGTTGGCCCCCGGCGGGTTGAACGAGAACAGGATGACGATGGCGCCGAGCACGAACGGCAGACCGAAGAAGATGTCGGCGACCCGGGAGAGGACGGCGTCGAACCAGCCGCCGCGGAAGCCGGCGACCACGCCGACCAGGCCACCGATCAGCACGGTGCCGACGGTCGACAGCACCGCCACCATGATCGAGGCGCGGGCACCGTGGATGACCCGGGCGTACACGTCACGGCCCTGCACGTCGTAGCCGAACCAGGCGTCGGCGGACGGGCCGACGCGGCTGCGCGACAGGGTGCCGTAACTCGGATCCGCCGAGGTGAACAGCGACGGGAACGCCGCCATCACCAGGAACAGCACGATGAAGAAGGCGGAGATCCAGAACAGCGGCTTACGGCGCAGATCACGCCACGCGTCGCCCAGAAGGCCGCGGGGCTTGTCGGCCCGCTGGTTCTCCGGCAGTCCCGCATCCGTGGGGGCGGTTCCCCCAGGCGCGGTGGGTTGCTCGGCTCGTGGTGTGGTGACCATCGAGCTCATGGTCGGATCACTCATAGCGGATCCTCGGGTCCAGGAGGGCGTACAGCATGTCGACCAGCAGGTTCATCACCAGGTAGACGAGCACCAGGATGACAACGATGGAGACCACCGTAGCGCCTTCCTTGGTCACGATGGCCCGGTAGACTTCTCGTCCGATTCCGTTGATACCGAAGATGCCCTCGGTGACGATCGCGCCACCCATCAGGGCACCGAGGTCGGTGCCGAGGAACGTGACGACCGGGATCAACGAGTTGCGCAGCAGGTGCACACCGACCACCCGCCGCATCGGCAGGCCCTTCGCGATGGCGGTACGCACGTAGTCGGCGCTCCGGTTCTCCGCGATGCTCGTGCGGGCCAGGCGGGCGACGTACGCCATCGACACACTGCCCAGCACGAAGCCGGGGATGAGCAGCTCGGTGAACGACGGCGGGTTGGAGACCGTGGGCTTGATGACGCCCCACTGGACGCCGAACAGGTACTGCAGCACGAAGCCGGTGACGAAGGTCGGCAGCGCGATGAGGAAGAGCGTGGAGACCAGGACCAGGTTGTCCAGGAATCCGTTGCGCCGGAGACCGGTCAGCACGCCGGCGGTGAGGCCGATGATCGCCTCCACGGCCAGGGCGACGAAGGCCAGCTTGATGGTGTTCGGGTACGCCGCCGCGATGAGGTCGTTGATCGAACGACCACCGAAGGTCGAACCGAAGTCACCCTGCAGCAGGTTCTTCATGTACGTGAAGTACTGCACGTACAAGGGCTTGTCGAGGTTGAACTTCTCCGTCATGATCCGGACGTAGTTCGCCGGGCACGGACGGTCACCACACTTGCCCGCGAAGGGATCGCCGGGGACGGACCAGACGAGCCAGTAGATGAGGAAAGTGGTGCCCAGGAAAACGGGGACTAGCTGAAGTAACCGTCTGACGATGTAACGGCCCATAGGTCCTCCCAGAGACGGGCGCTTGTGGCGCCCCGTGCGGATGTGGGCGCTCGTGTTGCCCAGTGTGTACCAGTAGGCGTCGCGACGCCTCTCACGAACCGACTCAGGTCCGGCTCCCTGAGTGCGGAGCCGGACCTGAGACGGGAAAGCTACGCCTACGCCATCTCGACCGAGGACAGGTCGATCTCGCCGACGTTGCTGGTGTTGACGTTCTTCACCTTGTCGGAGGTGCCCGACTGCTGGTTCGAGAAGTAGATCGGCATGGTCGGCACGTCCTGGTCGATCAGCTTCACCGCCTCCGCGAACTTGGCGTGGGCCGTCTCGATGTCGGCCGCCGCGGTGCCCTCCTTGTAGAGAGCGTCCACCTTCGGGTTGCTGTAGCTACCGTCGTTCGACGAGCCGCCGGTCACGTACAGCGGACCGATCCAGTTCTCGACGTCCGGGTAGTCCTGCTGCCAACCGGCGCGGTACGGGCCCTTCATCTGCTTGGCGTTGATGCCCTGGCGGAAGACGGCGAAGGTCGGGACGCCCTCGGCGCGGACACTGATGCCCAGCACGTTCTTGATGCTCTGCGCGACGGCCTCCATCCACTCCTTGTGGCTGGCGTCCGCGTTGTAGTAGAGCACCATGTCACCGGTGAAGCCGCCGGCCTTGGCCAGGTCGGCCTTGGCACCCTCGGGGTCGAACTTGCACGCGGTGCAGTTGCCGGCCTGGTTGCCCGGGGTCAGCGGGTTCGCCCAGCTGTCGGCGGGGGTCCGGGAGTTGAAGAAGATCTTCTCGGTGATCTCCTGGCGGTTGATCGCCTTGGAGACCGCCCGGCGCAGGTCAGGGTTCTGGAAGCGCTTGTCGTACAGCGGGAAGGCGATGATGCCGGTGACCGGGGTGGGCACGTTGAGCGCGCGGTCACCGAGGTCCGACTTCCACTTGTCGCCGGCGAGCGCCGAGACCGGGATCTGCTGCTGGAAGTCCAGGTTGCCGGACTGCAGGTCGGCGTACGCGGCCGTGTCCTGCTGGTACATCTTGACCGTGACGTCCTTGATCTTGACCTTGTCGTCGAGCGTGTAGTCGTCGAACCGGGTCAGCTTGATCTCGACGTTGTCGGTCCAGGAGACGAACTTCACCGGGCCGTTGCCGATCGGCTTCTTGCCGAACTCCTCGGCCTTCTGGGTGAAGAAGACGTCGGGCAGCGGCATGAAGGCGCTGTAGCCGAGCTTCGTCGGGAAGATCGAGAACGGCGTGGACAGCGTGACGGTGAAGTTGTAGTCGTCGACAACCTTCAGGCCGGACATGGTCTTGGCCTTGGGCTCCGGCGCCTTCTTCGGGCCGTCGTCGTCCGGGTCGGCGGTGTTGACGTCCGCGAAGCCGGCGATGTCGCTGAAGAAGCTGGAGTTCTGCGCACCGTTGGGCGAGTACGCCGCCCAGTTCCAGGCGTCGACGAAGTTCTTCGCCTTGACCTCGGTGCCGTCGTGGAACTTGGTGCCCTGCTTCAAGGTGATGTTGTAGACCTTGGAGTCGGTCGTCTTGATCGACTGGGCCACGGCGTTGACCGGGGCGCTGCCGTCGTTGGGGTAGCTGACCAGACCGGTCCACATGAAGTCGATGATCTTGCCGCCACCGGTTTCGGTGGTGTTGGCCGGAACCAGGCCGACCTCGGGCTGGGTGCCGTCGATCGTGATGGCACCGTTCGCTGTATCGCCGCCGGCCTTGTCGGTGTCGCTGTCGTCGCCACCGCTGCAGCCGGCCGCCGCGAGCGCAACGGCCGCGGTCATAGCGACCAGCCTTGCCCGCTTCGAGACTCTCATGGTTGGGGGCCTCCTCTTGTGCATATCTGGTGATCACATCTGGATCACCCGCCTGCTCGCAGCCCCCGATCGGCGGTCGCCGATCTGGTGCGGCAGGAAGTCGGAACTTCTGACACCTGACTACATCGCCTGTCAACCACGACGGCCGAACGACGACAGCCCCGGAGCTCGCGCACAGAGCACCGCCGTCGACAGCGTTCTGCTTGAGCTCCCGGCGGCTCACCACAGGCGCGTGAGGCCGAAGCAACTCTGACACCTGCCGCCCCAGCACCGAAAGACGTGTTATCAATCCGATACGGGCCCAGGATATGTGCAAATGCGCAGCGCAGAGGCGATTACCGCACAAATGATCCAGCACAAACCGGGCGGTTCGCCACCCTTCACCGCGCGCACCGCGGCACGGCCGGACGAAAGTCAGTTGACGAACTCGACACTCAGCACATCGATGCGCTGCGCGGAGTCGATCGACACGTTCCTGACGCGTTCGGAGTGCCCGAAGAGGTTCTGCCCGAAACGCAGGGGGATGACAGGCATGTCCTGCGCCAGGAGGTCTTCCGCCTCCTGCCACTTCTTGACCGCCTCAGCCTGCTTCGGCGCCTTGGAGCCCTCGGCCAGCAGGCTGTCGAAGGCGGGGTTGCTGTAACCGTAGAGATTCGCCGAGCCGTTGGTCGCGTACAGCGGGGAGAGGTAGCTCTCCAGCAACGGGTAGTCCATCGTCCAGCTCAACCGGATCAGGCCGACGGGCTGCCGCTTCTCGACCCGGCCCAGCAGTGCGGAAAGGTCGTCCTGCCCGGCTCCGGTGCACTTGACGCCCAGCGACGCGGTGAGCTGCCGGCACACGACGTCGACCCAGCTCCGCGGGCCGCTGTCCCGGCTGTACGAGATCGTGATGGCGGCGGGACCACCGGCCGCCTTGTACATCTCCTTGGCCCGCGCGGGGTCGTACCGGCAGTACTCCGCGCAGGAGTCGGCCCGGTAGCCGGGGACCACCGGCGACACGAACGCGGTCGCGGCGGTCTCGGTCCCGTGGAAGACCTCGTCGACGACCTCCTGGCGGTTGATCGCCAGGGAGAGCGCCCGGCGCACCTCCGGCTCGGCGAAGTCCGGCTGGAAGATCGGGAAGCCGAGGAACGTGAAGGTGGAATTCGGACTCTTCCGCAGGCGCTCCCCGAGGTCCTCGGTGGCCTTGTCGAACAACTCGAGCGGAATGCGGGTCTGCACGTCGATGTCGCCGTCGACCAGATCGGCGTACTCGTCGCGGGCGTCGTCATAGATCTTCCACAGCAGGCCGTCCACTTTGGGCCCGGGACCCGCGTAACCGGGCGCCTTCTCCATCAGGATCCGGCTGCCGCGCTCCCATCCGCCCTTCATCCTGAACGGCCCGTTGCCGACGACCGCGTTCTCGAAAGCGCCGGCGATGACTCCCGGCGCGGAGAAGGCCGCCTTGGGCAACGGATAGAAGGCCACGTCGTTCAGCAGAGCGGCGAAGCCCGCGAACGGCGCCGACAGGGTCACGGTGAACGAGGTGTCACCGACCTTCTTCAGACCCCGCAAGGTCTTCGCCTGCGGATCCGCGGCTTGCTGCGGACCGGAGTCGCCGTCGGGGTCGCGCACCTGCAGATCCGCGTACCCGTCGATGCGGTCGTAGTAAGAGGTGGCGCTCTGGTGGTTCGGACCGTACGCGCCGTAGTTCCAGGCGTCGAGATAGCTGTCCGCGGTGACCGGCTCGCCGTTGCTGAACGTGAGCCCCGGCTTCAGCTTGACCGTCCAGATCCGGGCCGTCGGATCAGCCTTGACCGACTGCGCGGCGGCCGGGACCGGGGTGCTGCGCGCGTCGAAGGTGACCAGCGGCTGGAACAGCGCGGCCAGCACCTGCTTGCCGCTCACGTCCACGGTGTCGCTCGGGATCAGATGTCCCGGCTCGGTGATGCCGATGACCACCGTCCGGTCGGGCACGTCCTCGTCCGGGCCATGGTCCGTGCAGCCGTACGCCGACAGGACGAGGGCGACTGCCGCAGCCGCCACCAGCCGTGGGGCCTTGCGGACCATGGTGCGGAACTCCTTCAGACGAGCCGGCGGTCAGCCGCCCAGCGTGACAACTCGTACCGGTTCGACATCTGCAGCTTGCGCAGAACGTTCGACACGTGAGTTTCCACAGTCTTGATGGAGATGTACAGCTCCTTGGCGATCTCTTTGTAGGCGTACCCGCGCGCCAGCAGCCGCAGCACCTCGCGCTCGCGGTTGGTGAGCTGGTCGAGCTCGGGATCGGCCACCGGGACGTCCGGGCGTGACGCGAACGCGTCCAGCACGAAGCCGGCCAGCCGCGGGCTGAACACCGCGTCGCCGTCGGCCACCCGCCGGATCGCCGCGGCCAGCTCGTCGGGTGAGATCGTCTTGGTCACGTACCCGCGGGCGCCGGCCCGGATCAGGCCGATCACGTCCTCGGCCGCGTCGGAGACCGACAGGGCGAGAAACTTCACCTGCGGATGGGTACGCCGCATGGCGTCCAGCACCGCCCGTCCCCCACCGTCGGGCATGTGCACGTCGAGCAGCACCACGTCCGGAGTCGTCGCGGCGATCCGGGCCACGGCCTCGGCCACCGTGCTCGCCTCGCCCACCACCTCGACGTGGGCACCGAGCTCGGCGCGGACGCCGGCCCGGAACATGGCGTGGTCGTCCACGAGGAAAACGGTCAGCCGCCGGTTCTCCTCGGCTACAGGCTCGGTCATCGTGCTGTCTCCTTTCCGGCGGTGACGCTCTCCCGGGAAACCGGCAGCGTCAGGCGTACCTCGGTGCCGTCCCCGGGGGCGCTGCGGATCTCGGCCTTGCCGCCGTGCCGCCGCATCCGCCCGATGATCGAACCGCGTACCCCGTGTCTCGTATCTTCCACCGCCGTCAACTCGAAGCCGGCGCCGCGGTCGCGGACGAACACGCTCAGCTCCTCGGCCTCCACCTCCGCGTAGAGCGAGACGGTCTGCACGCCGGCGTGCCGGGCCGCGTTGACCAGCGCCTCGCGCGCGGCGGCGACCAGCGCGGCCACCGACTCGTCGCACTGGGTGTCGCCCACCACCACGGTCTCGACCGAGATCGCGTACGTGTCCTCGACCTCGGCCGCGGCCTGCTCGAGGGCCGCGGCGAACCGCTCGGTGGGTGAGGCGCTCGGCTTGTACAGCCAGTTGCGCAGGCTGCGCTCCTGGCCCCGGGCCAGCCGCTGCACCTCCTTGATGTCCGCGGAGTTGCGCTGGATCAGCGCCAGGGTGTGCAGCACCTGGTCGTGGATCATGGCCGCGACCTCGGCGCGCTCCTGCTCCCGGATGCGGCCCTCGCGCTCGGAACGGAGCTGGCTGAACGTGCGCCAGAGCAACGGGGCGACCACCACGCCGACCCCCAGCAGGCCGACCAGCGCGAAGATCACCCCGTTGAAGACGGCGCTGAGGTTGCCGGCCGGGGCGTACACCGCGAGGATGCCGATCACGCCGGTCGCGACCAGGACCCCGCCGCCGATGAAGCGGAAGATGAACGAGCGGCGGTCGCTCTCGGCCACCACCGCGGCGAGCCAGGGTGCCTGCGGGCTCGCGTCGGCCCACTGGCCGCGGCGGGTCGGATCAGACTGGTGCCAGATCACGCCCGCGCCGACCGCGGTGACCGCGATGAGCCAGCCCGCCGTACCGGCCACGCCGTTGTCCCCGAAGAGCAGGCCCTGCAGCAGGATGACGCCCAGGCCGATCGCGCCGAACGGGAGCAGCAGCGCGAGGTCGCGGCGGGTGCGGCCGGCACCGGTGGACAGCTGCTGCGGCAGGACCGCCCAGAAGACCGCGTAGAGCAGCAGGCCCAGGCCGTTGAAGCTGAGCAGGACGACCAGGGCGATGCGGACCGCGGTCACCGGGATGCCCAGATGGCGCGCCAGACCGGACGCGACACCGGCGATGACCCGGTGGTCGCGCGGCCGGTACAGCCGGCGCGGTGTCGGGGGTAGTGCGGTGGCGGTGATCGCTCCTCCTCCAGCTCAGGGCGCGGCGTGCGCTGCGGCCTGTTCGATCGTCACACGGCCGGGGGGTCGCGGGCCACGGGGAAACTCCCCCATCACCGGCACCCCCGGATCTCAGGGTGGTGTCAGGGTCGCCGCCTGAGGCGGTTCGGGTCGCCGGACCGCCAGTATCGAAGCCATGACCGACGAAGCTGCCCAGTCCCGCGAAGCTGCCGGGTCGTCGCAGGACGCTCCGGCACCTTCGGCTGTCCCGCCTCCGGCGCCGGCTCCCGCTGCGGCCGCGTCCGACCTGCCACCGGCCTACGAGCCTCCGGCACCGGGCGCCCCGCCGGCGGCCGACCCGCCCCCGCCTCCCGCCGGCGCTGTCCCGCCGCCCGGAGCTGTCCCGCCGCCCGGTGGAACGCCGCCTCCGGGTGGGCAGCCGCCGCCCGGTGCGACCCCGCCGCCGTGGTTCGGTGCACCCGACAGCGGGCCCACGTTCGCCCGCGAGAAGCTGATCCGGCCCACCCGGGGCCGCTACGTCGCCGGCGTCTCCGGTGCCATCGCCAACGCCACCAACACCGACCCGGTGCTCTGGCGGGTGCTGCTGGCCGTGCTGGGCTTCTTCGGCGGGGTCGGCGTGCTGATCTACCTGGTCGGCTGGCTGCTGATCCCGGCCGAGGGCGACACCGCCTCCCCGATCGAGTCCCTGCTGGGCCGCGGCCGTTCGGCGACCGCCCCGCTGTCGATCGTGCTCCTGGGCGGAGCGGCCGCGCTGACCTTCGCGTTCATCGTCCGCGACGGCTTCCGCGCCACCCTGCTCGCGGCGGCGGTGCTGGTCTGCGGCGGGCTGCTGCTCAGACGCAACAACCGGGCGAACGCCACCACCCCCGCACCGGGTTTCCCTCCGATGCCCGGAGCCACCCCGGCGCCGGAATCCGCGCCGGCCAGCGCCTGGTCGGCTGCCCCGGCGGCTGATCCGGCCCCGTTTCCCCCGGCCACGCCGCCCGCACCCACGCCTCCGCCGGCCCCGGCCGCTGCGGACGCGCCCCGCACGACCCCGTTCCCGGCCGCGGCCGCACCGGCCCGCGAACCGGTGACCACCCCGCTGCCGCCCACCCCGCCCAACTACACCCAGGGGGCTTACGTGCCACCGAGCACCGCCTACGCGCCGCCCCGGCCGCCCGAGTTCGGGCCGCCGCCCGGTGGCTACCGCCCGCCGTTCGCCCCGCACGGGCCGTGGGCCCAGGGCAGCCACCACAGGGTGACCCCGCCGGCCCCGCCGCGGCCCCCGCGCCCGCCGAAGCAGCGCCGCGAGCGTTCCAAGCTCGGCCGGATCACGTTCTTCATGATCGTGGTTGTCATGGGCGTGCTGGCCCTGATCGACCTGTCCGGCGTCGACGTCTCCGTCTCGGCCTACTTCGCCGCCGCGCTGACCACGATCGGCCTGGGCCTGGTCGTCGGCGCCTGGTTCGGCCGGGCCCGCGGTCTCATCGCCCTCGCCCTGCTGGCCTGCCTCGGCCTGGCCGTCTCCAGCGGCGCCGAGACCTGGGGCGGCGAGCTGGGCAACAGCACCTACCGGCCCAAGACCATCACCGCGGTCGCGGACCGCTACGACTTCACCATCGGTACGGCGACCCTGGACCTGCGCGCCGTCGACTTCACCGGCAAGAGCCAGGCCACCACCGTCGCGATGAAGGTCGGCCAGATGAAGATCCTGCTGCCGGACAACGTCGACACCACCACCTCGGTGCGGATGGACGGCGGCCGGGCCCGGATCTTCGGCCGCGAATGGGACGGCAAGGAACTCGGCTCGCAGGAGGTCACCGACCTGGGATCGGACGGTGCCGGTGGCGGCACCCTGCGACTGACCATCGAACTGAACACCGGTGACCTGGAGGTGACCCGATGAGGCCGCACCGTACCGACGGCATCTCGCTGAGTTTCGGGCTGCTCTTCCTGCTCGTCGCCGCCTGGTGGGCGATCGCGCAGATCGTGACCGTCCGGCTGCCCGCCGCGGGCTGGCTGGTGGCCGGCGCCCTGATCATGTTCGGCGCGATCGGGCTGCTCGGCGCGATCCGCTCCGGCCGGCGCACCGAGGTGCCCGCTCCGGTGCAGGCCGAGGCCCAGGTGGAGACGCCGGGCGACCTGCCGCCGGAGTTGCACGCGGACATCGTCCGGGAGTTGCTGGACAACCCGGCGGACCGGGTCGACCTGCACCCGGCGTACCTGAAGCACCCGGTCCCGGACCCGGCGACGACCACCCACCCGGCCTCGGCACCGCCCGCGGCCCCCACCTCCGCAGCGCCGTCATCCGCGCCGCCGTCATCCGCGCCCCCCGCCTTCGCACCGCCCGCAGCCTCCGCGCCGGCACCGCCGGCCGCGCCCGCTGCGGCACCGCCGGCGCCCGGGAGCGCGGACCCGGCCGGCGATGAGCCGACCGCAACGGTCCCGGTGGCGACCGGGACGGCCGAGGAGCCCACGGCTCCGCTGCCACCGGCCAGCAGTGCCGCCGAGGCCGGGGACGAGCCGACCACCGAGGTCACCCGGGTGGATCTCGGCCGGAAGACGGACCGCGAGGTGCAGCCCGGCGAGGGCACGGACCGGGATCAGGACGGCGCGCCCCGGCGCGGCTGACGCGGCACGCCGGTCGCGGGTCACACCAACGGGTGGGGCCCGCGACCGGCGCAATATGCTCTCCGAGCAGAGGAAATCCCGACAGCGCGAGGAGCCCGCACCGTCATGACGCCGTTTCCCGCCGTGTCCACCGCACCCGTGACCGGCGTCGGGCCGCGTGCCGCGCGCGCCCTCACCGCCGAGTTCGCCCGCCACAACGCCGCCACCAGCGCCCTGGTCATCGGGGCCGACCACGCGTCGACCGTGGTGGCCGCCGCCGTCGAGGCGTTGCTTCCCGGCGACACCCTGACCCTGGTCCCCGGCGAGCGCAGCACCACTGAGCTGCTGCGGGACCACATCACCGGGCTGGGCAGCTGGATCGCCGACCGGGTCCGGATCGTCGACTCGCTCGCCGAGGCCGACCCGGTCGACGTGGTCATCCTGGGCGAGCCGCTCACCGGCACCGCCGAGGAGGCCCGGGCGGTCCTGGAGAGCCTGTCCAAGTACCTCACCGAGGGCGCTGTGGTCTCCGTGGCGACCCCGGCGGTCCCCGGACGCACCGGAGGCGCCGCCGCCGAGCTTTTCCGGCAGAGCGCCCTGTTCGGGGTCGGCACCGACCTGGTGACCCGCAACCAGCCGCCGCTGCGCGTGCACAAGCTGCGCTTCAGCCAGGCCGACACCAAGGTGGCCGCGACGCTGGCGCCGGCCTACCGGCCGTCGAGCGTGCCGGTCACCCGCTCCATGCACATCGACTCCAACGGGGTCGCGGCCGCCGGCATCGCGCTGGGCCTGGCCGGGCTCGCCCGTACGCTGCGGCCGAAGTCGAAGTTGTGGCTGCTCCCGGCTCTGGCGGCGGCTCCGGTGGCGGCGTTCTTCCGGGACCCGGAGCGCGACGTTCCCACCGAGGCGAACGCCGTCGTGGCTGCCAGTGACGGCCGGGTGCTCTCCGTGGAGCGGCTCAACGACGAGCGCCTGGGCACGGGCGAGTTCCTGCGCATCGCCGTGTTCCTGTCGGTGCTGGACGTGCACGTCAACCGGGTGCCGGTGGCCGGCCGGGTGACGGACTACTTCGTGATCGACGGTGGCTACGCCAACGCCATGACCGCGGCCGCCGAGCACAACGTGGCGGCTTACACGGTGCTGGACACCGACCACGGCACCGTCGTGGTGGCCCAGCGCACCGGCCTGATCGCCCGGCGGATCGTGCAGCGGACCCCGGTCGGCACCCTGGTGGCCAAGGGTGAGCGGATGGGCCTGATCCGGTTCGGGTCCCGCACGGACGTCTACCTGCCGGCGGACCGCGCCGAGGCGGTCGTCGCGGTGGGTGACAAGGTCATCGGCGCGAGCTCGGTCATCGCCCGCTGGAAGTGATACCACGCAAAAGGGCCGGCCCGTACGGGCCGGCCCTTTTCACGTCTTACCGGATCAAATCCGCTTGGCGCGCATCCACATCAGGGGACCGCTGAGCACGTACGCCCCCACGAGCAGCACGAACGTCAGCCGCGGGTCCACCAGCGCGCCCACGATCGGCAACAGCCACAGCCACAGCGGCAGCTTCACGAGCCGGGCCAGCTTCGCGTACGGGAAGCTGGACACCATCGCGAACGCCAGCAGCGCCACGCCGCCCAGCACCGCGATGCCCGGCAGCGGCAGCTCGATGAGCACCGTCACCGCCAGCACCGCCGCCACCAGGGTGGTCGGCACGCCGGAGAAGAACTTGCCGTCCTTGGGCGAGACGTTGAAGCGGGCCAGCCGGATCGCGGCGCAGCCGGCCACGAGCATGCAGGCGACGGCCGCGACGGCGGTCGGCACGGTGTGCGACAGCGCGGCGTAGACCACGACGGGCGCGGCCAGGCCGAACGAACACATGTCGGCCAGCGAGTCCATCTGCGCGCCGAACGGGCTGGAGACACCCAGCCGGCGGGCCAGGGCGCCGTCGAGCCCGTCGAAGCCGACACAGGCCACCAGGCAGGCCGCCGCGATCCGGGGGTCGCCCTGCATGGCCAGGAAGATCGCCAGCAGGCCCAGGCCGAGGCTGGCCAGGGTGCACGCATTGACGAGCGCGAAGCTGACCCGGCGGCGCAGGGTGTGCGCGCCGGGCAGCAGGGAGGCGGAGTCGGCCTCGACCACGACGGGCTGGGCCATGACCGCGGGGCCGTGGCTGCCGGAGGTGGCTACCGTACGGCCGCGGCCGTACGGGGACGGGACGAGCTCCGTGCCGGTGTAGATCACCTCGGCCCGGGTGGCGGTGGCGGCCCGCCCGGCGTCGCCGGACCTGCGCCCCACGCGCACCAACAGGGCTTGCCGGGCGAGGGTTCCGCCACGGCGCAGCCGGCCTGCCCAACGACGTCCGGCGGGACGGGGACTATCCGTCGTACGACGCCGGCGCCAAGGGGTTCTCGGCACGTGCTCCTCCATCTTGGGGTCGGGTGCCCGCCGGCTTGAGCCGTCGCGGGGTGCTGCCTCTCGCCCGTACGTCTACGGACAGTCATTTGGGCGGGTTACACAATCGCATAGCCGAGCGGTCTTGGCGATAGACCTCGCAGACCTCATCGATCGCCTTGTGCAACGACGTCCTCTGGAGTTTTCATCCTCCGACGGGCGAGGGAGGCACGCTCACTGCCTGGCCCTGTGACCAGTCTAACCGAGGCTCACCAGAGCGATCACCGATGAGCCGTTTCGGCGGCGAGCAGGGCGACCATCTCGCGGGTGACCTCGGTCAGTCGGAGATCACTGAGCGTGGCCGGATCGAACCAGTCCGCCGCGGCCGTGGAACCGCCCGCGGCCTCGACGACCTCCGGTTCGGTCGGTTCGTCCACCTGCACCCGGAACAGCACCCGGACGACGTGCCAGTCGACCGGCACCCCTTCCGGGCCCAGCGCGGCCGGGTCGTGGCGGTGCGAGGTGCCCAGCAGCCCGGTCACCCGTCCGTGTTGCCCGGTCTCCTCCAGGATCTCCCGGGCCAGCGCGGCCTCCGGCAGCTCGCCGTGGTCGGTGCCGCCGCCGGGCAGGTGCCAGAGTCCCGCGCCCGGGTAGCCCTCGGCGATCCGGGTCAGCAGGATCCGCCCTGCCGGGTCGGTGACCAGCCCGTACGCGCCGAAACGCTGACCCTTGCCGGGCGTCCGGGCGACCGCTTCGTCCGGATCATCCGGTACGTCGGAAGGGGTCCCCGCCCGCCCGAGCACCACCGCCGTGAACGGCATCAGCGGCAGGCCGGCCGGGTCGACCCAGTCGACCGACTCGGTGGTGCCCTCGGCCTCGTTGCGCAGGCTGCCGCCGACCGGCTCCACGTCGTAGATGATCCGGTCGGTGTGTTCCCACGTATCCGTCATCGGCAGCCGGAACACGTCGGCGGTCACGGAACGGAGGCCCGTCACGCGTACGGTCAGGCCCGTCTCCTCGGCGAACTCCCGGACGACCGTGTCGTCGGGGTGTTCTCCCTGCTCGACGCCGCCGCCGGGCAGGGTCCACAGCCCGGGGAACGCCGACAAGTGGGAGTTGCGGGCGAGCAGGACCCGGCCGGCGGCGTCGCGGCACAGGCCGTACGCGCCGATTCGTCTGACCTTCACACCTCTCAGGCTAGCCGCGCCGCCCGCAGTGCTTCGGCCGTCACCTCGGTCAGCTGGTCCGCCGGCAGCTGGGCGACCTCCTTGAGGGCCATCCAGCAGGCCTCGGAGGTGGAACCGCCGACGTCCTTGACGATGACCTCGGTGGGCGCGTCGACGAAGACCCGGTAGAAGGCGCGGACGCCGTGCCAGTCGATCGGGTAGCCCTCGGGGCCCAGCGAGGCCGCGTCGCGGTGGCTCGCCACCCCGAGCAGCTCGATCAGGCGGCCCTCCTGGCCGGTCTCCTCGACCAGCTCGCGGATCAGCGCGGTGCCCGGCTGCTCGCCGTAGTCGGTGCCGCCACCGGGCAGGTGCCAGCAGCCGGCACCGGGATAGCCGGGGGCGATCCGGGTGAGCAGCAGCCGGTCCTGCGGGTCGGTGGCGATCGCGTACGCCGCGAAGCGCTGCGCGCGGTGCAGCCCGTCCGGGCCGGCGACGGCGTAGAAGGACGGGAAGTCCGGCACCTCCTCGGGCCGCAGGTCGGCCGAGGCGGCGGAGAGGCCCAGGGCGGCCGCCGTGAAGGGCCGCAGGCGCAGCTTCTCGGCCTCGGCCACGGTGTGCCAGCGGGCGAGGTCGGTGGGCTGGCCGACGCGGTCGTAGAGGTTGCCGCCGCGGACGGTCACCTCGTAGATCAGGCGGTCGGTGTGGATGGTGACGCCTCGGTGCGGCAGCGACCGCATGTCGGCGAGCACATCGCGCAGGCCGCTCACGGCGACGGACAGGCCCGTCTCCGCGGCGGTCTCCCGTACGACGGTGTGGTTGGGGTCCTCGCCGTGGTCGACGGCACCGCCGGGCAGGGACCAGACGCCGGGGGTGCCCGAGCGGGTCGAGGCGCGGACGAGTAGGACGCGGCCTTGGGGATCGGTCGCGACGGCGTATGCCGCGATCCTGCGGAGCGGCTCCAGTGCGGGGGTCACGGGCGGCATCTTGCCCGGTTTATGTTACCTCCGAGGAACAACTGTCGGATTCCTGACAGGACGATAGCCCACAGTAACCGCTGATCAGGGCGGTTCTCCGCACGGAGCGCAGGCGGGCAGTAACTGACAGCAATACCCCCGAATCACCCATCCCGGGGACCCGAATCAGGGTCGGTATCGGGGCAGTCACCGAGGCGGCGGGACCCCTGCAGGGCCCACTCTTGGAGCATGACTACACCGACCGTTGCCCCTTACAAGCAGCTCCGCCGCCCGCTCGACGACCGCATCGTGGCCGGCGTGTGCAGCGGCCTCGGCCGTTACCTGGCCGTCGACCCGGTGCTGATCCGGGTCGGCTTCGTCGTGCTCGCCGCCCTCACCTGGGGCACGGCGCTGCTCGCGTACCCGATCGCCTGGTTCCTGATGCCCGAAGAGCCGGCACCGGCCGAGCCGGTGTGGCGCGACCCGGCCGACCCCACCTGGGGCCGGCCGCCGACCGCGCCGTGACTCACTCCCACTCGATGGTGCCCGGGGGCTTGCTGGTGACGTCCAGGACGACCCGGTTGACCTCCGGCACCTCGTTGGTGATGCGGGTGGAGATCTTGGCGATCACCTCGTAGGGCAGGCGCGACCAGTCCGCCGTCATGGCGTCCTCGCTGGAGACCGGGCGCAGCACCACCGGGTGCCCGTAGGTGCGCCCGTCGCCCTGCACGCCCACGCTGCGCACGTCGGCCAGCAGCACCACCGGGAACTGCCACACGTCGCGGTCCAGGCCGGCCGCGGTCAGCTCCTCGCGGGCGATCAGGTCGGCCGCGCGCAGCACGTCGAGGCGGTGCCGGTCGACCGCGCCGATGATCCGGATCGCCAGGCCGGGCCCCGGGAACGGGTGCCGCTGCACCATCTCCTCCGGCAGGCCCAGCTCAGCGCCGAGCGCGCGCACCTCGTCCTTGAACAGCGTGCGCAGCGGCTCGATCAGCGCGAACTGGAGATCGTCGGGCAGGCCACCGACGTTGTGGTGGGACTTGATGTTGGCGGTGCCGGTGCCGCCCCCGGACTCCACCACGTCCGGGTAGAGGGTGCCCTGGACCAGGAACTCGATGTGCCGTTCGGCGTCGAGCTCGCGGGCGGCCGCCTCGAACGTCCGGATGAACTCCCGGCCGATGATCTTGCGCTTCTGCTCGGGGTCGGTGACCCCCGACAGGTGCCCGAGGAACTGGTCGGCCGCCTCGACCACCTTGAGCCGGATGCCCGTCGCGGCCACGTAGTCCTTCTCCACCTGCTCGGCCTCGCCCGCCCGCAGCAGGCCGTGGTCGACGAAGATGCAGGTGAGCTGGTCCCCGACCGCCTTGTGCACCAGCGCCGCGGCCACCGCCGAGTCGACGCCGCCGGACAGCCCGCAGATGACCTGCTTGTCGCCGACCTGCGCGCGGATCGCGGCGACCTGGTCCTCGATGATGTTGGACGACGTCCAGGTCGGCTCCAGGCCGGCGATGTCGTAGAGGAACCGCTGGAGCATCTCCTGGCCCTGCTCGGTGTGCGCCACCTCGGGGTGGAACTGCACACCGGCGCGCTTGGCGACCAGGTTCTCGAAGGCCGCCACCGGGGCGCCGGCCGAGGAGGCGGTGACCGCGAAGCCCGCCGGGGCCTCGGTCACCGAGTCGCCGTGCGACATCCAGACCGGCAGGCCGGCGGGGAGCTCGCGGAGCAGGGTCCCGGCCGCGGAGTCCGGGGTGAGCAGGGTACGGCCGTACTCGCGCGAGCCGGTGTGCGCGACCGTGCCGCCCAGCGCCTGGGCCATGGCCTGGAAGCCGTAACAGATCCCGAAGACGGGGACGTCGTTGTCGAACAGGGTGGCGTCCAGCACCGGGGCGCCCGGCTCGTACACCGAGGACGGTCCGCCGGACAGGATGATCGCCGCCGGGTTCTTGGCGAGCATCTCGGCGACCGGCATCGAGTGCGGCACGATCTCCGAGTAGACCCGCGCCTCACGGACCCGCCGGGCGATCAGCTGGGCGTACTGGGCACCGAAGTCGACGACGAGAACCGGGCGGGGTGTGCTCATGGACGGCGAGTTTACCGGCGTCAGCGGTACCACTTCCGGGCCGGGGCGTACCGCGCGTTGCCGGCCTTGTCGTAGGCGCGTACCCGCACCGTCATGACTGCGCCGTGCTTCCACGTCTGCACCGCGAACTTGTGGGTGCTGCCCGCGTACCGCTCGGTGACCTTGCCGTCGACCAGCAGTTCCAGCCGGCTCACGCCGTTGCTGTCGGACGCCGTCGCGGTCACGTACCGGGTCTTGCGCACGTGCCGGGTGCCGCCGGCCGGCCCGCTGGTGATCCGCACCGAGGGACCCCGGTTGTCGATCGTGACCCGGCGGGTGGCACTGGTCACGTTGCCGCCCCGGTCGTACGCCCGCAGCCCGAGCGTGACCGCCTGGCCGCTCGCGGCGGTCTTCCACGAGAAGCTGTACGGCGCCACCCGATCGGTGCCCACGACGACACCGTCGGCGAGCAGCTGCACCTTGGCGATGCCGATGTCGTCGGTCGCCTTCGCCGCGACGGTGACCGTTCCGTGCACCAGCGCGTTGCCGCCGGGCGCCAGGAAGGACGTGGCCGGCGGAACCGAGTCGTCGGTTACCGGCAACGAGGCCAGCGCGGCCGCCGCGTCGACCCGGCCGGAGGACGCCGGGATCCAGGTGCCGGCGATGCCGTGGGCCGAGGTGGTCAGCGCCGTCCGGATCACCGCCGCCGTCGGGGTGGGTGAGGTCGAGGCGAGCAGGGCCGCGACACCGGAGACGAACGGGGTCGCCGACGACGTACCGCAGAAGTTGCCGACGCCGCCGTCGCGCGCCTGCGCCGGGTTGCAGCCCGGCGCCGCGATGTCGACCCAGCTCTTGCCGTAGTTGGACCATGAGTAGCGGCTGTCGGTGGAGGTGGAGGCGCCCACGGCCAGCGCGGCCGGGATGGCGGCCGGGTAGTGCGGGGCTGCGCTGCCGTCGTTGCCCGCCGCCGCGATCACCAGCGCGCCCTTGCCGGTCGCGTAGGCCACCGCGTCGCGCAGCAACTGGCTGTCGGCGGCACCGCCGAGCGAGAGGTTGATGATGTCGGCGCCCTGGTCGGCCGACCAGCGCACCCCCTGCGCGATGTCGCTGTAGGAGCCCGAGCCCTTGGCGTTGAGCACCTTCACCGGCAGGATCCGGCAGGTCCAGCAGATCCCGGCGATCCCGGTGCCGTTGTCACCGCGGGCCGCGATCACGCCCGCGGTCATCGTGCCGTGACCCTGGTCGTCGGTGGCGTTGCTGTCGTCGTTGACGAAGTCCCGGCCGGGCAGCACCCGGCCGGCCAGGTCCGGCAGCACCTTCACGCCGGTGTCCACGACCGCGACGACGATCGAGGCGGAACCCTTGGTGGTCTCCCACGCGGTGTCGACCTGCGCCTTACGGATGCCCCACTGGTACCCGAACGCGGGATCGTCCGGGCGCACCGCGGCGATCCGGGCGACCTGGTCGCGTTCCACGTAGGCGACGGCCGGGTCGGCCCGCAACGCGTCGGCGGCCTCGCTCACCTGGTCGGCCGGGACGTCGACGGTGACCGCGCCGGCCAGCGGCTCACTGGCCACCACGTCGACGCTGCGCTCGAGGGTGCCGACCACGTCGGCGTCGGTGCGCAGACCGACGATCAGCGACACCGCCGCCTCGTCGTCCACCGGCGCCGCCGCGGCCGGGCTGACGCCGGCCAGGGCGATGCCGGTCACCAGGAGACCGACGGTCAGAGCGCGCAGATTCATGCCCCCACGGTCGGCGCCGGGACAGCGGAACGTCGGACCGGTACGGGTGCTTTCCGGGAGCAGAGAAGCCCTCGCCGAGAGCGCCCGGCGAGGGCTTCCGATCAGGGGGCGGTCAGCGCTTGTACGTGCGGGCCTTGTCGTACCTGACGTTGCCGGCCTTGTCGATGGCCCGGATCTGGACCTTCATCGGGTTCGGCTGCTTCGCGGCGGTGAACGAGAACGCGTACGACGAGGAGGTGTCCTGGGCCTTCACCTTGCCGTTGATCAGCAGCTCGACCCGGCGTACCCCGTGGGCGTCGGAGGCGGTCGCCTTGATCCGGACCGTGCCCTTGACCTTGGCCTTGTTCCTGGGCGCGCTGGTGATCCTGACCGCCGGCAGCACGTTGTCCACCACGATCGAGCGGTCGTACCGGGTCTCGTTGCCGGCCTTGTCGTAGACCCGCAACTGCAACTTCACCGTGCCGTTGCGCCCGGCGCTCTGGTACGTCAGCGAGTACGGCGCGGAGAAGTCCTGCGACTGGTAGACGCCGTCCGCGTACAGGTTGACCTTGAGGACCCGCGACCCACCGTCCGCGACGCCGTGCGGGGTGACCGTGATCGTGGCCCGGTTGAGTGAGCCGGCCCGCGGGGCCATGCCCGTGACGGCCGGCGGCGTGACGTCGGTGGCGATCGTCAGGGCCTTGGCCGCGTCGAGCATGCCGAACGTGTTCCAGCTGCCGATCGGGCGGGCCGACGAGAGCAGCGAGTGCTGCAGCGACCAGCCCGTGTACGCCGGGTGCACCGTCTTGATCAGGCCGGCCGCACCGGCGACCATCGGCGCCGCGAAGGAGGTGCCCTCCTGGTCGGTGTGGTAGACGCCGTAGCGGTCCATGCCGGTGATGACGCCGGGGGCGGCCATGTCGACCCAGGAGTCGCCCGCCTTGTTGTAGCTGGAGAAGTCGGCGCGGGCGTCGGAACCCTTGGCGGTGGCGCCGACGGCCACCACGTCGGTCAGCGCGGCCGGATACATCTTGGTGTTGCGGCTGGAGGTGCGGCCGGCGTTGCCCGCCGCCGCGACGACCAGCACGCCCTTGCGGTTGGCGTACGCCACGGCGTCGGAGAGGGCCTTGCTGTACCCGGGACCGCCGAGCGACATGTTGATGATCTTCGCGCCCTGGCCGACGGCGTACACGATGCCCTTGGCGATGACGCTGTCGTAGCCGTTGCCGTTGCGGTCCAGCACCTTGACCGGCAGGATCACGCACTTCCAGCAGCCACTGGCCATGCCCGCGCCGTTGTTGCCCCGGGCCGCGATGATCGAGGCGACCGTGGTGCCGTGGCCGAAGTCGTCGGCGGTGTTGCTGTTGTTGCTGACGTAGTTCCAGCCGACGGTGACCGCGCCGGTCAGGTCGCCGACCTTCGCCACGCCGGAGTCCAGCACCGCGATCTTGACGGCGCCGCCGGTGGTGGTCTCCCACGCCGCGGGCAGCCGCACCTGGTCGATCTCGCCCTGGTGGCCCTCGGTGTACATCGGGTCGTCCGGGGTCACGTCGGAGACCTTGCGCACGTGGTCGACCTCGACGTACGCCACGGCCGGGTCGCTGCGCAGGGCCGCGATGACTTTCGCGCTGCGCGCCGCGGGCACCTCGAGGGAGTGCGCGCGCAGGCTGGCCAGCGCCTGCTGGGCCGAGCCGGCGGCGTCCAGTGCCCGGACGCCCAGGGAGGAGACGGTGCGCAGCGGGGCCGCGGTGTCCGCGCCCTGCTTGGTGCCGACGATCAACCGCACCGGCAGCTCAGCGGGGGTCTCGGCGGCCAGGGCCCAGGAGGTGACCCCGACCATCGTCGCGACAACCACGGCGGACAGCGCCCCGATGCCGGCCCGCCGTGTGACCTGCTTCATCTAGGACGTGCCTCCCGGGTCCGACCGCCCACCTCGGCAATCGCGGCGGCCAGCGTACGGCCGATCTTGCCGATGTCCATGCCGGGTTCCACCACGCGAGATCACCGGGACGTTGAGCACGTGGTGAGCGTCCCCTACTGTTCCAGCATGCGGACTAACAGGCTTCTCTGGGCGGCGGCCGGCGTGGTCGTGGTGCTGCTGCTGGCCGGCGTGGGCGTCGTCATGGCCCTGCGCGGTGGCACGGACGAGCCTGATCCCGTGGCGGCGCCCAGCTCCGCACCGGCGTCGGCGCCGGCCACGTCCGCCAGCCCCGCCCCACCGCCCGGCGCCGACCTGGAAGGCCCGCTCGACCTGCTGATCCTCGGCGTCGACACCCGCGCCACGATCCCGGACTGGCAGCCCCACGCGGACGCCATCATGCTGCTGCACGTCGACGCCGACCTGCGCCGGGCCTACCTC
The DNA here is from genome assembly GCF_053603475.1 of Actinoplanes sp. NPDC004185. Taxonomy (NCBI): domain Bacteria; kingdom Bacillati; phylum Actinomycetota; class Actinomycetes; order Micromonosporales; family Micromonosporaceae; genus Actinoplanes; species Actinoplanes sp. NPDC004185. The sequence continues at coordinate 15,757 of NZ_JBSGFR010000067.1, read as the reverse complement.
TACTCACTGCCCCGGGACCTGCGGGTCGACGTGCCGGCGTTCGCCAAGAACGGCTACGGCGGCGGACGGCACAAGCTCACCGAGGCGATGAGCGACGGCGCCAAGGTCAAGGGCACCGACAAGGCGAACGTGGCCCAGGGCTACGAACTGCTCGCCCGGACCATCTCGAAGTACACCGGCATCAAGAAGTTCGACGCCGGCGCGGTGCTGACCTTCGCCGGCCTCAGCAAACTCACCGACGCGCTCGGCGGCGTCACCCTCAAGATCGACCAGAAGGTCGTCTCCCAGCACCGCCGCCCCGACGGCAGGCTGCGCACACTGCGCTCCGGCGGTGGCGGCTACGTCGGCCCGCAGGCCACCTACCTGCCCGGCACCCGCAAGCTGGTCGGCTGGCAGGCCATCGACTACGCCCGCCAGCGCTACACCGCCGGCGGCGACTACACCCGGCAGCGCCACCAGCGGCAGCTCGTCAAGGCGCTGCTCACCAAGGCCGAGGACGCCGGTCTGGCGACCGACCAGGCCAAACTGCAGGCGGTGCTGGACGCGCTGGGCGACACGCTGGTCTTCTCCGGGCAGCGGACCCCGATCGAGTACGCGTACGCGCTGCGCGACCTCACGCCCAGCAATGTGACGCTGGTCGGCCTGCCCGGTGACGCCGTCTTCAGTGGCGGCTACGTCGGCGAGCAGCTCACCGCGACCGGGCGCGGCTTCCTGCGCGCGGTCGCGGCCGGGGACCCGGCTTCCTACCTGACCAAGCATCCGGAACTGGTCAACAAGTAGGGCTACGGCAGCGGCGGCTTCTCCTTGCCGAAGAGCCACGCCTGGAAGAGTGGATCGAGGTCCTTGCCGCCGCCGGCCCGCTCGGCCGCCGCGATGAAGTCCGCAGTGGTGGCGTTGCCGTCGCGGTGCTCAGCCGGCCACGACTTGAGCAGGGCGAAGAAGGCCGGGTCGCCGATCGTGCGGCGCAGCGCGTGGACGGTCATCGCGCCGCGCTGGTAGACGGCGTCGCCGAAGAGCCGGTCGGGGCCGGGGTCGCCGGTCGGCACCGACCAGTCGAATCCGGCGTAGGCCCGGTCGAACGACTGCTGGGCGGTCCGCTCGCCCTCGTGCTCCTGCCAGAGCCATTCCGCGTACGTGGCGAAGCCCTCGTTGAGCCAGATGTCCTGCCAGCGGGAGAGGGCGACGCTGTCTCCGTACCACTGGTGGGCCAGCTCGTGGACGACCACTGTGGTGTTGGGCTGACCGATGAAGAACGTGTTGCCGTAGACCGGGCGGGACTGGGTCTCCAGCGCGTATCCGACCCGGTCGTCGTCGAGGACCACCCCGCCGTTGGCGTCGAACGGGTACGGCCCGAACTGGGTGGCGAGGAAGTCCGTGACGGCGCCGGTGCGGGCCAGCGAACGGGCGGCGTTGCTGCGGGCCGGCAACGAGTCGGGCAGCGCGATGACCATCGGCTTGCCGTCGTGGGTGGAGCTCTGCACCCGGTACTGCCCGATCACCACGAACGCGAGATAGCTGGCCAGCGGCTTGCTCTCCGTCCAGCGCCAGGTGGTCCTGCCCGCGCTGGTGGCCCGCTCGCCGGGAACGCCGTTGCTGAGCACCTCGACCCCGTCGGGCACGGTCATGGCCAGCGCGAAGGTGGCCTTGTCGGAGGGATGGTCGTTGACCGGGAACCAGGTGCTGGCGGACTCGGGCTGACCCAGGGCGAAGGCGCCGTCCTTGGTCCGCAGCCACCCGCCGACACCGAGCGCCTCGTTCCTGAGCGGCTGCGGCTTGCCGCCGTAGTCGACGACGACGGTGAAGGCCCTGCCCTTGACGATTCCGGCGGCCGGTGTCACGACGAGCTCGTTGCCGTCGGCCCGGCTGGTGGCGGGCTGTCCGTCCACAGTCACCTTGGTGACCACCAGCTGCGCCAGATCCAGGTGGAACGCCGACAGGTCCTGAGTGGCGGTCGCGGTGATGGTCGCCGTGCCGCCCAGCCGGCCGGAGGCAGGGGTGTAGTCGAGTTTCAGGTCGTACCCGGCGACGTCGTAGCCGCCGTTGCCGTACTTGGGGAAGTAGGCGTCGCCGGCCCCCTCGGCACCGGGCGCGAAACTCGGCGGCACGGACGGCGACTCCGCCGCCCGCGGAGTCTTGTCGTCGGCAGTGCACCCGGCGACGGCCAGCGCCGTCACCACGGCCATAACGGCTGCTGTCCTGCGGGTACGCCCTAGCTGCATCACAGCGACGACGTTACGTGCCCCCGGCGAAAGCGCGGCGAAGCCGCGCTCCCACTCCGGTGGTGACCTCAGCGGTCCAGGACCAGGCCGACCTTCTGGAATTCCTTGACGTCGTGGTAACCGCACTTGGCCATCGCCCGGCGCAGGCCGCCGAACAGGTTGAGCTGGCCGTCGGGCCGGTCGGCCGGACCGTACAGCAGCTCCTCGAGGGTGCCGTCGGGCTCGCCGGCGATGCAGAAGCCACCACGCGGCAGGCTCGGGTGGCTCGCCGCCGAGTGCCACCACGCGCCACCGGCCGGGGCGCCCTCGGCCAGCGACAGCGGCTCGCCGAGCATGACCGCGTCCGCGCCGCAGCCGATCGCCTTGGCGATGTCGCCGGAGGTCTGGATGCCGCCGTCGGCGATGAGGTGCACGTAGCGGCCACCGGTCTCGTCCAGGTAGTCGCGGCGGGCGGCGGCGGCGTCAGCGATCGCACTGGCCATCGGGACGCGGATGCCGAGCACCGTGTCCGTCGTGGACCACTCGTCCGCGCCGATGCCGACGATGACGCCGGCCGCGCCGGTGCGCATCAGGTGCAGCGCGGTCTTGTAGTCGGTGCAGCCGCCGACGATCACCGGCAGATCGAGGTCGGCGATGAACTCCTTGAGATTCAGCGGCTCGTCGGTGGTGGAGACGTGCTCGGCGGAGACCAGGGTGCCCTGGATGACGAGCAGGTCGACCCCCGCGTCGAGGATCACCGGGGCCAGCGCGAGGGTGTGCTGCGGCGACACGCGCACGGCCACGGTCACGCCGCCCTCGCGCATCGTACGCACGCGCTCGGCGATCAGCTCGGGCCGGATCGGCTCGGAGTAGACCTCCTGGAGGCGCTTGGTCGCGTCCGCCTCCTCGTCGAGCCCGGCGAGCTCCTCGAGGATCTTGGTCGGGTCCTCGTAGCGGGTCCACAGGCCCTCGGCGTTGAGCACGCCCAGGCCGCCGAGGCGGCCCAGGGCGATCGCCGACTGCGGGCTCATCGTGGCGTCCGACGGGTGCGCGACGCAGGGGATCTTGAACGGGTACGCGTCGACCTTCCAGTCGGTGGACACGTCGTCCACGTCGCGGGTCCGCCGGCTCGGGACGATGGCGATGTCGTCCAGGTGGTAACCGCGCTGGGCGGTCTTACCGAGACCGATCTCCACGACGTCGCGCATGTCGGAATACCTCTTCTGGGGAAGTCAGCGGGAGTGGTAGTTGGGAGCCTCGACGGTCATCTGGATGTCGTGCGGGTGGCTCTCCTTGAGACCCGCAGCGGTAATCCTGATGAGCTGGCCCTTGTCCTGCAAGTCCGGGATGGTCTCGGCGCCGACGTAGCCCATCGCGGCGCGCAGGCCACCGATCAGCTGGTGGGCGACCCGGGAGAGCGGGCCACGGTACGGGACCTGGCCCTCGACGCCTTCCGGCACCAGCTTGTCCTCGTTGACGTCCTGCTGGAAGTAGCGGTCCTTGGAGTAGGACTTGGCCTGGCCACGGGACTGCATGGCGCCCAGCGAGCCCATCCCCCGGTAGGTCTTGAACTGCTTGCCGTTGATGAAGATCAGATCACCGGGGCTCTCCTCGGAGCCGGCCAGCAGACCACCGAGCATGACGGTGTCGGCGCCGGCCACGATGGCCTTGGCGATGTCACCGGAATACTGGATGCCGCCGTCGGCGATGACCGGGACGCCCGCCGGACGGCAGGCCCGCGAGGCCTCCATCACCGCGGTGATCTGCGGCACGCCGACCCCCGCGACGATCCGGGTGGTGCAGATCGCGCCGGGACCCACGCCCACCTTGACCGCGTCGGCGCCGGCGTCGACCAGGGCCTTGGCGCCCGCGTACGTCGCGATGTTGCCGCCCACGATGTCGGTGGTGGTGTCCTTCTTGAGCCGGGCGACCATCTCGAGGACCGCACGCTGGTGACCGTGCGCGGTGTCCACGATGACGACGTCGACACCGGCGTCGATCAGGGCGCGGGCCCGCTTGTAGGCGTCGTCGCCGACACCGACCGCGGCGGCGACCCGGAGCCGGCCCTGCGGGTCCTTGGCGGCGTTCGGATACTGCTCGCTCTTGGTGAAGTCCTTGACCGTGATGAGCCCGCGCAGCCGGCCGAAGTCGTCGACCAGCGGCAGCTTCTCCACCTTGTGCCGCTGCAGCAGCGCGAGCGCCTCGTCCTTGCTGACCCCGACCGGCGCGGAGATGAGCGGCATCTTGGTCATGACCTCGCGCACCTTGACGCCGTGGTCGGTGACGAAGCGCATGTCCCGGTTGGTGACGATGCCGACCAGCACACCCTCGGCGTCGACGACGGGCAGGCCGGAGATGCGGTAACGCCCGCACAGGGCGTCGACCTCCCGCAGGGTGTCGTCGGGGCTGCAGGTGACCGGATTGGTGATCATGCCGGACTCGGACCGCTTGACCAGATCGACCTGCGAAGCCTGATCCTCGAGGGAGAGGTTGCGGTGCAGCACACCGATGCCGCCCTGCCGGGCCATGGCGATGGCCATCCGCGCCTCGGTGACGGTGTCCATGGCGCTGGAGAGCAGCGGGATGGAGAGCTCGACGTTGCGCGTCATCCGGGTGATCGTGTTGACCCGGCTCGGCACGACATCGGATTCGCCGGGCTGCAGCAGCACGTCGTCGAAGGTGAGACCCAGGGGCACCGTGCGGGCGGACTCGTTATCCACTGATCATCCCTAGCAAGAGGCGGAGTGTTTCATCCTACCCATCCAGGTGAGGGGCTCTGAAGGGCGGACAGCGCGTGCGGGCCAGCACACACCGCCTCTGGATGGGTACGGTAGACACCGTGCAAGAAGAGCCGATCGACCCGTTCAACGGCGACCCCGCCGATCCGGCCGCCGGACTCGACGACCTCACGGAGGACGCCGAGAACGACCCGCTGACCGAGGCCGAGCGGCAAGACGTCCTCGAGGACCTCTCCGACCTGGAGATCTACCAGGCCCTGCTGAGCCCGACGGGGATCCGGGGCCTGGTGATCGAGTGCGAGGACTGCCACGAGCCGCACTACTTCGACTGGGACCTGCTGCGCGGAAACCTCCGGCACCTGCTGAGCAGCGGGCGGCCCCGGGTGCACGAGCCGGCCTACGACCCGGACCCGGACCACTACGTGACGTGGGAGTACGCCCGGGGCTACGCGGACGGGGTGCACGACACGTTGACCGAGGGAACGGACGACGAGCAGAGCTAAATGGCTCTGTTTGATGGCCTCGCTCCGCTCGGCTGGCACTTCGCCCCAAAGGCGGTCGGTGTCGAGTGCACCAAAACAGGCCACGGCAAAGAGCGCCTAGCCTGTTTTGGCACCCTCGACACCGACGGGCGAAGTGCGACTTTGGTTGCGGTTACCACCTGTGTGGGGTGACCGACCTTGTTCTGGCCCGGCCTGGGAATCGCGAGGCGGGCGCGAAGAGACCGCCTGAGCTGGCTCAGCTAGCTGAGCCAGAGGTATGACCGTCCGGCTCTGATCAGCTCATCCCCCGTCGGCGGCCCAGCTCTGATCCGGCCCGACCGGCTCGATCGCCGGACCGGCCCTGCCGGTCGAGTCGCCAGCCCAGCTCAGATCCACCCGACCGCCCAGTCGCCAGGCCTGCCCCGCCGGTCGAGTCGCCAGCCCAGCTCAGATCCACCCGGCCAGCCCAGTCGCCAGTCCGGACCCTGCCGGTCGAGTCGCCGATCCAGCTCAGATCCACCCGGCCAGCCGAGTCGCCGGTCAGGCGGCTTCGGTCGAGTCGCCGATCCGGCCCAGACTCGGCCTGACCGGCCAGTCGCCAGCCCAGCTCAGATCCGCCCGACCAGCCCAGTCGCCAGTCCGGCCCCTGCCGGTCGAGCCGCCGATCCAACTCTGATCTGCCCGACCGGCCCAGTCGCCAGTCCGGCCCCTGCCGGTCGAGTCGCCGATCCAGCCTTGATCCGCCGGACCAGGCCCTGCCGGGCCAGGTCCGGCCGGCCCCAGCCCGGCCGCGAGTAGGCGGTCGGGCTCGGGCCGGGTCGGGTCGGGCGGGTCGTTTTGCGGTTGGTCAGGCGACCAGGCCGGCTCGGAAGCCGGCCGCTACCGCGTGGGCCCGGTCGCGGGCGCCGAGCTTGCGGAACAGACGCCGGGCGTGGGTTTTGACCGTGTCTTCCGAGACGAACAGTTCCCGGCCGATCTCCGCGTTGCTTTTTCCGTCGGCCATGCCTCGCAGGACCTGCAGTTCGCGCTCGGTGAGCGTGAGTCGCCGGCCCGTCGGGGCGTCGGTGCGGCCTGTGTCGTTGCCGGGCCAGACCATCGGGCGGCCCGTTGCCGGGTCGATGTCTGATCCGTCGCCGCGCTGGGCCGGGACCATCGGGGAGTTCGGCAGCATCGCGGGGATGCCGGCCGCGTTCGGGGTGCCGGCCATGGCCAGGCCGTCGCGGTGCAGACCGCGGGCTGTTGCCGAGTTGTTGTTGCGGCCCGCCCCGCCGACCGCGGCCGGTTGGGCGTTCGCGCCGTTGATCGGCATGCCCTGCGGGCGTACCGGTAGCAGAAGGAGCAGCAACGCCTTGGCGACCACACTGACCAGGTCGTGTTCGACGCCGCGGATGACGCCGCGGGCGCCGGCGGCTACGGCTGCCGCCGCGACCCGGGGGTCTTCGGCGCCGAAGAGGACGACCTGTGCCTGTGGGGCACGGGCGAGGACGCGCCGGGTGAAACCGACGCTGTCGGGACGGGTCACGGCGGTGTCGGCCAGGACGACCTCGGCCGGCCTTTCAGCCAGTCGGATCATGGCCTCGGTCTCGCTGACCGCCGTCCGCACGACCCCGGTCATGCCGAGCCGGGCCGCGGTGGAGGCGACGGTCTGGGCCGCTAGTGGGGTTCGGACGCACACGAGGACGGTACGCACAGTGATCCTCCTTCTCTCTCAGAGGAGATCACGCAACGGCCGCAGCATTACGCGCTTTAGATGGAAAAAATAGGAAACATCGGTACGGGTTGCCGCACCGATGGGATACGGCCGATGAAGACATCGACAAGTCGTGTGTGACGAAGCCTGCACCGGGGTACACCGGCGGCAGGCCTGAGCCATGGCCCTCATGACAGCACTCCGCGGTGCCGCGCGGGAGGAGGGTGTTGATGTCGAACGTTCGCAGACTGCCCGGGCCCATCGCCGATCTTTGGGACTGGCAACGACTGGGCCTGTGCAGGGGGCGCGACAGCGCCCAGTTCTTCCACCCGGACGGTGAGCGTGGCTCTTCCCGCAATCGTCGTGAGGCCAAGGCCAAGACGATGTGCGGAGCCTGCCCGGTCCGGGCGGAGTGCGCTGCTCACGCGCTGGCTGTCCGTGAGCCGTACGGCGTCTGGGGAGGTTTCAGCGAAGCGGAGCGGCTGCGGCTGCTCGCGGTCGGCTGGGAGGACCTTGCCGATCGGACTCACGGACGGGTTGACCTGGTTCGGCTCGAGGCCCGCCTGGGCCGGCCCCACAAGTCGACGGTGCCGGCACAACGGCAGGCACCGGCGGCCTGACGCCGGACCGAGCGCGGCATCACCACACATGTGACGACGCGGTTCCCTGCGGGGAGCCGCGTCGGCGTGTTCTGCGGCGTGTGAGCCGCGTCGGTGGACATACAAGCCACCGTATGAGCGAACTTGACGGTGTCGTCGGACCGGAAGTGCGGCTTTCGCGTGACTCGATTCAGCCGACCGTGACCTGCACGGAGTGCCACCCCGTGGCCCCGTCCGGCGCCGGCGGGGCGGGCGTGCTGGTCTGAATCTGACCATCCTTGTCGGTTGCCCGGACCCGCAGAGTGTGCTTGCCCGCCGTGGCCGGCCACGAGTACGACCATTGCACCCACGTGTCGACCGAGACGACCGGGGCGAGCGTGGCGGTGGCCCATGGACCGTTGTCGACCTGAACCTCGACCTTGGTGATGCCGCGGTGCTGCGCCCACGCCACCCCGGCCACCGTGACCGGCCCGGCGTCGCGCTTGGCGCCGTCGCGCGGCGTGTCGATGCGTGACTCGGTCTTGATCGGGCCGAGCGCCGACCAGCCCCGCGGCACCCAGTACGCGTCGAAGTCCGAGAACCGGGTCAGCTCGATCTCGGTGATCCACTTGCAGGCGGAGACGTAGCCGTACAGCCCGGGGACGACCATGCGCACCGGGAACCCGTGCCGCACGGGCAGCGGCTCCCCGTTCATGCCGACCGCGAGCAGGGCGTCGCGTCCGTCCCGCAGCACGGCCGTCGGGGTGCCGCAGGTCCAGCCGTCGCTCGAGCGCTGCACCACCTGGTCGGCGCCGGGCAGGGGCTGGGCCTCGTCGAGCAGTTCCTTGATCGGGGTGCCCAGCCACAGCGCGTTGCCGATGAGGTCGCCGCCGACCTCGTTGGAAACGCAGGCGAGGGTCACATAGCGCTGGACCATGGGCCGCTTGAGCAGCTGCTCCCAGGTGATGGTGATCGGGTTGCGCACCATGCCGTGGATGCGCAGCTCCCAGGTCGCGGGGTCGATCTGCGGCGGGTACAGCGCTGTGTCGATGCGGTAGAAGTCGTCGTTCGAGGTCACGAAGGCGGTGGCGCCGTCGACCTGAGCACCGGCCGGGACGGGCCCGGCAGCCGATGCGGCGGGCAGCACGACTGCGTTGCGGGCGGAGGTCACCGCGCGGCGCGAGGTGAGCAGCCTGCCACCCACGCCACCGACTGCGGCGACGCCGGCGGCGGTGCCGAGCCCGATGAGGAAGCGCCGGCGGCCGTCCTCCCGATAGGCGCTCGGGGAAACCGGCGGACGCGCGGGCGGATCAGCGGTGGCCGAGGCGGTAGCCAGGCCCCCGGGACCGCCGGCCGCGGAACGGGCAGCCCCGGTGCGGACGGGATGGGAGTGGACAGGCGCAGGAGCGGACGCCGGCGATCCGGCGCTGACCTCGACCGCGTCGGGCTCCACCTCGATCGCGGCCCGCAGCAGATAGCGAAGAGCGAAATAGGCCGCCACCGCCCCGACCAGAGTCGGCAGCGCAGCCGAGACACCGGCATCGTTACGGGTCAGCGCGGCGACCACCCCGATCACCGCGAACAACGCGATGCCCACCACCGCGACCACCCGCCGGCGCAGAGCCAGCACGCCCAGCAGAGCGGCATAAACGGCCAGCAGGATCGCCGTGCCGGTGATCAGCGCGGTCTTGTCGTGGGTGCCGAAGATCGCGATCCCCGCGTCCTTGACCGGCGCGGGCACGTTGTCGACCACCACACCGCCCACCGCGAACAGCGGTGACGACAGCGGTCCGGTGAGGACGGCGACGAGCTCGGCGACGCCGAGGGCCACACCGGCCGCCGCGACCCCGGCCAGCGCGGCCCGCGAGGAGAGTTTCACGTCTCCATCCTCCACCCGGCGGCCCCGCGTACCCGGGCCCCAGGTCTTACGTTTCGATGACGGCCGCCGGCCGCAGCGGTGGCAGCGCGGCCACCAGCTCGTCGAGCAGGGACACCGCGCACCGCTGGGCGCGCGGCTCCGGCAGCTTCGGCACGCCTTCCGCCGGCAGTTCCCAGATCACCCGGCCCGGATCGAGGCGCTCCAGGGCCGCGTACCACTGCTGCAGCGGCTCCCGCAGCTGGACGTGCGCCGCGAAATTGCGCCGCCGCCGGGTCTCGTCCGTGTCCCGCCGGCGTTGCAGCGTCTCGACCTCCGGCAGCCCGACCAGCACCGCGTCGGCGAAGCCGAGCCGGCCGGCCCGGAACGCCTCGCGGGTCACCGTCAGCTCCCGGTCGAACTGCGCGCGCGGGGCCAGGCCGAGGGCGGCCATCCCCCATGCGTAGTGCAGCTTGACCGGATCGGTGTCGCAGAACGCCACGCCGTCAGCGCGTTCCAGGTCGACGGCCTCGGCCCAGCGCCGCATGCTGACCCGGGCCCAGTGCCGGGCCAGGGCCACCGCGTCGGTGGGCTCCCGGCCGGTCGCGGCGTACTCGGCGACGTACCGGCCGACGTACCGCCGGCACCACGACGTCTTGCCCGCCGCGGTCGGCCCCTCCACCACCACGATCATCCGCGCCTCTTTCCCCGAATCCCGCATCACACACGACAAAGGGCGCGCCGCTGAAACGCGACGCGCCCTTTTGCTCTGACGAATCAGAAATCGGGTCAGAAGCCCGGGCCGTGCTGGTGTCCGTGCCCGCCGTGGCTGTGGCCGTGGCCACCACCCGCGGCGGCCGGCTCCGGCTCGGCCGGCTTCTCGACCACGAGGCTCTCCGTGGTGAGCAGCAGCGCCGCGATCGACACGGCGTTGGAGACCGCGTTGCGGGTCACCTTGACCGGGTCGATGATGCCGGCCGCGACCAGGTCGACGTACTCGTCGGTGGCCGCGTTGAGGCCGTGGCCCCAGCCGAGCTCGGCGGACTTGCCCACCACGACGTAGCCGTCGTGGCCGGCGTTCTGGGCGATCCAGCGCAGCGGCTCGACCAGCGACTTGCGGACGATGCGGACACCGACCGCTTCCTCGCCGGTGAGGCCGAGGTCGCCGTCGAGCACCGAGGCGACCTGCGCCAGAGCGGCGCCGCCGCCGGGGACGGTGCCCTCCTCGACCGCGGCCTTGGTCGCCGCGATGGCGTCCTCGATGCGGTGCTTGCGCTCCTTCATCTCGACCTCGGTCGCGGCGCCGACCTTGATGACGGCGATGCCGCCGGAGAGCTTCGCGAGGCGCTCGGAGAGCTTCTCGCGGTCCCAGTCGGAGTCCGAGGCCTCGATCTCCTTGCGGATCTGCGCGACCCGGTCGTCGATCTCGGCCTTGCGGCCGCCACCGTCGACGATGGTCGTGTTCTCCTTGTCGACCACGACGCGCCGGGCGGTGCCCAGCATGTCGAGGGTGACCTGGTCGAGCTTGTAGCCGAGTTCGGGGGCGATGAGCTCGCCACCGGTCGCGATGGCCAGGTCCTGCAGCATCGCCTTGCGGCGGTCCCCGAAGCCGGGAGCCTTCACGGCGGCGACCTTGAAGGTCTTGCGCAGGGCGTTCACCACGAGGGTGCTCAGCGCCTGGCCGTCGACGTCCTCGGCCACGATGAGCAGCGGCTTGCCGCCCTGCAGGACCTTCTCCAGCAGCGGCAGCATCTCCTCGACGCTGGAGATCTTCTGGGTGGTGATGAGGAGGTACGCGTCCTCGAGAACGGCCTCCTGCGACTCGGCGTCGGTCACGAAGTTCGGGGAGATGAAGCCCTTGTCGAACTGCAGACCTTCGGTGACGTCGAGCTCGGTGCTCAGCGCGGAGCCCTCCTCGACGGTGATGACACCGTCGCGGCCGACCCGGTCCATCGCCTCGGCGATGAGCTCGCCGATGGTGGCGTCCTGGGCCGAGATGGTGGCGACGTTGGCGATCGCCTTGTGGTCGCCGACCTCGACCGCCTTCTCCAGCAGGGCCTTGGAGACGGCCTCGGCGGCCAGGTCCATGCCCTTCTTGAGCGCGATGGGGTTGGCGCCCGCGGTCACGTTGCGCAGGCCTTCCTTGACCAGCGCCTGGGCGAGCACGGTGGCGGTGGTGGTCCCGTCGCCGGCGACGTCGTTGGTCTTGGTCGCCACCTCCTTGACCAGCTGCGCGCCGAGGTTCTCGTACGGGTCGCTGAGCTCGATCTCCTTGGCGATGGTGACACCGTCGTTGGTGATCGTGGGAGCGCCGAACTTCTTGTCGAGGACGACGTTGCGGCCGCGCGGCCCGAGGGTGACCTTGACCGTGTCGGCGAGCGTGTTGACGCCGTGCTCCAGCAGGTGCCGGGCGTCGTCAGAGAAACTGAGGATCTTCGCCATTTATGGTCCCTTCAACGCACCGGCGCCCTGGACCGGAGAGCCGGGCCAGGGCGGTCAGCACTGTCGGTTAGGTCTTACTTCTCGATGACCGCGAGGACGTCGCGGGCGGAGAGCACCAGGTACTCCTCGCCGGCGTACTTGACCTCGGTGCCGCCGTACTTCGAGTACAGAACGGTGTCGCCGACCTGCACGTCGATCGGAACGCGGTTGCCCTTGTCGTCGATCCGGCCGGGGCCGACGGCGAGGACGGTGCCCTCCTGCGGCTTCTCCTTGGCGGTGTCGGGGATCACGATGCCCGACGCCGTCGTGGTCTCGGCCTCGTTCGCCTGGACCACGATGCGGTCCTCGAGCGGCTTGATCGCAACCTTTGTCGCGGTAGTCACGGGCATACCCTCCTGGGTACAGGTGTTGTCGCCGGCCAGTGGACAGGCCGGGCTGATGCCTCATGCCACCGGGCGGGGCCGTCGTCGCGGGTGCCGGTCCGCCTGGTGCAGGCGCGCATCCCGGATGGGGCGCGCGCTGGCACCCTCAGGTTGAGAGTGCTAATCGGAGATTATGCCGGAACTAGCACTCCGTCAACCAGAGTGCCAGCACGTCACCTCCTAGCAGAATGACTCGCCGTGGACCTCGAACTGCTCGCTGCCCTGCGTACCGCCGAAGGGTCTGCCGCCCTGGCGGCCGCCGCCGACGTCGCCGGCGGCGAGCCGCTGGCCGCCGCCACCGCCCTGCGCGCCCGCGGGGTCTCCCCCGGGCTGGCCTCCGCCGCCCTCACCCAGACCGACCTGCGCCGGCGCGGCTCGGCGAAGTTCGGGGCCGCCGCCGCCACGATGCTTTTCACCCGCCCGGGGCTGGAGCAGGCGACCCGGGCGGTGGTCGCCGACCGGCGGGCGGCCCGGCTCGCGGCGGCCGGGGTGCGCAGCCTGGCCGATCTGGGCTGCGGCCTGGGCTCGGACGCCCTGGCCGCGGCCCGCCGGGGCATCCGGGTCCACGCGGTCGACGCGGACCCGCTCACCGCCGCCCTGGCCGCCGCCAACGCCGAGGCCGCCGGGCTCGCCGGGCTGGTGACCGTGGAGTGCGCGGACGCGACGACCGTGCCGGTGGAGCAGTTCGACGCGGTCTTCGCCGATCCGGCGCGGCGCCGGGCCGGTCGCGGCCGGGTGATGGATCCGCGGTCCTGGTCGCCGTCCTGGGACTTCATCGCCACGCTGCCCGAACGGGTGCCGCGCACGGTCCTGAAGCTGGCGCCCGGCATCGACCACGCGCTGCTGCCGGCCGGCGCCGAGGGCGAGTGGGTGAGCGTCGACGGCGACCTGGTGGAGGCCGCCTTCTGGTGCGGGCCGCTCGCGCAATGCGCCCGGCGTGCCGTGCTGCTGCCCGGCGGGGCCGAGCTGACCGGGTCGGGCGTCGAGGCCGCGCCGGTCGGGACGGTCGGCGCCTTCCTGTACGACCCGGACCCGGCCGTGGTCCGCTCGCACCTGGTCGCCGAGTTCGCCGCGTCGGTCGGGGGCCGGATCGCCGACCCGGAGATCGCGTACGTGTACACCGACGCGCCCGCCGACACGGTGTTCGGCCGGCGGCTCGAGATCACCGACGTGCTGCCGTTCTCGTTGAAGCGGCTGCGGACCCTGCTGCGCGACCGGGGCATCGGCCGGTTGGAGATCCGCAAGCGGGGTTCGGCGCTGGAGCCGGAGCAGTTGCGCAAGGATCTGCGGCTCAGCGGCAGCGCGGGGGCGTCACTGGTGCTGACCCGGGTGGCAGGCGCGCCGACCGTGCTGCTCTGCCGCTAGCCTGCTTGATCGTGGCGAAGAAGGCTGCCGGTACCCCGGCCACTGTGCTGCTCACCGCGCAGAAGGTGGCGCACGAGCTGCACCCGTACGACGTCTCGCCGGACGCCCCCCACTACGGCGCCCTGGTCGCCGCGGCCCTCGGTGTCGACCCGGCCGTGCTCTTCAAGACCTTGATCGCCGAGGTCGACGGCTCGCTGACGGTGGCCGTCGTGCCCGTGACCGGCGATCTTGATCTCAAGGCGCTGGCCGCCGCGGCCGGCGGCAAGCGGGCCGTCCTGGCCGACCGGGTGGCCGCCGAGCGCAGCAGCGGCTATGTCCGCGGCGGCATCAGCCCCCTGGGCCAGCGCAAACGGCTGGCCACGGTGATCGACGACTCGGCGCTCGCGTCGGCCCTGATGTACGTCTCCGCCGGACGCCGCGGCCTGCAGGTGTCCCTGGCTCCGGCCGACCTGATCAGGCTCACCGGCGCCACCACCGCGAAGATCCGGACCTAGCACCTCCCGTTACGACACCGTTACGACTCGTCAGGGACCTTTCTCCTGAGATCCGGCAAATCGGACCCTCCAAGTGACCTAGCGTCACCACCAGGAATCCGAAGCACGACCCGGATTGATCCGAAGGGACTCGAGGAATGCGTAAGGGAATGTTCGCCCTTGCCGCGGCTGGCCTGCTGGCCACCGGCAGCATGGCTGCGTGTGGTGACGACAGTGGCAGCGACTCCGGCAGCACCGGCGGTTCGTCCGTCGGCAAGGTGGGCGTCATCCTGCCGGACACTGCCAGCTCCCAGCGGTGGGGCACCGACGACCCCAAGTTCCTGAAGGCGGCGTTCGACGCTGCCGGGGTGGCGGTGGACATCCAGAACGCGCAGGGCGACAAGAGCCAGTTCCAGACGATCGCCGACGGCATGATCTCCAGCGGCGTCAAGGTGCTGATGATCGTCAACCTGGACTCCGGCACCGGCAAGGCCGTGCTGGACAAGGCCAAGGCCGCCGGCATCGCGACCATCGACTACGACCGGCTGACGCTCAACGGCGGCGCGAACTACTACGTGTCGTTCGACAACGTGGCGGTCGGCAAGCTCCAGGGCGAGGGCCTGGTCAAGTGTCTCACCGACATGAAGGCCACCAAGCCGGTCGTGGCCGAGCTCAACGGCTCCCCGACCGACAACAACGCCACCCTGTTCAAGGAGGGCTACGACTCGGTCCTCAAGCCCAAGTACGACTCGGGTGACTACGTGAAGGGCCCGGACCAGTCCGTACCCGACTGGGACAACGCGCAGGCCGGCACCATTTTCGAGCAGATGCTGACCGAGAAGAAGGACATCAAGGGCGTGCTGGCGGCCAACGACGGCCTCGGCAACGCGGTCATCTCGGTGCTGAAGAAGAACAAGCTGAACGGCAAGGTGCCGGTCACCGGTCAGGACGCGACGGTGCAGGGCCTGCAGAACATCCTCGCGGGCGACCAGTGCATGACGGTCTACAAGGCCATCAAGCAGGAGGCCGACGCGGCCGCCGACCTCGCCATCTCGCTCGCCAAGGGGCAGAAGAAGGACGTCGCCCAGACGATCACCGACCCGGAGTCGAAGGCGGCCGTGCCGTCGGTGCTGCTGCCCCCGAAGTCGATCTTCAAGGACAGCGTGAAGGACGTCGTCGCGGACGGCTTCGTCACCAAGGAACAGCTGTGCACCGGCGACTTCGCCAAGCTCTGCACGGACAACGGCGTCAGCTGACCCCACCTCGGGCCCGACGGCGCCGTCCATGCCCCGCCCGGGCGTGGGCGGCGCCGCATCGACTGAAGGAGAAACACCCGTGGCCGCGACACCTCTTCTGGAGCTGCGCGGGATCGACAAGAGCTTCGGTCCCGTCCAGGTCCTGCACGATGTCGGACTGAGTGTCTACCCCGGCGAGGTGACCGCGCTCGTCGGCGACAACGGTGCCGGAAAGTCCACGCTGGTCAAATGCGTCAGCGGGATCTACACCATCGACGC
>NZ_JBSGFR010000066.1:0-39523 GCF_053603475.1 Actinoplanes sp. NPDC004185 | reverse complement strand
CTCGCGCCGGCGGGCGTCGCCGCCAGCGCCAGCGCCGCGCCGGTGGCCAGGGCCACCGAGGCTGTGATGAGTTTCTGACGTCCCACGCTCGTACTCCTTTACTCGACCCGGTCAGGGCGAGGCCTGGGCGCGGTGTCCCGGGGTCGGGAGGCACCAGGCTGACTGAGCAGTGACGCTATGCATCGACGACCGTCACCGAATCAGGGAAAACCCTTGTCGGTACGGGCCCGGCCGCCGGCAGCCGGGACGAGAGCTGGGTGCGCGAGCGTACGCCGAGCTTGCGGTAGACCCGGGTGAGGGTCGCCTCGACCGTCTTGACGCTCAGGTACAGCTGGTTGGCGATCTCCCGGTTGCTCGCGCCGTCACGGACCAGCCCGGCGATCCGGGCCTCGGTGGAGGTCAGCCCGAGGTCGGCCGGCGGCGCGGAACTGCCCTCGGTGCGGGCCAGGGCGCGTTCCGTCTGCTCGGTCCACGGCTTGGCCTCGGCGGCCAGGAACAACGCCAGCGCCGCGCCGATCGCCACCCGGGCGGCCGCGTAGCGGCGCCGGCGCCGCTCGGCCCCACCCTGCACCAGCAGCGCGTGGGCCTGCTCGATCGGCTGACGCAGGCCGGCGAAATGTGCCGCCGCGGCCGCCGACAGCTCGACCGCCGCGTCGGCCTGGCCGCTCTCGGAGAGCACGACGGCGGTGGCCCGGTCCAGATAGCCGGTGACTCCCGGGCTGTCGCCCAGCCGGGCCGCCGCCGCCCGCGCCTCGGCGAGGATCCGCGCCGCCTCGTCGTGCTCGCCGAGGGCGGCCAGCCCACCGGCCAGGTCGCCCCGCCAGCGCACGATCATCGGATCGGTCGCGCCACCGGCCGGCTCGCGCAGCCGGCGCAGCGCCGCGACCCCGGCCCGCGTCTCACCGGCGCGCAGCTCGGCCTGGCCCAGGGCGTGCAGGTTGCGGCGCAGGTAGAGGCTGTCACCCTCCTGCTCGGAGGCGCGCACCCCGCGGCGGGCGTACCCGGCCGCGGCGACCAGGCTGCCCCCGGCGAGCTCGGCCACCGCCGCCGTGTACCAGGTCGGCCCGGGGCTCAGCCCAGCCCGCTGGGCGGCGGTGACGGCCCGGTGGGCGTACCGCAGGGCATCGCGGCAGCGGCCCGCCCGGGTCGCCACCTCCGCGAGGCTGCGCAGCACCTCGACCAGCGCCTCCCCGGTGCGGTCGTGCTCGGCCAGGGCCAGCAGGGTGAGCAGCTCGGCACGGGCCTCGTCGAGCCGGTCGTCGACCATGGCGAAACGCGCGGCGAGATAACGCGGGCCCATGTGCAGCCAGCCGGGCGCCGGCGGGGCCGGCAGCGCCAGAGCCTGCTCCAGGGTGCGGCTCCAGCGCGGTTCCCCGCGGATCCGCTGGATCTGGGTCAGCGCGCTGAGCGCCATCGCCCCGGTCGCCGGATCACCGGCCTGCCGCGCCGCCGCGGCCGCGCCCACCGCCCAGTCCGCCGCCGTGCCCGGATCCCCGGCCAGCATCGCCGCCCAGGTCAGCCGCAGCCGCACCGGCCCGATCAAGGTGACGTCGTCGCCGGCCTCGTGCAGCGCGGCGGCGAAGGTCTCCCCCATGTCGGCCAGGGCCTGCCCGGCCAGGTCGATCAGCACCAGCCGGGCGGTGACCCGGTGCCGGGCCGGCGAGTCGGCGGCGGCCAGCACCGTCTCGGCGGCCCGCCCGGCCAGCGCGGGCACCCCGGCGGTCAGGGCCGTGCCGGCCGCGGCGACGAGCCAGTCGAAGCGTTCGGCGGCCAGGCTGCGCGGGCACCGGTCGGCCGCCAGCAGATAGAGCTCCGCGGCCGTGCGCCCGTCGCCGCGGGCCAGCGCCCGTTCGGCGGCGGCGACCAGATCGACGGCCACATCGGCGTCCGGCCGGCCGCTGCGCAGCGCCCGGTGCCGGACGTTGTCGGTCTCGTCGAGCGCCGCGTTGGCCAGCGCGTCGTGCACCCCGGCCCGCCGGGCCGCCCCGGCGTCCTCGGCCAGCACGGCGGCGAGCGCGGGCGGCACGAACCGGATCGTCCCGCCGTGCACCTCGATCAGACCGGCGGTCGCGGCAGCGCGAAGATCCCGGTCCGCGTCCTCGTGACCGGCCCGGATCAGCGCCGCGACGGTCGGCTCGGTGGCCAGCGCGGCGACGAGCAGGGTGCCGATGACGGGCGCGGGCAGCGCGTCGAGGCGCCGCCGCAACAGCGCCCGGGCCGGCTCGGGCAGCGGCGCGGGCCGCCAGGCCGGACCGGCGGTGACGGCCCCGCCCAGGGTCAGCGCCAGGAACGGATTGCCCCCGCTGGCCTCGTGCAACCGGCTGGCCGTCCGGCAGGGCAGGCCGCGCGCCTCCAGCCACGCGGTCAGCTCGTCGGGGGCCAGCGGCGGAACCAGCAGATCGGCGACCGGCGCCGGACAGAGCCGGGCCGCCCGGTGCCGGCCGGCCGGGTCGGGGAACCGCTGGGCGGCGACCACCCGCACCCGCGGACCCGGGCGCCGGCGCATGGCGAAACCGATCAGCTCGGCGGACTCGGCGTCGAGCCACTGCACGTCGTCGATCACGAGCAGCACCCACTGGGCGCGGGCGCAGTGCGCGAGCAGGCCGGGCAGCACGAGCCGGCGGGCCAGGGCGGGAGCGCCCGCGCGCGGAGCCGTGCCCTGGCGCAACACGGCCAGGGCGGTGCGGTGGGCGGGCGGCAGGGCGGTCAGGGACGCCGCCGGCAGCTGCGCCACGAGGTCGGCGATGCCCGCGTACGGCAGGCGGCGCTCAGCCGGCGCAGGCCGCAGCCGCACGACCAGCTCTCCCCGCGCGGAGGCCGCGGCCGCGACAGCGTCCAGCAGCGCGGTCTTGCCGATCCCCTCCGGCCCGTGCAAGGCCACCCCGCCACCGGCGCCGAGCCGGGCCTCGACCGCGGCCAGCAGCGACGCCCGGCCGAACAGGGTGGGCGTGCCGGGCTGCACGCGCGTATCCAGGGCCGACTCCCCAGCTAGACCTGATCGAGCATGCTCAGCCTAGGAACCCGGCCGCCAAGCATCAATGCTTGCGCATATGTCATTTTTCTTACGGCCGGACCCGGGCGGCGCCCCGGTTCTTCCCGGCCACGGGTCCCCGGGCGGCCGGATCCACGCCCAGCGCGGCCCGTAGGGTCAGGCAATGATCAGCTACTTTGAGCGGGCCGGCACCGGACGGTTCCGGCCCACCGCCGCGACCGGCGGCGCCTGGGCCGTCGACGAGCAGCACATCAGCCCGATGACCGGACTCATCGTGCACGCGGTCGAGCAGTTCACCGCCGCCCGCGGCCCGGACGGCCTGGTGGTCGCCCGGGTCAGCATGGACATCCTCGGCGTGCTCAAGCTGGAGGACTTCGAGATCCAGGTCGAGACGGTACGGCCGGGACGCACCATCGAACTCCTCGAGGCCGTCGTCATCGCCCGGGGCCGGCCCGCCGTACGGGCCCGGGTCTGGCGCCTGGCCGAACTGGACACGGCCGGGGTGTCCGGTGGCGGGGTCGCGACCCTGCCCGGCCCGGAGTCGGTGCCGAGGTGGCCGATGTCCGACGCGTGGCCCGGCGAGTTCATCACCACGCTGGACGTCCGCCCGATCGGCCCGGTGCGGCCGGGCCGCACCACCGCCTGGATCTCCACCGGGCTGGAGCTGGTGGCGGGTGAGCCGGTCAGCGACCTGGCGAGCTTCGTGGCCCTGGTGGACACGGCCAACGGGATCGCGATCCGCGAGTCCCCCAAGGAATGGCTCTTCCCCAACCTGGACCTGACGATCCACCTGCACCGGCAGCCGCGCGGGCGCTGGGTCGGCCTGGACACGTCGGTGGTGTTCGGTCCGCGCGGTCACGGCCTGACCACGACGACGCTGCACGACCTGGACGGCCCGGTCGGCCGGGCCGAGCAGATCCTGACGGTCCGCCCGGCGCCGCGCTAGCCGCGACCGGTCGGGGCTTGCGTCATCCGCAGTATTTCTTCTGCGCGGACTCAGCCACCGTCGTGGCTTTCTTGATCAGCCCGGCCACCTGACGCTGGTAGGACTTGCCCGTTCCGGTCCAGGCCGCCGTCTTGGTGGCGGCCCTCTTCAGGGTGGCGTTGATGCCGCTGACGTCCGGACGGCGAGCAGGAGTGAGGCCCGGCAGTCCTGCGACCGCTTCCTCGTAGCCGGCGAGGTCGTCCTGGAGGGTCGTGACGGCTTGCTTGATGTCGCCGACGGCGGTGGCGAGGTCACTGACGTCGCTGTCGATGTCGTAGCCGTTGCTGGCGACGTCGTAGGCCGAGCTCTGGGCGTCGTAGGCCGCGCTGCAAGCGTCATAGGTGTCACTCTTCCGGCCGGCCGCAGCGGCGTTCTTCCTGGCCGCCGCCAGGTTCTTCTCGGCTTCCCGTAAATGGGTGGCGAACGAGCTGAACGACGGCGGCTCGGCCAGCGCCGAGCTCAATGCCGAGTGATCGGAGATGACGGTGTCAGCCGCGGACGTTATCGCGGTCTCCTGACGGCTCCGCTGATCAGCCTCCTGTTGATCGGCTGCGGCCTGGGCCTGCTCGGCGGTGTTGGCATCGGCCCGGTCCTGCAGGGCGGCCACGGCTTCGTTGTAGTCGTTCAGGGTGCCGGGCCGAAGCTCGATCGGCGCGACGGACCCGTCGTCCTGCGGAATCTGCAGGGTCAGCACCGACGGGGTGAGGGTGCCGGTGAACGTGGTGAAGGTGCCCAGGCCGCCGGGGAACGACAGGGTGATCGCCTTGTCCTGCACGGTGCCGGTGAAGGCGAGATGGGTCGGCTTCACGCTCGTCCCCGCTTCATCGTCGACCGATGTCGAATCCAGCGTGCCGGTCAGGGCCTGGTCCGTCCGGGTCATCTGGACCATGACTGTCGAGGTCGACGACGTGCCGACCCACGCTTTCCCGGCGGCGGGCTCTTTCGCAAGCGGGTTCGCACAGCTTGACATGGCCAGCAGTACGAGGCCCAGCACCACCGCTGTCCGTGGCGTGCTCGCCGGCCCTGCTCTCATCACACCGTTGCTCCGCACTGTTCGACCTGCCGCGACCCGGACAATGAGGAGACCACCGGACGGAGGGCGGCACCATCGGTGGATCCGGCACACTCGCCCTGCGGCGGACCGTGACCCATATAGACAGTGACGACTATCGTCGGCGACGGAGCTCGCGAAGGAAGTCAGTCACTCGACCCGTCATGGGAGTGCTCATGACCCATCCGAAGCAATGGCGCCGCGGAATCGCAATCGCTGCCGCCGTCACTACCGCCCTCACCACAGTTCCGCTCTCTCCGGCCCATGCCGCCGCAGCGCCCGCGCCCCGGGTGGCGTGGGCGGCGTGCGAGGACGGGTTCGAGTGCGCCACCGTGCCGGCCCCGCTGGACTACGACCGGCCGCGGGGCGTGCAGATCGGCATCTCACTGCTACGGCTGCGTGCCGCCGATCCGGCGCGGCGTATCGGCTCGCTGCTGCTCAACCCCGGCGGTCCCGGCGGGTCCGGTGTGGACTTCGCGCGGGCGGTGGCCCGGAGCCTGCCGGCCGAGGTGCAGGCCCGCTTCGACATCGTCGGCTTCGATCCGCGTGGCATCTACCGCAGCACACCGCTGCGCTGCTTCGACACCTTCGAGCAGGCGATCGCGGTGCTGCCGCCGTTCGCGTACCCGGAGACCACGGCCGAGGAGCGGCGGCAGCGGGTGTCGGACGACCAGCTCGCCGCCGCCTGCGCCCGGCACGGCGGAGCCATTCTCCACCACATGTCCAGTGCCGACGCGGCCCGCGACATGGATCTGCTGCGCGAGCTGCTCGGCGACAAGAAGTTGAGCTATCTCGGCTACTCGTACGGCTCGCTGCTCGGGCAGAACTACGCCAACCTGTTCCCGTCCCGGGTCCGCGCCCTGGTCATCGACGCTGTGGTGGATCCGGTGGCCTGGTCCACCGGGCACGGCCGGGACGCCCGTACCGTGCCGGTCGGCACCCGGATCGCCAGCGCTGACGGCGCCGGGCGGACCCTGGAAGAGTTCTTCCGGCTGTGCGACGCGGCCGGTCCGGACTGCGCCTTCTCCGGCGACTCGAGCAAGCGGTACGCGCAACTGGCGCACCGCCTGCGCGGGCACCCGGCGACCATCGTCGACCCGTTCTCCGGCGAGACCTACACCTTCACCCACAGCGACCTGATCGCCACCACGCTGGGCGCCCTGTACAGCCCGCAGATCTGGCCCGACCTGGCCTTCTTCCTCGACGCCGTGCACGATCAGCTGACGCCGGCCGTCCTCGGGCAGCGGCTCGCCACCGTCCGCGCCGGGCTCGGCCTGGCCGCCCAGCCGCAGGAGGAGTATCCGAACGACGTGGAGGGCTCCCCCGGCGTCACCTGTTCCGACACCGTCAACCCGCGGTCCCTGGCGGATTGGCAGCGGTCCGCGGATCGCGCCGAGCAGCGCTACGGCTACTTCGGCCGGATCTGGAACTGGGCCTGGAGTGCCTGCGGCTCCTGGCCGCGTACCGCCGGACAGGACCGGCACCTGGGCCCGTGGACGGCTCGGACCGCGGCGCCCGTGCTGGTCGTCGGCAACTACTTCGACCCGGCCACCCGCTACCAGGGCGCTGTCGCCGCCTCCCGGCTGCTGCCGAACTCCCGGCTGCTGTCCTACGCCGGGTGGGGACACGCCGCCTACTTCATCGCCGGCAACACCTGCGTGGACACGAAGGTGACCCGGTATCTGCTGACCAGCCGGGTGCCGGCCGCGGGCACCGTGTGCCGGCCGGAGGGCTCGCCCTTCGATCCGGCGCCGGCCTCGGCACTGAGCGCGTCCGCCGCGTCCGCGCTCAGCTCTGTCGTGATGCCCGAGGCCGTGCGCCGGTCGTTCAGGACAGCGGCTGGGTGAACCGGATCGCGTTGCCGAAGGGGTCGCGCAGGCCACAGTCGATGCCGTACGGGCGCTCGGTGGGCTCGTCGGTGAACTCGACGCCGAGGCCCTTGAGGGTCTCGTAGGTCTTGCGGCAGTCGTCGGTGCTGAAGATCAGGTGGCCGCCGGTGGCCCCCTTGCTCAGCAGCTCGCGGACCTGCTGGGCGGTCTCGGAGGACATCGAGGGGCCGCCCGGCTTCTCCAGCAGGATCTGGCGTTCCGGACGGCCCGGCACCTGCACGGTGAGCCAGCGCATGAAGCCGAGGTCGACGTCGGAGCTGACCTCCAGGCCGAGCTTGCCGACGTAGAAGCCGAGGGCCTCGTCCTGGTCCAGGACGTAGATCTGGGAATGGGTGATCGCGGTGAACATGGGCCTCACGCTAGCGGCCCGGCCGGTGCGGAACTTCTCCGAAACTGATCACTCGGCCGGGTCCACACCTTGGTGAAGCACGTGGGCACGCCGGTCGCCGTGACCTGCCGGCGGTAGTCGCGCGGCGACCGGCCGACGATGTCGCGGAAGGTGCGGCTGAACGTGCCCAGGCTGCCGAAGCCGACCCGGAAGCAGATGTCGGTCACGCTCTCGCCGGTCTCGCGCAGCAGGAACATCGCCCGCTCGACCCGGCGGCGCTGCAGATAGCGGTGGGGCGTCTCACCGAAGGTGGCCCGGAACGTCCGCGTGAAGTGCGCCGGCGACACGTGGGCGATCCGGGCCAGGGCGGCGACGTCCAGCGGCTGCGCGTACGCGCGGTCCATGGCGTCGCGGGCCCGCAGCATCCGGCGGTTGCTCTGCTCGACAGCGCGGCTCACGAGGCCATGACACCACGGATCACCGGCCGGGTCATCCCTTGCTCTCCGTGACGGTCGTCGCGGTGACGGTGCCCTCTCGGTCGGCCGTGCCCTGGACGCTGACGGTGTCACCGGCCTTGACGTCCTTCAGCGTGCCCTTCGTGGCGGCCTGCACCGTCGTGCCCGCGCCGGTCCGTACCGTCACCACCTCGCCGTCCGCCGTCTCCACGTAGATGGTGGTGCCGTTGACCAGCTTGACCTTGCCGGTGGTCGGCCCGGCCGCGGCGGTCGCGGCTGCCGTGGGCAGCGCCGCGCCGCCGAAGGCTCCGCCGGGGAAGCCGCCGGTCCGGGCACCGGTGCGGCCGGGCGCCGCGGTGCCGGTGTCGGTGCCGTAGTGCTTCTGCACCTCCAGGCCGCCGAGGAAACCACCCAGCAGCAGCGCGAACGCGCCCAGCACCAGCGTGCCGCGGTTCCACCAGCGCCGCGGCGCCGCCTTGGCCAGCGCACTGGCCAGGCCGTCGTCGCGGTCGTCGAACGGCTCCGGGCTGGCCGGGACGGCGGACAGGACGGTGGTGTCGTCGGAAGAAGGAGTCACGGGGTCCTCACTCGTAGCGCAACGCGTCGATGGGGCGCAGCCGGGCGGCGCGGGCGGCGGGCAGGCCGCCGAAGAACAGCCCGATCGCGATGGACACGCCCAGGGCGAGCCCGACCGAGCTGGGCACGATCACCGGTTTCACGCCGACGATGGGGAAGCTGCTGCCGATCAGGGCGGCGGCGACACCGAGCGTGCCGCCCAGCACGCTCAACAGGGTCGCCTCGATCAGGAACTGGGTCAGGATCACCCGGCGGGGCGCGCCCAGGGCCTTGCGGATGCCGATCTCGCGGGTCCGCTCGGTGACGGTGACCAGCATGATGTTGGTGATGCCGATCCCGCCGACGAGCAGGCTGATCGCGGCGACGGCGCCGAGCAGAGTCGTGAAGGTGTCCGCCGTCTCGGTCTGGGTGGCGAGCAGCTGCGAGGCGTTCTGGATCCGGTACGGCGTGGTAGCACCGGCGGACACGTCCAGCCGCTGGTTCAGGATGATGGCCACCTGCGACTGCACGGCGTCCACCCGGTCCGGGCTGCGCGCCTGCACCAGGATCGAGGTCAGGGCTCCGTACCCGGTGAGCACCTGGCGCACCGCGGACAGCGGGGCGATCGCCGTGTCGTTGCTGTCCTGGAAGCCCGTCGAGCTCTTCTCGGCCAGCACGCCCACCACGGTGAACAGCGCGCCGCCGACGGTGACCTGCTGGTCCAGCGGGTCGGTGCCGGGGAAGAGCTCCTCGGCCGCGGTCCGGCCCAGCACCACCACCCGGCGGCCCTGCGCCTCGTCGTCGGCGGTGAAGCCGGCGCCGGTGCCGACCGGCGTGTTGGAGGAGGCGAACCAGGTCGGCGTGGTGCCGACGAACTGGCTGACGTCGTGGTCGGTGCCCTCGTAGGTCAGCGTCGCGGCGGCGCTGACCACCGGGGACACCGAGGCGACGTCCGGGGCGAGCACCGGGTCGATCAGCGCGTCGGCGACGGCGGTGGTCAGCGCCGTGCTGGTGGAGCCGCCACGGCCGGCGCTCATCACTGTGATGGTGTTGGTGCCCAGCGCCTCGATCCGCTGGTTGATCGCCTGCGCGGAGCCGTTGCCGACCGCCACGAGCAGGATCACCGCGGCGACCCCGATCAGGATGCCCAGCATGGTCAGCGCCGAGCGCAGCTTGTTCGCCGACAGCCCACGCAGCGCGAACCGGACGACCTCCGAAAAACTCATCGGCTGGGCCGTCCCTGCGGGGCGCCGGCCGGGACCCGGTCCAGCGGCGACTGGCGTACGTCGGTGACGATCCGGCCGTCCACCAGGCGCACCAGCCGCTTGGCCCGGTCGCCGACCTCGGGCTCGTGGGTGATCAGCACGATGGTCCGGCCGGCCGCGCTGAGCTGGTCGAAGACCTCCAGCACGTCGGCGGTGGAACGGGTGTCCAGGTTGCCGGTCGGCTCGTCGGCCAGCAGCAGGGCCGGCTCGGTGACCAGCGCCCGGGCCACCGCGACGCGCTGCTGCTGACCGCCGGAGAGCTGGTTGGGCTCGTGCCGGGCCCGGTCGGCCAGCCCGACCACCTCGAGGGCGGCCATCGCTCGCTCCCGGCGCTGCCGCGGCCGGACCCCGGCGTACGCCAGCGGCAGCTCGACGTTGGCCACCGCCGAGGTCCGCGGGATGAGGTTGAACGCCTGGAAGATGAAGCCGATGAGCCGGTTGCGGGCCAGGGCCAGCTGCTGGTCGGCGAGCCGGCCGACGTCGACGCCGTCCAGCCGGTACCTGCCCGTGCTGGGCCCGTCGAGCGCGCCCAGGATGTTCATCAGGGTGGACTTGCCGGAGCCGGACGAGCCCATGACGGCCACGTAGTCGCCCCGTTCCACCAGCATCGAGACGCCGCGCAGGGCGTGCACGGTGGCTTCACCCGTACCGTAGATCTTGGTCAGGTCGCGGACCTCGAGCACCGGCCGGCTCATCGGGTGCCCCCGGCCCGTACCGCCGCCGGGGAACCCGCCGCCCGGGCCGCCGCCCGGCGCGCCGCCGGTGAAGCCGCCCGGGAAGCCGCCGGTGGTTCCGCCGGTCGTCGTGCTGGGCGTGGTGATCACGACCTGCTCCCCCGGGGTCAGCCCGGAGGTGATCTGGGTGGCCTGGTCACCCTCGAGGCCGATCTCCACCGCGCGGACCTCCTGGACGCCGTCGGCCAGCACGGTCACGGTGTGCCGGTTGCCGGCCGTGGTCACCGCGGCCGCGTTGACGTAGACCGCGTCGCTGACCTGGCCGGTGACCACCGAGACGGAGACCGTCTGGCCCGGTTTGGCGCCGGTGGGGACCTTGTCGAGGCTCAGCGTGACGCCGTAGGTGACGACGTTGCCGGCCGTGGTGGCCTGCGGGTCGACGGCGACCACCTGCGCGCTCTGCCGGGTGCCGCTGAGCGCGTTCCAGGTGACGGTGGCCGCCTGTTTCTCCTTCAGCTTGGTCGCGTCGGCCTCGGCGAAGGCGGCGGTGACCTGGAGCTTGCCCAGGTCGGCCAGGTCTATGAAGCCGCTGTTCGACGAGTTGGCCGAGGAGGAGGACGAGCTGCCACCGGGTGGGCTGCCCCCGGACGACGAGGATGAGGCGGAAGAGGAGGAAGAAGAAGAGCCCGACGACGAGCTGCCGAGGGTCCCGTTGACCGCGACCACGGTGCCGGCCATCGGCGCCTTCAGGGTCGTCCCGGCCACCGCCGCGCCGGCCTCGTCCACGGCCAGCCCGGCCTGGGTGACCGCGTTGCGCGCCGACGAGGTGTCCGAGCCGGCGTCCTCGGCGCGGTCCAGCGCGTCCCGGGCCGCGTCCAGGTCGGCCTCGGCGGCCGCCAGGGTCCGCCGGGCGGCCGCCGGATCGACCTTGGCCAGCACCTGGCCCTTGGTGACCTTGTCACCGACCCGGACCGAGATCGACGTGACGGTGCCGCCGGTGGTGAAGCTCGCGCCGGCTGAGCTGGCGCTCTCCAGGGAGCCGTCGGCGGTGACGGTGGCGGTGACAGTGCCCTGCTGGACGGGTACGGACCGCACGGACGCGGCAGCCGCGTCACCGCTGTCCGGACCGGACACGATCTCGTACGCCCAGAAGGCACCGGCGACGAGCGCGAGGACCAGGACGGCGTTGACCGCCACCGGGGGACGGCGCAGGGAACCCAGACGGGGCGCAGGCATGACCGACACTGTGGCGACGTCTGCTCGGAGGAGCTTCGGGGTTGGCTGGGAGCCACCTCGGAACCCGCGTCAGCCGGCGTCGGCGTCCGAGGTGGGCAGCAGGACCCGGAACCTGGCCCCGCGACCCCGGGGCGGATCGAGCTCGACCCAGCCGCCGTGACCCCGCACGATCGCCGCGACGATGGACAACCCCAGCCCGGAACCCCCGCCCCGGCCCCGGCTGCGGCTCGAATCGGCCCGGTAGAGCCGTTCGAACACCCGCGGGGCGTGCTCGGCGGGCACGCCCGGGCCGTCGTCGCCGACCTCCAGCACCGCCAGCGGTACGCCGGTGACGACCGTCCCCGCGTGCACGGCCCCGGGCGCCGGGCGGTGCCCGGGGACCCGTCCCACCCGTACGGTGACCCGGACCCCGGCCGCGGTGTGCTGCAACGCGTTGGCGACCAGGTTGGTGGCGACCTGGCGCAGCCCGTGCTCGTCGCCCAGCACCGTCGGCGGCACGAACGTGTCCGAGTCGTCGTCCAGGGCGGCCAGGCGCACCGGGCGGTCCGGCATCCGCGCGTACGCGTCCCGGATGGTGTCGGCGGCGATCTCCAGCAGGTCCACCGGGCGCCGCACCGGCGGCCGTTCCAGGTCCAGGCGGGCCAGCACGAGCAGGTCCTCGACCAGGACACCCATCCGGCCGGCCTCCCCCTCGATCCGGCTCATGGTCTCGTCGAGCTGCGGGCCGGGCGGGGCGCCGCCGCGCCGGTAGAGCTCCGCGAAGCCCCGGATGGACGTCAGCGGGGTCCGCAGCTCGTGCGAGGCGTCCGCGACGAACTGCCGCAGCCGCTGCTCGGAGGCCGTACGGGCGGAGACCTCGGCCTCGATCCGGGCCAGCATCAGGTTGAGCGCACCGCCGAGCCGGCCCGGCTCGGTGTGCGGGTCGGTGTCGGCCACCCGGCCGGACAGGTTGCCCGCCGAGATGTCGGTGGCCAGGCGTTCCATCTCGGTCAGCGGCCGCAGCCCGAGCCGCACCACGAACGCCGCCCCGGCGCTGAGCAGGAGAAGAACCAGCACGGTGACCCCACCGTCGATCAGGAGCAGCCGGTCGCCGGTCTCCTCCACCTCGACCAGCGACGATCCGATGACCGCCACCCCGCCCGTGCCGGCGACGGCCACCGCGAGCAGCCGCCAGTCCGCGCTGCCGTCCGAGGCCGGGACGGTGTACGGCCGCCCGGCCCGCGCGTGGGCCAGCACCTCGGCCAGCGGCGCGACCGGGGGCCGTTGCGCCTCGGCGACGGAACTGCGGTCGGGGTCGAGCGGGCCGGCCGGCGTGTAGATGTAGACGACCGAGTCGGCCCCGAGGCGCAGCTGCCGGTTGCGCGGCGTGGCGCCGTTCGGTGGGGGCAGGGCCAGGCGCTGCGACCCGGCGAACGGGCGGGACATGGCGACCAGCTGCTCGTCGATGCGGTCCTGCAGGTAGCCGCGGATCAGCACCAGACCGGCCAGGTTGGCCACGATCAGCGCGATCGCGGCCAGCGCGCCGACGACCAGCACGAGCCGGGCCCGCAGGGTCCAGTGGCCCCACCGCCGCGGACGCCAGCGGAGCCCGGCCCTCATGGCCTGCTCACTCCTCGCCGCCGCGGGGCAGGCGCAGCGCGTACCCGACGCCGCGGACGGTGTGGATCAGCGGCGGACCGGCCCTGTCGATCTTGCGGCGCAGGTAGTACACGTAGGACTCGACGATGCGACCGTCACCGCCGAAGTCGTACTTCCAGACCCGGTCCAGGATCTGCGCCTTGCTGACCACCCGGCCCGCGTTGATCAGCAGGTACTTCAGCAGGTTGAACTCGGTCGGCGAGAGGTCCACGAGCCGGCCGGCCCGGCGCACCTCGTGGGCGTCCTCGTCGAGCTCCAGGTCGGCGTAGCGCAGCACCCCGGCGTCGCCCGGCACCAGCTCGGGCCGGCTGCGCCGCAGGATCGCCCGGATCCGCAGCACCACCTCCTCCAGGCTGAACGGCTTGGTCACGTAGTCGTCGGCGCCCGCGGTGAGCCCGGCCACCCGGTCCTCGACCGCGTCGCGCGCGGTCAGGAACAGCACCGGGGTGGCCCGCCCGGCGGCGCGCAGCCGCCGGGCCACGTCGACGCCGTCCAGGTCGGGCAGCATCACGTCGAGCACCACCAGGTCCGGCTCGAACTCCTCGATCGCGACCAGCGCGCCGTGCCCGGACTCGGCGACCCGCACGTCGAAGGCGACCAGCCGCAGCGTGGCCGAGAGCAGCGCGGAGATGTTGGGCTCGTCGTCGACGACCAGGACCCGGGTCGCCCGGGCGGCCGGCGGATCGCTGAGGGCCACGGAACCGCGGTTGTCGGAATGCACCGCAAAGAACTATCAGCGCTTCCTTTGAATTGCGTATGAATCCGCTCGGAGGGAGCTGGGCCGCACCGGGCTCACCAGCTGCGGGCCGCCGCGGCACCCTCGGCGAGACCCGAGGTGATCTCGGTGTACTGGTCGCCGCGCAGCCCCACCCCGACCGCGACCCGCTGTCCCGCGCGCAGCACCGTGCCGGTGTCACCGGCGATGTCGTGCACGGCGGTGCTCGGCAGCCGCAGCACGTCGTCGGCCGAGCCGGTCGTGACCCGGACCGCGGCGCTCTGCCCGACGAGCAGGTCCTCGGGGGCGTCGGTGAAGGAGAGCAGCACGCCGTAGCGGACCATCGTGCCGTCGTCGGTACCGACCGGATCCACCTGCACCACCGTCGCACCGAATTCCTGACCGGTCCGGTCGGCCAGGGTCGCGGTGGCCTTCTGGGCCACGGCCAGCCGGTCCGCGTCGGCTTCCGGGAAGTCGGCGCTGATCTGCATGGCGAAGACGTCGGCCAGGGTGAGGAAGGCGCTGCCCCCGCTGACCTGGCTGCCGATCTTGCCGGCGACGGACAGGATCCGCCCGGCGATCGGCGCGGTGATGGTGGTGCCCTCGAGCCGGTCCTCGGCGGTCTGCAACGCCACCTCGGCCTGGTTGACCCGCTGCTGAGCGCTGAGCACCGGGTCTCCCGCGGAATTCCGGCCCCCGGAATTCCGGCCGCTTGAGTTCGCGCCGCCGCCCTGGGCGCAGGTCGTCGCGGCGCCGCCCGGCCGGGCCGGCGCGGTGGCGCGGCTCGGCGGGGTGGTCCGGGCGGAAGTGGCGGTCCGGGTCGGGGTGGCGGTCCGGGTCGGAGTGGCGGTCCGGGTCGGTGCTCCGGTACGGGTCGGGGTCGGGGTGTTCGTCGCGGCCGGCGCCGGACTGCTCGTTGTGGTCGGCGGGACGGCATACGCGGCCGGCAGCACCCCGCAGGAGTCCGGGCTCGCCGTGGCGCTCTCCTCGGCGTCGGCCAGGGCGTCCCGCGCGTCGGCGAGCGTGTCCCGCGCGGAGTCGACCGCCTCGGCCGCGTCGGTGTCGTCGATCGAGGCGAGCTCCTGCCCGGCCGTCACCACCGTGCCCGCCCGGACCTTGACGCTCTCCACGGTGCCATCGACCGCGAAGGAGAGGCTGCGGGACTGTGCCGGCTCGACGGTGCCGGTCGTGGCCACCTCGATCGTCACCGCGCCCCGGTCCACCCGCACCGTGCTCACGGCGGCCGGCCGCTCCTGCGCGCCCGCGGTCAGCGCGCGGGTCACTCCGGCGGCCACCAGCAGGGCCACCACGACCCCGGCCACCAGCCACGCCCACCGCCGGTTCACTCCGCGCCAGGCGGTCAGGCCGTTACCCATGGTCGGGAAGTGTTGCCGCACGTCCTCGCCGCCGGCTCGGTCCCACCTCACAGTTGCCTCGGAGCCGGGCCGCACTCTCCCAGCTGATTCCGAGGACGGCCGGAGGTTGCGGCGAGGTCAGCGGTCTTGTCTGGACCGTCGTGTCCGCTTGAACGAGGAGAGAGACCGTGCCGCAGCTCAGAATCACGTCCCCCCGAGGCATCGCCGGGCTGGTCGTCGCGTCCGCGGCGCTGCTGTTCTCCCTGGCCGCGTGCGGCGGCGGATCGGACGGCGCCCCGGCCACCGGCGGTGACAACCAGGGCGGCGGCGGGCGCAACACCGCCTTCGCCGCGTACACCGAGTGCCTGGCCCGGAACGGCGTCACGATCACCATGCCTTCCGGCGGCCCCCGCGTCCGGCCCTCGGGCGGCCCGTCGGGTATGCCGCGGCCGTCCGGCAGTGCCCGGCCCGGCGGCGGCTTCCCCGGTGGCGGCTTCGGCAAGCCCGCCGGAGTCGACGACGCGACGTGGGAGAAGGCCCAACAGGCGTGCGCCTCGGTGCTGCCGAGCGGGCGGCCGGGCGGCAACGGCCGGGGCAACGGGATGAGCGCGGCCTACCGCAACTGCCTGCAGGACAACGGCGTCACCCCGGGTCAGGGCGTACCGGCCACGAACGACCCGGCTGTCCAGAAAGCGGTCGAGGCCTGCCGGGCCCTGGCTCCCACCGGGAGCGCCGCTCCCCGGTCCTGATCGCGCTGTCCCCGACGATCGGACCGGCGTCGCCGTGCGGCGCCGGTTCGGTTCAGGACGCCGGCAGGGAATCCCGCAGGTCGCTCCACCGCTCGGCGAGCTGCCGGCGGCGGCAGGCGACCAGGTGACTGGCCAGGATGGCCGCCAGCCCACCGCGGACGCAGACGTCCGCGCCCGCGGTCAGCACGGCGGCGACCAGCTCGGCCGGGGCGTCCTCGTCGACCAGCGCGACGACCCGGGTACGCCCGGGCAGCAACGCCCGCGCGGCCAGCACATCGGCTTCGATGGCCCCGCTGAACAGCACGATCTCGCCGGGCCGCACCTCGTCCAGGCTGCCGGGATACCGCAGCACCCAGCCGGCCGGCAGGTGCGCGCGCAACGCGGCGACCCGGCCCCGCTGGCCGAGGACGGCGACGACCGGACTGCGCCGCAACGAGTTCAGGTCGGGCACCGGCACCGCGGTGGAGTTCGGGGTGAACGTACGGTTGGTCTCGTTCCGGTTCAGCTGCACCAGCATCTCAATGACCCCCAGGTCTCGCTCTTCGCGTGCTGCCTCCCACCCAACGCTGTCCGCCTGGGGCGGCCATGTGCCCAGCCTGTGCGTCTGTTGTCAGTGCGTAGGGTGGCGGCCGTGACGAAGATCGTGGTGTGCGGGCTGGGCGGGACCATCGCGATGACGGCGACGCCCGACGGCGGGGCCGCACCGGCTCTCAGTGCCGGCGACCTCGTCTCGGCGGTGCCCGGAGCAGCCGCGCTGGGGCTCGACCTGGCGCTGGTCGACGTCGCGAACGTGCCCAGTGCGTCCCTGCGCCCGGGGGACATCGTGGCGCTGTCGCGGCGGATCAGCGACCTGCTCTCGGACGGGGCGGACGGCGTGGTGGTCACCCAGGGCACCGACACGCTCGAGGAGTGCGCGTACCTGCTGGATCTGCTGCACGAGCGGCCGGAACCGGTGGTGGTGACCGGGGCGATGCGCCCGGCGCTGGTGGCCGGGGCGGACGGCCCGGCGAACCTGCTGGCGGCCCTGACGGTCGCGGCCGACCCGGGAGCGCGCGGGCGGGGTGTGCTGGTGACGTTCGCGGACGACATCCACGCGGCGGCACGGGTCCGCAAGACGCACACGACCAGTGTGGCGGCGTTCGTCTCGGCGCCGGGCGGGCCGGTGGGTCAGGTGGTCGAGGGCCGGGTGCGGTTCTTCGGACCGGGCGGGCGCCGGGTGGTGCTGGCCCGGCCGGACGGGGCCGTGCTGCCCCGCGTACCGTTGATCGTCGCGGCCCTGGGCGCCGACGCGCCGGACCGGGATCTCGCAGCGGACGGGCTGGTGGTGGCCGCCCTCGGGGCCGGGCACCTGCCGGACTGGTGGGCGGAGCCGCTGGCCGGGCTGGCCGGGCGGATGCCGGTGGTGCTGGCCTCGCGGACCCTGGCCGGGCCGGTCCTGACCGGCACCTACAGCTATCCCGGGTCCGAGCGGGACCTGATCCGGCGGGCGCTGATCCCGGCCGGTCTCCTCGATCCGGCCAAGGCCCGGATCCTGCTGCTCGCCGTCCTCGCCGCAGGCGGCGACCGGGAGCAGGTCGTGGCTGCCTTCGCCGAGGCCGCCTGACGCTCCTGGGGCCGCGGAAGGTCAGGCGGACTCGCGCTGGACGACCTGGACGATCCCGGCCAGCTCGGACGGCGGCACCGGGCGGCCGTTGATCGCCGCCAGCACCGTCGTGGCCAGGTGGGCGGCCACCGCCGCCTGGTCGGTGGTCACCGTGGTCAGCGCCGGTACGGCCAGCCGGGCCGCCGGGATGTCGTCGACCCCGATGACCGCCAGGTCCGCCGGGGCGCGCAGGCCCAGCCGGCGCATCCCGGCCAGCACCGCCATCGCCACGTCGTCGTTGTAGGCGCACACCGCCGTCACGCCCTCGTCGTGCCAGGCCCGCACGGCCGGTGCCGCCGCATCGGCGTCCAGGGCCACGACGCGCACCGACGGCTCGGCCACTTCCCGGGCGGAGCAGGCCAGCCGGGTGCCTTCGAGGCGGGGCTCGGCGAAGATGCGTACCCGGTCGTCGTCCGGGTACGCGTACCCGATCGTGGTGTGCCCGGCCTCGACCAGGTGTTCCGCCTGCAGGCGGCCGACGCGCTGCTGGGGCACCTCCAGTTCGCGGCGCGGGGAGGTGCTGCGGCCGAGCAGGCCGACGACCAGCGCGACCCCGGCCGCGCGCATGGCGTCGATCTCGGCCGGGGAGAAGTCGGTGAACGCCAGCACCGCGGCCGGGGTGATCGCCTTCCACAGCTCCGCGATGGGCCGGTCCGCCTGGTTGCCCGGATGCGCCACGAAGGTCATGCCGCTGCGGGCCAGCTCGGTGGAGAGGTTGCCGAGCAGCGTGCCGACCTCGGGGCCGATCGGCCAGTCCGGCAGCAGGCAGAGCACGACGTCGGAGCGGCCGGTGCGCAGGGCCCGCGCGGCTGCCGAGGGCGCGTACCCGAGGCTGGTCGCCGCGTCGATGACCCGGCCGCGGGTGGCCGCCGAGATGGTCTGGTGCGGGGTGTCGTTGAGCACGTAGCTGACAGTGGCCCGGGAGACCCCGGCCAGCTTCGCGACGTCGGCGCTGGTCACCCGGCGGATCGTGCTGTCTGTCATGACGGACACCTCTTGCCGTGCGCTGGGGTTGCCCTTTACGTTGCTGACACGAGCAAGTTACACGTGTCAGCTCCCCCTGGCGAAGAGGCTTCCATGACGACCGCACCCGTGTCCGAGCACGCCGCCCTCCTCGAGGCCCTGGCTCTGCCGGCCAAGGTCGCGCTGCTCACCGGCGCCACCTCGTTCACCCTGGCCGCCGAGCCGGCCATCGGCCTGGGCGAGGTGCGCCTCTCCGACGGGCCCACCGGGGTACGCGGACTGAAGTTCAGCGGCGGCCGGATCGTCGCGCTGTTCCCGAACGCCACCCTGCTGGCCTCCTCCTGGGACGAGAGCGCGCTGGAGGAGACCGGGCGGCTGCTCGCCGAGGAAGCGCTGGCCCAGCGGATCCACGTCGTGCTCGGCCCGACCATCAACCTGCACCGCACCCCCCTGGGCGGCCGGCTCTTCGAGGCGTACTCCGAGGATCCGCTGCTGACCGGCCGGCTGGCGGCCGCGTACGTGCGCGGCATGCAGGCACTCGGCGTCGGCGCCACCCTCAAGCACCTGGTGGCCAACGAGAGCGAGACCGACCGCAACACCGTGGACAGCGTCGTGGACGAGGCGACGCTGCGCGAGCTGTACCTGCTGCCGTTCGAGATCGCCGTCGCCGACGCGGACGCCTGGTCGATGATGGCGGCCTACAACGACGTCAACGGCCTGGCCGCCACCGAGCAGACCCACGTCAACAACGAGATCGTCAAGGGCGAGTGGGGCTACCGCGGCCTGATCATGTCCGACTGGTTCGCCACCCGCAGCGCCGGCCCGGCCGCCAACGGCGGCCTCGACCTGGTGATGCCCGGCCCGCGCGGCCCGTGGGGCGACGCGCTGGTGGCCGCCGTACGCGCCGGCGAGGTCGACGAGGCGGTGATCGACGACCACCTGAGCCGGCTGCTGCTGCTCGCCGAGCGGGTGGGCGCCCTGGGCACGCCGCGGGACTACCCGGACGGCCTGCCCGGGCCGGACAGCGAGACCCGCAAGGAGCAACTGACCCGGCTGGCCGCGCGGGGCATGACCGTGCTCAGCAACGACAACGCCGTCCTGCCGCTGGAGCCGGCGCGGACCGTGGCGCTGATCGGCCGGCACGCCGTCGAGACCATCGACATGGGTGGCGGCTCGGCCCAGGTCAACCCGCCGTACCAGGTGAGCGTGGCCGAGGGCCTGAGCGCCCGGCTCGGCGACCGCGTCACGGTGGTCGACGGCGTCGAGGTCCGTACCAGGCCGGTGCCGGCCCGCGGCGGCTTCCTGGTCGACCCGGTCACCGGCGAGCCCGGCATCCGGGTCACGCTGCTCGACGCGGACGGCAACGAGCTGGAGCAACGGCACGCCGCCAACGCCACCACGATGGTCGGCATGGACGACGACTTCACCGGCACCGTCGCCACCGCGGTCCTGCACGGCCGGATCACCAGGGCCGGCCGGGTCGAGCTCGGCGTGCTCGGCGTCGGCGACTGGTGGATCCGGGTCGGCCACACCGAGTCCCGGCCGGAGTTGCGCGTCTCCGGCAAGGGCTTCGGCGAGGAGGTGCTCACCCCGCCGCTGCACACCCAGCTCTACGAGGTCGGCGAGGGCGAGCTGCTGGAGGCGACCGTCACCCTGCTCACCGGCGACCAGTTCGCCGGGGCCGGCCTGTTCGGGCTCATCGGCCACCAGGCCTCCCGGGAGACCGTCGACGTGATCGACGACGCGGTCCGGGCCGCCGCCGGCGCCGACGTGGCGGTGGTCGTGGTCGGCCTCACCGAGGAGCAGGAGACCGAGGCCGTCGACAAGAGCACCCTGAAGCTGCCGGGCGCGCAGGACGCCCTGATCGAGGCGGTGGCCGGGGCGGCCCGCCGTACCGTCGTGGTGGTCAACGCGGCCACGCCGGTGATCATGCCGTGGCTGTCGCGGGTCGACGCCGTGCTCTGGGCCGGCCTGCCCGGCCAGGAAGGCGGCCACGCGATAGCGGCGGCCCTGCTCGGCGAGATCGAGCCGGCGGGCCGGCTCGTCACCACGTTCCCGGCCGCCGACGGCACGTCACCCGCGTGGTCGGTCACCCCGGTCGACGGCAAGCTGGAGTACGCCGAGGGCCGGTTCATCGGCTACCGCGGCCACTACGCGGGCCGGGCCCCGGCGGCCCCGGCGTTCTGGATGGGTCACGGCCTGGGCTACAGCACCTGGCAGTACGCGGACGCCCGGCTGATCTCCGGCGAAGCCCCGGCCGTGACGGTGACGGTGACCAACACGGGCGCCCGGGACAGCCGCGAGGTCGTGCAGGTCTACTTCCAGCCGACCGGTCCCGACGAGCCGGTGCGCCTGGTCGGCTGGCAGGGCATCGAGGTGCTTGCGGGCGGCTCGGCCCGGGTGACGATCACACCCGACGCCCGGATGTGGCGCCGGTGGGACACGGCGGCGGGAGCGTGGGACTCGGTCGGCCCGGGCGGCGACCTGCTGATCGCGCGGGGCCTGGGCGACATCCGGGCCACCGTCGCGCTGCCGGTCAGCTGAACCGCAGCATCATCCGGTCCTGATGCCCGGACCAGCTCAGGTCCAGCCGCCAGCAGCCGGCTGCGGGCAGCTGAATCGTGGACGGGCCGGGGCCACCGGGGACCTCGCGGGTCAGGGGGGTGGTCGTGCCGTCGAGGGTCGCCTCGATGACCAGCGGCTGCATCGGCTCCTGCGGGAGCCGGGAAACCCAGAGGATCTTCGTGCCGTCCTGCGGATCGGCCGAGGACGCGGGCGGGTACCGGAAGAGCACGGCGAGCAGGTCGCCGTGCTCACTGAAGACATGGGGCACACCGGAACCGTCGTCGCTGAAGCCGGCCCTGGCCCACGGCGGCAGCGCGTCGCGGGTCACCTCCGACCGGCACGGCCCGGAGGCGGGCGATGCCGTCGGTGCGGTGGCAGCTGTCGCGCTGCCGGACGTGCATCCGGCCGTCACCAGCACGAGACCCGCGGCGGCGCGGGCCGCCCATCTCATTCGTCGCACGGTCACCCCTGGAGTGTGAGCTTTCCAGGAGTGACACCGCGAGATGCCCGGCCGGTTCCCGGCCGGTCAGGCGGTGGCGGTCACCGGGCGGCGGGCCCGGCGTTCGGCGGTGAAGCTCAGCGCGGCCAGCCCCAGCCCGGCCGCCGCCAGCCCCACCCCCACCCAGGTCGGGGCGAGGTAGCCGTAACCGCGCGCGATCACCACCCCGCCCAGGGCCGCCCCGAGGCTGTTGGCCACGTTCATCGCGGACTGGTTGACCGCCGCGCCCATCAGCTGCGCTCCCGGGGCCACCGCGATCAGCCGGGCCTGCAGCGCCGGGCCCAGGAACAGGCTGGTCGCGCCGATCAGGAACGCCCCGGCGAACAGGCCCGCGGCCGTGTCCGCGACCAGCCCGAAGAAGATCACCGCGGCGATCACCGAGCCGAAGCCGATCAGCATGCTGCGCCGCAGGTCGCGGTCGGCGAACCAGCCGCCCAGGGCGTTGCCGACGGTCATGCCGAGCCCGACGGCGACCAGCACCCACGGCACCGTGCTCGCGGCCAGGCCGGTGACGTCGGTCGTGACGGGCGCGATGTAGCTGTCCACGGCGAAGAAGCCGGCGAAGCCGACCGCGGCGGTGGCCGCCACCAGCCAGACCTGCGGCTTGCGCAGCGAGCGCAGCTCGGCCCGCGGTGAGCCGTCGGCCACCGCGGCGACGGACGGCACGATCATCAGCACGGCGACCAGGGTCGCCCCGAAGACCAGGGCGATGACCAGGTACGCGACCCGCCAGCCGGCTGCCTGCCCGAGCCGGGTGACCAGCGGTACGCCGACCACGTTGGCCGCCGTCAGCCCGCTGAGCACGGCGGCGTACCCGCGGGCGGCGTTGCCGGGGCCCATCAGGGTGGCCGCGAGCAGTCCGGCCGCGCCGAAGTAGGCCCCGTGCGGGAGCGCCGCCACGAACCGCGCCACCAGCACCAGCTCGAACGTCGGCGCGATGGCCGACGCGACGGTCCCGGCCGCGAACAGCACCAGCAGGCCGAGCACGAGCTTCTTGCGGGGTACGCGGGCAGTCAGCGCGGCGATCGTCGGCGCACCGACCACCACCCCCAGCGCGTACGCGGTGATCGTCCATCCCGCCTGTGCCACCGCGTCCGGCGCCGACCGGGCGTACGCCGCGGGCAGCAGGTCGCGGGCCACCTCGGGCAGCAGCCCCATCGCGGCGAACTCGGTCAGGCCGATCGCCACACCGCCCAGGGCCAGCGCGAGCAGGGCGGCCCAGCGGTGCCTACGGCTCAGATGTTCCACGAGGGCCGACTTTAGCAACGCCGTTGCGTAATAGAGTGGCGACATGGCGGACCTCACGTTCCTGCGCGG
This sequence comes from Actinoplanes sp. NPDC004185, assembly GCF_053603475.1. Taxonomy (NCBI): domain Bacteria; kingdom Bacillati; phylum Actinomycetota; class Actinomycetes; order Micromonosporales; family Micromonosporaceae; genus Actinoplanes; species Actinoplanes sp. NPDC004185. The sequence goes on along the minus strand of NZ_JBSGFR010000066.1, from coordinate 16,650 downwards.
CTACAACGAGGCCCTGGTGATGGCCGTGGCCCGCACCCGGCCGGCGTTCGAACGCGCGACGATCGCCGGCACCACCGGGCTGACCCCCCAGGCGGTGTCCAAGGTGCTGGCCCGGCTGGTCGAGCACGGCCTGATCGCGCCCGCGGGCGTGCGCCGGTCGGCGATCGGCAAACCGGCGAGCGTGTACGAGCTGGTCCCGCACAGCCGGTTCGCGATCGGCGCGCATGTGGCCCGCCGTACTCTCCGGCTCGTCCTCACCGACCTGGCCGGCGCCGTCCGGCACTCGGTGGTGACTCCCCTGCCGCCGGATTTCACCCCCGCGACGCTGCTGGACGAGCTCACGACCGGCGTGGACCGGATCGCCGTCGCGCACGAGCTCGGCGCGCGCCTGACCGGGGTGGGCATCGGCATGATCGGGCCGCTGGACCACGCCCAGGGCACCGTCCGGGACGCCCACCGGTTGCGGCACTGGCACGACGTACCGCTGCGGGAGCTGGCCGAGCAGGCCCTGGGCCGGCCCGTGCACCTGGACAAGGACGTCACGGCCGGGGTCACCGCCGAGGCCTGGCGGCGCGGCCCGGCCTTCCGGGACGCCGCCCTGGTCATGGTGGAGTCCGGGGTGGGTGCGGGTCTGTGGCTGGGCGGCGCGGCCCATCGCGGGTCGCACACGAACGCGGGCGAGTTCGGCCACACGGTGGTCGAGCTGTCCGGCCCGCCGTGCGTGTGCGGGCGGCGGGGCTGCCTGGAGGCGGTCCACGACCGGGCGGTGGCCGGTGGGGACATCCGGGCGGCCGCACAGGTGCTGGCCGTCGGCATCGTGAACCTGGTGCAGACCCTGGACGTGGCCCAGGTGGTGCTGGCCGGCGCGGACCTGCTCGCCCACGCGGAGATCTACCGGGCCGAGGCCGAGGCGGCGATCCGTACGCAGGTCCCCCGGGCCGACTGGCAGCGGGCCGGCATCACGCTGTCGAGCCTCGGCGCGGACGTGATCGCGGCCGGCGCCGCGATGCAGGTCCTGGACTCCCGCTACGGCATCCCGGACCCGGTCCGGCTGGAGTCGGCGGGGGCCCGGCCGCGTCACCCGGCCTGAGCCGACTTGGGTGCGGCGCGGATGTGCGCCCGTTCGCCCTGCCGGCCGATGAGGCTGAGGAACTCGACGGGCCCGGCGCTGGTGGCCCCGAACCAGTGCGGGGTGCGGGTGTCGAACTCGGCCGCCTCGCCGGGCTGCAGGATGAGGTCGTGCTCGCCGAGGACCAGGCGCAGCGTGCCGTTCAGGACGTAGGCCCAGTCGTAGCCCTCGTGCGTGCGCAGGTCGGGCTCGCGGTTGTCGTCGCCGGCCGGCAGAACGAACTTGTACGCCTGGATGCCGCCCGGCCTGCGGGTCAGCGGCAGCACGACAGCTCCGTCACCGCCGGCGATGGGCCGCAGGTTGACCCGCGGGTCGCCGGTCAGGGGCGCGTCGACGAGCTCGTCGATCGTGACGCCGTGCGCGCGGGCGAGCGGCAGGAGCTGCTCCAGCGTCGGGCGGCGCAGGCCCGCCTCCAGCCGGGACAGCGTGCTGACGGAGATGCCGGTCTCCTCCGCGAGCGCGGTGAGCGTGATGTCGCGGCGCATCCGCAGCTGCTTCAGCCGGGGCCCGACGGCGTCGAGGGTGCGGTCCAGTTCCTCATCCATGCCCTCATTTTTCCATTCGGCAAAGAACTTTGCACATCTGCTTGGTCAGGCCGCACGCTCACCGGTATGGAATTCGACAGGGACTACTGGGAACACCACTGGCACCAGGCGCACCCGGGGGCTCCGGCCACCCACCCCTACCTGGCCCGCGAGACGAGCGGTCTGATCCCCGGCACGGCGCTGGACGCGGGATGCGGCACCGGCGCCGAGGCGGTCTGGCTCGCGTCCCACGGCTGGCAGGTCACCGCGGCCGACATCTCCGCCGCTGCCCTCGCCCGCGCCGCCGAGCAGCCGGGCGCCGAGAACGTGCGGTGGGTCCAGTCCGACCTCACCACCTGGTACCCCGATACGCGGTTCGACCTGGTCACGACCCACTACGCCCACCCGGCGATGCCGCAGCTCGCGTTCTACCAGCGCCTCTCCGGCTGGGTGGCGCCCGGCGGCACGCTGCTGATCGTCGGCCACCTGCACTCCCCGGCAGCGAAGGCCGTGGTGAAGCTCGCGGACATCACCGCGACCCTGGACAGCTCTCAGTGGCACATCGCGACCGCCGAGGAGCACGAGCGTACGGCCGGCGGGCACTCCCTGCAGGACGTCGTCGTCCGCGCCACCCGGCGGTCCGGCAGATGAGCGCCCCCGGCCCGACCATCCACGACCCGCGCCGCCGCCGCGCGATCCTGGTCGCGGTGTGCATCGCCCTCATGGCGGTCATCGCCTCGGTCTCCGGGCTGAACGTCGCACAGCAGGAGATCGCGGTCGCGTTCGGCGCCTCGCAGAGCACCGTCCTGTGGATCATCAACACGTACACGATCAGCCTCGCCGCGCTGCTGCTGCCGCTCGGCGCTCTGGGCGACCGGTGGGGCCGGCGGCCGGTGCTGGTGGCCGGCCTGATCGTCTTCGGCGCGGCGAGCGCGGTGGCCGGCCTGGCCCCGTCGGCCGAGGTCATGATCGCCGCGCGGCTGCTGAGCGGCGTGGGCGCCGCGATGATCATGCCGGTCACCCTGGCCGTCATCACCTCGACGTTCCCGGACGGGGAACGCACCAAGGCGATCGGCGTGTGGACCGGCGTCGCCGGCGGTGGCGGCATCCTCGGCATGTACCTGTCGGCGGTCCTGGTCGACGTGGCCGACTGGCGATGGCTGTTCGTGCTGCCGGTCGCCCTCGTCGCCGTGGCCGTCGTCCTGGCGCTGCGGTCCGTCCCGGACTCCCGCGAGGAGTCGGCACACGGCTTCGACATCGTCGGCTCGCTGGCCTCCGTGGTCGCCGTGGTCGGCCTCGTCCTGGTCCTCCACGAGGGCCCGGTACGGGGCTGGACCGCCCCGGTGACGCTGGTGAGCCTGCTGATCGGCGTCCTCGGCACGGCCGGCTTCGTGGCGTGGGAACTGCGCCGGACGGCTCCGCTGCTGGACGTGCGGCTGTTCCGCGAGCGTGGTCTCGCCAGTGGCTCCCTGGCCCTGCTGACGGTGTTCGGGGTGCAGGCCGGGATCTTCGTGGTGCTGTTCCCGTTCCTGCAGGCGGTGCTCGGCTGGTCCGGCCTGCGTTCCACGCTGGCGCTGATGCCGATGGCGGCGACGATGATGCTGGCCTCCGGGCTCGCCCCGCGGATGGCCGCCCGCCTCGGTGGCCGCTCGACGATGGCAGCCGGCATCCTGCTGGGCGGCGTGGGACTGGCCCTGATGGCCACGTCGGTCTCCATCGAGGACGGCTACCTCTCGGTGCTGCCCGGCATGCTCGCCATGGGGCTCGGCATGGGCCTGACCCAGACGCCTGCCACCGAGGCCATCACGTCCGCCCTGCCCCGCGAACGCCAGGGCGTCGCGTCCGCGCTCAACGACGTCACCAGGGAGTTCGGTACGGCCCTCGGGGTGGCGCTGCTGGGTGCGGTCCTCTCCGCCGGCTACCGGAACGCCGTGGACGCGCGGCTCGGCGCTGTCCCGGCCGACGCCACTGGCGCCGCCCGCGAAGGCATCGCCAACGCCCTCGCCGCCGCCGGCAGCGCCGGCGGCCAGGCACCGGCGCTGATCCGGGCCGCCCAGGAGTCCTTCGTGGAGGGATGGCAACAAGCCATGTGGGCCGGAGTCGCGGTCATGGCGGTGCTGTTCGTCTACTTCCTGGCGCGTGGGCCCCGGCGCACTGCGCCGACCGGCCCGTCAGCCGCGACGGCTCCGACGAGCGACGCGGTCGGCCGATGAGCCGGGCTCACCGCACCGGACGCCGGCCCGGCCGGCCGGGCTCATCGGCCGCCGGCCATCGTGATGCCGGCGGATCACCCCGACGTGTTCGAGGTCGCGCAGCCGCTGCGACAGCACGTTCGGACCCGCCCCGGGCAGGCCCGTCCGCAGATCGCTGAACCGCAACGGGCGCAGGAGCAGCTCGCGCACGACCAGCAGAGCCCACCGCTCGCCGATGAGGTCGAGCGCGTGGGCGATGCAACAGTGGTGCAGCTCGTCGACATGTCGACGACGACTTCGCACGGGGCTTCGATGCCCGGGTGCGCACCCACTTCATCACAGCGACGGCGGCCATCCGGCCCGTGGCCACGCGCGGTGGCGGACGATCCACATGCTGACCGCGAGCCCGGACCGCACCGGCACCCGTTGGCTGGCGGCTTCGGGGTGCAGTGCGCCTGCGGTCGGCGGCTGGTGTCGACCGGGTCTTCGACATCCATGCCCGCAACGCCGGCACGATCCGCGCAGAGTTCGACGCGGCCAGGGCCGGCCGGAGGTTGCTGCGGCGCCTGCCGGGCCTGGCCGAGGTCGCTCAGGTCGCGGTGTGGCCGGCCGGCGACCGGGTCACCGCGGTCACCGCGTCGATCACCGACGTGACCCTGCGGCGAACTGCTCGGCCGGGGCCGGTGCTCAGCCGTTCCAGGTGTCGATGACCTGGTTGCCGTGTTCGAAGCCCAGCGTCGACAGGGTCGCCGTGCCGAGCTTCAACAGCCCGCCGCCGCTGGCCGGCAGCCCGATCCACCGGGCCCCCGCCACCCGCAGCGAGTGGCCGTGGGCGATCAGCGCCACGTCGCCCTGCCCCAGGAAGGTGCGGGCGCGGGCGAGCACCCGGTCGAGCCGGGCGCCGACCTCGGCCGGGGACTCCCCGCCGGGGGCGCCGTCGGTCCACAGCGACCAGGACGGATCGCTCTCGTGGATGGTGGCGCTGGTGATGCCCTCGTACTCGCCGTAGTTCCACTCGGCGAGGTCCTCGGTGGTCTCGGTGACGGTCAGGCCGGCCAGCTCGGCGGTGCGCAGGGCCCGCTTGCGCGGGCTGGAGATGACGGCCGCGAAGCTGCGGCCGGCCAGGCGCTCACCGGCGACCCGGGCCTGCTGCTCCCCCGCTCCGGTCAGATCCAGATCCGTGTACGAGGTGTGCTTGCCCACCGCACTCCACTCGGTCTGCCCGTGCCGGATGAGCACGATCTCCGCCATGACGCCCCCTGTTCGGTCCCGCTTGTTCCTACCCCACCGACGCCCCATCCATCCCGCCGTCAGGCCGAAGACCGCGGGTCCCGCACCCGCCGGGCCGGCGGCGGACCGGTGGGCGCGGCCACCGGGCGACCACGCACGGACCCGGCAATCGGCGGGAGCGACGGTCAGCACCATGCAACCAGGCACGACCGCCGTCAGAAGTTGATCTCAGCTGGTGATCTCAGCCGGCCAGCAGGTCCTCGAACGAGGTCGTGAGCGCGAACGGGTCCTGGACCGTCACCGGCTCGCGCCGCTCGATCTCGCGGGCGAGCTCGCTGGCCGCCCGGCCGATCCGGCCGCGCAGCTGGCCCTCGCTCTCGTCGCCGCCCCAGTCCTCGGACGCGGCGTAGACCGCCGTCGGGACCGGCACGGCCCGCAGGTAGGCGAACATCGGCCGGACCGCGTGGTCGAGCGCCAGTGAGTGCCGGGCCGATCCGCCGGTGGCCGCGATCAGCACCGGCTTGTCGGTCAGGGCGTCCTGGCCCAGCACGTCGAAGAACGACTTGAACAGGCCGCTGCAGGACGCGTTGAAGATCGGCGTGACCGCGATCATCGCGTCGGCGGACCCGACGGTGTCGAGGGCCCGCTTCAGCGGTGCCGGCGGGAAGCCGGTGAGCAGGTGGTTCATCAGGTCGTGGGCCAGGTCGCGCAGTTCGATCACCTGGACCGACAGCTGGACGCCGAGGCCGGCGGCCGCCGTCACCGCCGCCGCGGACAAGCGGTCCGCGAGCAGGCGGGTGGACGACGGCTGGCTCAGCCCCGCCGAGACCACGGCGAGGGTGCGCTGCTTCATGCCTGCACCTTCTCCTTCGTCTCCGCCGCAGCCGCTTCGAGCAGCGAGGCGTGGGTGGGCGCGTCCGGCACGTGGGCCGGCTTCAGCGCGGCGAATTCCTTGCGCAGCACCGGTACGACCTCCTCGCCGAGCAGGTCGAGCTGCTCCAGCACGGTCTTCAGGGGCAGGCCGGCGTGGTCCAGCAGGAACAACTGGCGCTGGTAGTCGCCGGCGTAGTCACGGAAGCCCAGCGTGCGGTCGATGACCTGCTGCGGGCTGCCGACGGTCAGCGGCGTCTCCTTGGTGAAGTCCTCCAGGCTCGGGCCGTGGCCGTAGACCGGCGCGTTGTCGAAGTACGGCCGGAACTCCTTGACCGCGTCCTGGCTGTTCCTGCGCATGAACACCTGGCCGCCGAGGCCGACGATGGCCTGGTCCGGGTCGCCGTGGCCGTAGTGGGCGTAGCGCTCGCGGTAGAGGCCGACCATGCGCTGGGTGTGCTCCTTGGGCCAGAAGATGTGGTTGGCGAAGAAGCCGTCGCCGTAGTAGGCGGCCTGTTCGGCGATCTCGGGGCTGCGGATCGAGCCGTGCCAGACGAACGGCGGGATGCCGTCGAGCGGGCGCGGGGTCGAGGTGAACGACTGCAGCGGGGTACGGAACTTGCCCTTCCAGTCGACGGTGTGCTCGCGCCACAGCCGGTGCAGCAGGGCGTAGTTCTCGATCGCCAACGGGATGCCGGCGCGGATGTCCTTGCCGAACCAGGGGTAGACCGGCCCGGTGTTGCCGCGGCCCATCATGAGGTCGACACGGCCGTCGGCGAGGTGCTGCAGCATGGCGTAGTCCTCGGCGATCTTGACCGGGTCGTTGGTCGTGATCAGCGTCGTGGACGTGGACAGCAGCAGCCGCCGGGTACGCGCGGCGACGTGGCCGAGCAGCGTGGTGGGCGACGACGGCACGAACGGCTCGTTGTGGTGCTCCCCGAGCGCGAAGACGTCGAGACCGACCTCCTCGGCCTTCTCCGCGATGGCCACGATGGCCTTGATCCGCTCGTGCTCGGTCGGCTGCCGCCCGGTCGTGGGGTCCGGCGTGACGTCGCCGACAGTGAAGATCCCGAACTGCATGACCGCTCCTGAGCTCCGGGGCGGAACCTGACGTCCCGCACTGCCCCGCACAACGCCTTTGACTCGTCAACTATTTCAGATTCAAAGGACTTGGCGGAAGTGGGTTCCCGGTCACACCGCGGGGCGGCCGTCCGCGCCGCCGGGTGCGTGACCACCCGACGGCGCGGAAGGCTCATCGGCCCTGCAGACGCTTCACGTTGTCGCCGAAGGTCCAGCCCTTCGAGCCGTCCCAGTTGGCCGACCAGGTCATCAGGCCCTTGAGGCTGCCGTTGAAGCTGTTCCACGACTGGGTCACCAGCGCCGGCGTCATGTAGCCGCCGCCCGCCCCGACCTGCGCCGGCAGGCCCGGGACCTGCTTGTCGTACGGGACCCGGATCGTCGTGCCCTGGATGACCAGGCCGTTGTTGAGGCAGGTGGTCTGGGCGACGAAGCCCTGCACCGTGCCGGCGCCGTACGAGTCACCGGCGCAGCCGTACATACTGCCGTTGTAGTACTGCATGTTCAGCCACCAGAGCCGGCCGTTGTCCGCGTACTTCTTGATGATCGGCAGGTACGAGCCCCAGATCGAGCCGTACGTGACGCTCCCACCGGTGACGTACGCGGTCTCCGGGGCCATGGTCAGCCCGAAGTTGGCCGGCATCCGCGCCAGCACGCCGTCGATGATCCGGATCAGGTTGGCCTGCGAGGGCGACAGGGTGGTGATGCTGCCGCTACCGGTGAGCCCGGTCTCGATGTCGATGTCGAGGCCGTCGAAGTTGTACTGCTGCAGGATCGGCACGATCGTCGCCACGAACCGGTCGGCGACCGCGCTGGAACTCAGGTCGATGCCGGCCGCCGCGCCGCCGATCGACATCAGCAGCGTCGCGCCGGCGGCCTTGGCCGCGCACATCTCGGCCGGGGTGGAGACCCTCACACCGGCGTCCATGCCGTTCTCCCACAGCACCGTGCCGTCGGAGCGGATCACCGGGAACGCCGCGTTGATGACGTTGTAGCCGTGCTGGCCGAGCCGGCTGTCGTTGATCGGGACCCAGCCGAAGCCGGGGTGCACGCCGTTGCTCGCACCGTCCCAGTTCTCCCAGTAGCCGACGAGCACCTTGCCGGCCGGCCGCGACTTCACCGCGCAGGTGGAGCTGCCGGGCGGCGGGGTCGTCGGGGGCGGGGTCGTGGGCGGCGGGGTGGTCGGCGGCGGAGTGGTGGGCGGCGGGGTCGTCGGGGGCGGGGTCGTCGGCGGCGGGGTCGTCGGGGTGCCGCCGGTGCAGGAGCCGAGGTCGCGCCAGAGGGACGGGGTGGCGGCGGGGTTCCAGCCCGCTCCGGCGTACGCGGTGTGCGTCACCAGGGCTGAATAGAGCTTGCCGGCGTACGTCACCTGGGTGCCGGCGGTGTAGGTGTTGCCCTCCGCCCACGCCGGTGCGGAACAGACCACCGCGGCGGCGCGCACCGGAGCGGCGTTCACCGCCGCCATGCTGCTCGGCGCGAGGGCCACGGCCGTCGCCATGGTCACGGCCGCACCGGCTACCAGCGCGACAAGGGTACGACGTCTGTTCATGGCCGCTCCTGACCCATCGATGACCTGCCCCGTCCCCCATATCTTCACGGCGATGAACTTAAATATCAAGGATTGTTAACAGAGAAGCGGTTCGCCCGAGTGGGCGACGCCCGTTGGGGTGGTGGTCCAAGATGTAAGGAAACCGTGCTGCGCGGCGCGTGCTATCGCCCGCGCCATGTCGTAAGTTGCACCGCAGAACTCGGGGGTGTACCGAAGTACTAGAGTGGAGTAGGTCGCCATTTCGGGGCAGCTTCCACGACCGCGACCGCTACCATCGCCGGAGGAAGTCTCGTGCCCGTAGGGGATCCGCGTTTCGACTCGGCGATCGACATCGCGCCGCCGCGGGTCGATGCCGAGCCGTCGGTCAACGCCGACTTCCCCTGGGACGTCTTCGACTCGGCCGCGTATTTCGAGCACAACTACAGCTCGCTGCGCGGTGACGACGAGCAGATCATCGACATCGTGGCCGGTTTCTTCCAGTCCAACGAGCAGCGCCGGTTGCGGGCCCAGGCCATCGACGTGGGCGCCGGAGCCAATCTCTACCCGGCTCTGGCGATGCTGCCGTTCGTCGCCGAGCTGACGCTGTGCGAGCGCGCCTTCTCCAACCGGCAGTGGCTCGAGGCCGAGATCCTCACGCCGCACCCGTCGTGGTGGCAGTTCTGGTCACATATGAACGCGGGGCGCGCGGCCTACCAGCCGATCAAGAACCCGTTCGATCTGCTCGGCCGGCGCGCGCAGGTGACCAAGGGCAACATCTTCAGCCTCCCCGCCGGCAGCTACGACATCGGCACCATGTTCTTCGTCGCGGAGTCGATCACCAACCGCGAGTCCGAGTTCGTCCGCGCGACCCGCTCGTTCGTCGGCTCGCTGAAGCCGAGGGCCCCGTTCGCGGCCGCGTTCATGCGAAACTCCTCCGGCTACCGGGTCGGCAACCGCAGTTTCCCGGCGTGCTCGGTCGACGAGGACGACGTCCGGTCGGCGCTGGCCCCGGTGGCCGCCGGTGTCACCATCCAGACAGTGGAAAGCAAGGGCCTGCGCGACGGCTATTGCGGAATGATGGTGGCCACCGGCTTCAAGAAGGCGTAACCAGACCCACGGACGGGTAGGTGACGGCGCACCGATGCAGATCCAGCCACGTCAACAGCTCCTCGACATCTGGCGGGCGATCGCCCGTGTCTCCTATGCGGACGGTGGCTGGCGCTTCGGCGGCCGGGACGGCGCCAATTCCATCAGCGACGCCGAGCAGCTGCTGTGCCTGATGGCCCCGGCCACGGAGATCCCGATCTTCCGGCTGGACAATCCCGACGCCGCCAACCGCGACGTGCTCGACGCGCTGGACGCCCTCGGCGACGACATCCAGGTGCCGCAGCGGCTGATGGAGGCCCTCACCTCCTACATCAAGCGCTACACCGCACCCGACGGGACGCCGAGCTTCTCCGGGGGCTCCTACTTCCGCCCCGAGTTCGAGGGCGAGGAGATCAAGATCGAGCAGCGCGAGCTCGACGTGGTGGACTCGTTCTCCATCTCGGTGACGCTGATGCTGGCGATCCTCGGCTTCACCCAGGTCTTCCGGCAGATCGTCAGCCGGCCCCGGCTCATCGAGCAGGTGACCGAGCTGGAGGAGCGGGCCAGCCAGCGCCTCACCGCCGCGATGGTGGGCCTGCTGCGCAGCTTCTCCGTCAATGTCTTCCCGGCCGACGAGCCGTACGGCCGGGAGCTGATCCGCACGGTCAACCAGGAGCGCCGCCCGACCCTGCAGGTGGTCGAGGAGCTGCGCGAGGCCCTGCGGGAGATCAACGCCCGGCTCCGCGACGACGTCACCATCGGTTCCGGTGCCGCCGAGGGCAGCGAGCTGGACCTGCCCAACCGGCTGTTCGAGTGCGGCTGGAGCTGGGGACTGGTCAGCGACGCACCGCAGATCGAGACCACCTCCGACGTCGGCGTGCAGCGCGCCGGCGTGGCGCAGAACGCCCCCTATCTCTACTTCACCACCGTGGCCCTGGACGCCATCCAGGCGCTGTCCTCGGAACGCACCCGGCTGCTCGGCCTGCTGGACGAGGCCCAGCTGAAGCTGGCCCAGGCGTTGCAGCTGCGCTTCGAGCTGACCCGCTCGTACTGGGCGACGGTGGCCACCTTCGGATCCGGCCGGTGGCCGCTGGAGGACCTGCCCTGGCGGACCACCGACGGCGTGGAGTTCGACTACTTCAGCCTGCTGGTCAGCGGCATGGTCGTGCAGAACATGGTCGCCGTGCGCGCCACCAACGCCGATCTCACCCGGGTCGCGGGCGTGCTGGACGAGCTGGCCAACCGCAGCCGCATCACCCGCCGCTCCTCGGAACGCGAGTCCGCGCTGGACGTGCACCACCCCGGCCTGCGCTTCGTGCTGGAGGGCAGCGAGAACGTGGGCGGGCCCCGGCTGGCCTGGACGGTCGCCGACATCTCGCCGCTGCTGCTCAAGCGCACGCTCAACCTGGCGAGTCTGCTGTCGGACGGCACGTCGCGCAGCCGGCTGCTCGACCTCTCCGGCGAGCTGTGGAAGCACCTGCAGGAACGGCTCATCGCCGAGGGCTCGCAGCACGGCCTGTGGGACCAGCCGGCCGGCGCCTACCCCCAGCTCAACGTGAAGATGACCGAGGCCTCCTGGTATTACACCAAGCGGGTGGTCGACTGCCTGGTCACCGCGGCCCGGGTGATCAACGAGCCGCCGCTGCGCAGCGAGGTGCTGGCCCAGCTGGCGGCCGAGCTGCTCAACGAGGCCGACCACCTGTACGACCGGGAGCGGCTCAACGGATCCACCTACAGTGGACAGTCGCTGCGCGAGGAGCTCAAGCAGATCGGCGTGGAGCTGGAACGGGCCCGCACCGTACGCCGCGAGCGTCCGGGCGTGGCCGTCGCGGTGACCCAGGAGGTCCTGCGCCGCCTCGATCACCTGTCCGCGGCCCGCCGGGCCACCATCGGGCGCAGCTGACCATGCTCGTCTTCGCGACCTCCGACAAGGGCGGGACCGGGCGCACGGTCACCAGCAGCAACGTGGCCTACCGGCACGCCCTGCAGGGCGGTGACTGCTGCTACCTGGACTTCGACTTCGGCTCCCCGACCTCCGGCGCCATCTTCGACCTGCCCGAGGCGTTCGCCGGGGTGCCGGAGGAGGGCCTGCACAGCTATCTGGTGGACGGCGTCGCCGCACCCCGGCGGATCGACATCTGGACCGAGTCCGAGCGGGACGTGCTGCGCGGCCGGCCCGCCGGAGCCGGCCGGTTGACGCTGTTCCCCGGTGACCGCGGCAAGGGCGAGTTCCAGGCCCACCCCGGCATCGTGGAGCGCTGTGTGGAGCTGCTGGTCCGGGCGGACGAGGAGTTCGACCTGGTCATCGTCGACCTCAGCGCCGGACGGTCGTACGCCACCGAGATCGTGCTCGCCGCGACCGCCGCCCTGCCCGACGTCGAGGCCCGCTGGCTGGTGTACCACCGCTGGACCCGGCAGCACATCATCGCGGCGAGCGGCCTGGTGCACGGCAAACAGGGCATCCTGGAGTCCGGCGTGCAGCACGGCCACGACCCCTCGGCGCTCAAGGACGCGATCCGCTTCGTCCGTACGGCGGTCGTCGACCTGGCCTCGCCCGATCAGGCGGGCCTGCGCCCCGAGCAGCTGGCCTGGCTCGACGTGTGCAACGGGCGGCTGCAGGAGCTGGCCAGCCGGCACAAGGTCGGGCGCACCACGGTCCTGGGCGAGATTCCCCTCGACCCGGTGCTGCAGTGGCAGGAGCAGCTGCTGTCCGACGACGACGTGTGGCTGCACCGCACGGCCAACCAGCGCACCGTCGACGCCTTCGACGCGCTGGCGAAGAAGGTCGTGGACGACTCCGCGTGGATCGGGCTGTGATCGCGTACGACGGCGTGTTCATCGAGCAGAGCGCCACGCCGGTGGTGCGCCGGGTCCCGCTCGCGCATCTGTCCATCGAGCTGGGCCACCTGTACATGGACGACTTCACCGCCGGTCCGGGCCGGCTGGCGGCCCAGTTCGAGGCCGTCCGGCCGTGGGCCGACGCCGCGCGCCGGGCGTGCGCCGAGGAGCTCGGGCCGAGGCCGCCCCGGGTGAGCACGTGTTTCCTGATCGACGACTACTTCACCCGCTTCAGCACACCGCGGGCCGTGATCGGCGACCTGGTTGCGGCCGCGCAGGCGGCGGGCGTCGAGATCGACTACGTGGCCCGCGAATCGGGATGCGCCACCGCCGACGGCGTCGACGTGGCCACGCTCGTGCGCCAGCACCTGGTCGCCGAGCCACCCGAGGGTGACAACGGCAGCCGGCCACCGACGGCCGTGAGCGGCTGGCTGAGCAACGGCGAACGCGGTGGCGCGGCACCGGCGTCGGCGATGGCGGCCCCGCGCGCGTGGCAGCCACCCCGGCAGAGCGCGGTACGCAACCACTCCATCTTCGTCGACATCGAGCTGTGGAGCGGGCCCGCGGACCAGCCGTACTGGTCGTGCCCGTTCCTGGCGGCCGTCTGGCAGCTGCAGCGGCTCGGACTGATCCGGCACCTGGGCGAGCCGGTCGGTGAGCCGCAGCTGATGGCCGTGGCCGACGTGCCGGCCGAGTGGGAGCGGATGCCGGCCGTCGTGCAGCTCAACCCGCGGGCGGCGCCGTTCCGGGCGTACCGTACCTTCACCGCGATGGCCGCCCGGTTCCTGCCGATCGAGCTGGCCGTGCGCACGATCCTGGGTCAGGTGGCGGTGGACGCCACGGTCGCGGAGCAGGTGCGGGAGCGGGCCACCGGCGAAGGCGTCGACCTGCCCGGCGAGGTCGTCGACCGGATCCGCTACGCGTTCCTGTAGGGCACCGGCACGCCGTCGGGGCCGCGCGAGACCTCCCACAGCTCCCGGAAGAGCTGCGCGCACTCCTTGACCCGCGAGTCGGTCAGCACCAGGCGGGTCTCGGCGATCTGGGCGTGCTTCGGGTCGGCGGTGGTGGTCGGGTTGGTCTCGTACGCCAGGGTGTCGTCGAAGATGATCAGGTCCCGGACCTGGACCCGCAGCGGTGGCGGCACCGCCGCCCGGTCCAGCAGCCGCACGTCGATGCGCATCTCCTGCTGTTCCTCGCAGGCCCGCCGGATGGCCGGGTCGTCGGCCATCGCGGGCGAGTCGAGCACGAAGATGCGCCGCACCCGCTTGCCGCCGCCGGCGGCCCGCCGCTGCGCGTCGAGATACCGCTGGCCGATCTCGCTCTGCCACAGGTCGTGGTCGACGGCCGTCATGCTGATCGCGTCGATGCTCATCGTGGCGTTGCGGGTCAGGCCCAGCAGCCAGTCGCGGTCCTCGCCGTAGTAGGTGACCGTGCCGCCCTCGGCGAGCTGCTTGAGGAAGTCCGAGGTCTCCTTGATCTTGTTCTGCACGAAGTGGTAGACGATCGGCGGCGAGGCCGGGGAGATCTGCGTCGAGTTGCGCACCAGCTGGGTGACCAGGTCGGTCTGCAACGCCGACGCCTCGATCAGTCCGAAGAGCTCGGTGGCCTCGCTGATCTCGGAGAAGGCCGAGCCGACCATCGCCCGCATCTCGGTCATGCCGTCCTTCTCGAGCTGCTCCACCGCCGCGAGCCGGTTCTCGAAGTCGACCAGGAACCGCAGGATCAGCGCGATGCCACCGATCAGGATGGACAGCGTGATCTGCACGTGCTGCGGCTGGTTGAGCGCGTTGGTGATCAGGAACGTCGCCCCGCCCAGACCCACGGTCAGCAACGCCTTGCGGGTCACGCTCGAATGCTCGGACGACTGTCCGACCAGCGACATCACCGCGGACCTGCCGCGGCCAGCGCCGTGACCGCACCGACCGAGAGCTGGTCACGGATGCGGCGCACCAGAGTGTCCCACTGCCGGCTGAAGCCGGGCCGGCGGTCCAGGGCGGCCCAGACGGCGGTCGAGATCTCCGCACCCCGGGCGGCGGGCATCCACAGGTGCAGCAGATAGTCGATGGCCGGCAGCAGCCGTTCCAGGGCGGCGCGGCGTTCGACGACCCCGAGAGCGCTCTTGCCGACGATCTCCAGCAGCGTGCTGAGCAGCCAATCGTGCAGGGCGACGTCCTCGGCGAGCGCGGTCAGCTCCGGTACCGGCGGCGGCTGGTCGCCGGGCACCGCCAGTTCCAGCAGGCGCAGGTCGTCGGACCGGACGGAGTAGCGGACCCGCGGTGTGGCCGCGGTGCCGGCGAACCGGGCCGTCCAGCGCAGCCGGGTCCGCGGCGCCCGCAACCGTACGGGGCCACCGCGCGACGCCGAGCGCTGCACCCGGTCGGCCACCCGGCCGGCCATCGCACCCAGGTCGAGGGAGTCGCCCGGCCGGTCGGGCCCGCCGAGCGCGGCGGCGACCTCGTCCCACCGGGTACGGCCGAGCGTCTCGATGACGCCCGGACGGGTCAGATAGTGCGACCAGGGCTGCCTCGCACTGCCCTCGCCCCGGACGAGCGTGGTCACCGCGGAGCCCTGCACGACATGGCCACCCGTGATCGCGGCCCGTTGCAGGGCAGTGCCGACGCCGCGCACCCGCCGGGCCTCGGCGGCGGAGCCCAGTCCACAGTCGACGCCGACGGGTATCTCCGGTGAGCGGACGTACGCGGTGGGGCGGTGGGACACCAGGACCGGCTCGCCGACCACGAGGTCCACCAGGCGGCGGGCCTGGTCGGCGGTCACCGGGTCGGGTGCCCGCAGCAGTCCGGTGTGCACCTCGCCCGCGATCAGCATTCGGCTCCCCCATGCACGGCGGTACGGAGCACCGGGGAGACACCGGACGGCGCGCAAGGGTCAGCGGTGACCGATGACTCCCCAGCGGCGCGGCCCCGTGCCACGCGTGTCGCCAGCCTGTCGATTGGACCGCATCCCATCCCGGAATGCAACACGCTCAGTATCCGGAATCGAACAGTCGGTAGAGTTCGCTAGCACCTGACGGGCGGGCCGGACAACCTTCGCAGGCCATTGTCCGCAATCGCCGTACATTTACGTTCCTCGACGGGACAACGGCCGGTACCCGGTTAGCGTCGGACGATGACCTCTGCCCGACCCGATGTCCTGACCATCGGCGCCGGTGTATCAGGCCTGACCACGGCCGTCCGGCTCGCCGAGGCGGGACTCCGCGTCCAGGTCCGCGCGCAGCGCAGACCCGAACAGAGCACTTCGGCCGCGGCCGGGGCGATCTGGGACCCCATCTACGCCAACCATCCGCTGGTGCTGAGCTGGAGCACCCGCAGCTACGACGTCTTCCGCGACATGGTCCACGCGGGCCGGCCGGAGGTGCGGCTCGTGCCCGGCGTGGAGGCCTCACGCCGGCGCATCCCGTCCCCGGGCTGGGCGCGCGATCTGCCGGGCTTCCGGGAGTGTGCCGCCGCCGAGCTGCCCGACGGCTTCGCCAGCGGCTGGCGCTACACCGCGCCGATCATCGACATGCCGCCGTACCTGGCCTATCTGGAGCGGCGGCTGGTGGCCGCGGGCGGGACGGTGGAGATCGGGCACGTGCGCTCGCTCGGCGAGGTGTCCGCGCCCGTGGTGGTCAACTGCAGCGGGATCGGGGCGCGTGAGCTGGTCCCCGATCCGGAGGTCGAACCGATCCGCGGCCAGCTCGTGGCGGTCCGCAATCCGGGGGTGCGGGAGTTCTTCGCCGAGCACACCGAGGAACTGGAGGAGATGACCTACCTGCTCCCCCAGGGCGACGTGCTGCTGCTGGGCGGCAACGCCGACAAAGGACAGAGCGACCCGGAGCCGGACCCGGAGGTGGCCGCCGGGATCGTCGCCCGGTGCGCCGGGATCGTGCCCGCCATCGCCGAGGCCCCGGTGCTCGGGCATCGCACCGGCATCCGGCCCCAGCGGCCGGAGATCCGGCTGGAGCACGTGCAGCTCGGCGGGCGGCACGTGGTGCACAACTACGGGCACAGCGGCGCGGGGGTCAGCCTGTCGTGGGGGTGCGCGGACAGCGTGCTGGAGATCGTCCGGACCTTGGTCTAGGTGTACTAACCACAGACGTTGTTGATGTTCGGCGTGGTGTCTTGATCGAAAGGGAGACCTCCGGAAGGAGTGGCGGTGCTTGACGTCGCCGTTTCG